>JAFTEU010000014.1 GCA_017453505.1 Muribaculaceae bacterium
GCTCTGAAGCCCGTTAGGGCTGGCCAGGGCATAGGCAGGCGGTGGAGTGAGGCAAAGCCGAACGGAACCCCAGCATCGTGTCAACCCCGCCCAATATTTAGCCCCATCGGGGCGACAGTAAGTTGCTGATGCTAAGCCTGTCGCCCCGATGGGGCTAGGACGTCTTTTCAAATTGCCCACAGGGGTTTCACTCGGCTTCGCCTCGTTGCACCCCTGCCTATGCCCTGGTCGTCCCTAACGGGACTTTCCCCGGACACCTATAGTTTTTTTGTCGTGTCACGATATCTTTTAGGGGGTTATAGCAAGATTGCACGGGTCCCACCAGGCCCGTGCAATCTGTTGTATTTGGGTATTTGGTTGTTGTCGGTTTAGATCCAGCCCATCGAGTGGTAGAGGAAGGCGATGAGGTAGCCGGCGATGCAGGCGACGACTGTGTGGACCATACCGGGCATCATGAACGAGTGGTTCAACAGGTACTTGCCGATGACGGTGGTACCCGTGCGGTCGAAGTTCACGGTGGCTATATCCGAGGGGTAGTTGGGGATAAAGAAGTAGCCATATACAGACGAGAACACGCCCAGCAGTATCCAGCCGTCAATGCCCAGGCCATAAGCCAGCGGCAGCATAGAAACTACCACGGCACCCTGTGAATTGACGAGCACCGACACCAGGAAGAATGCAAAGGCGATCGACCACGGATACTTTGCTACCATGCCCGAGAGCATCTGCTGGATTTCGCCCAGGTAGTTGGCGAAGTAGGTGTCGGCGAGCCAAGCGATGCCGTAGATGGCAACCACGGCAACCATACCGCTCTGCCAGACGGGACCAGCGATGGCTTTCTTGGGCGATGCCTTGCAGAAGATGATCATCAGCGCGGCGGCGGTAATCATCACAATCTGGATGACGAGGTTCATCTTCAGCGGGCTGGAGATGGCCTGGGTCACGCTGTCAATGGTGAGACCCAGCTTGGCCAGCTGGTCGGCGGTGAGGGTGATGCTAGATCCCATAAGCTCGACGGTGGCGGCACCATCGACGGCTTTGATGCTGTCATAGTGGGGCAGCAGGTCCTGGAAGATGGCGAAGAACACAATCACCAGCAGGGCACCGAAGAAGATGTACACCGCGCGCTTGCTCTCGGGCGAGATCTTCTTGTCGAGGGTGGTGGCGTTGCTGCCATAGATGTACTCGCGCTGTGCGGGATCGGCAATTCTTTTCTGGAACTCGGGATCCTTGTCTAGGTCCTTGCCACGCTTATAGGAAGCAATCGATGCGACGAAGATACCCAGCAGGCATGCCGGGAACGATACCATGAGCACCTGGGGAATGGTGATGGGGTAACCGTTGGCGTTGGAGATGGTGATAAAGGCCACCACCGCCGCTGCAATGGGCGAGCAGGTGATGCCGATCTGCGAGGCGATGCTGGCAATGCCGCAGGGACGCTCGGGGCGGATGCCCTTCTTGATGGCGATGTCGCAGATGATGGGCATCAACGTGTAAACCACATGGCCTGTGCCGACGAGTACCGTCAGGAAGAAGGTAGCCAGCGGAGCCAGGAAGGTGATGCGGTCGGGATGCTTGCGCAACATCTTCTCGGCCAACTGGATGAGCCAGTCCATACCACCCGAAGCCTGCATGATACCCGCGCAGGTAACAGCGGCAATGATGATGTAGATGACATCGGTGGGCGGCGAACCGGGCTTCATGCCGAAGCCAAACACCAGAATGGCCAGGCCAATGCCCGAAATGGCTCCTAATGCCAGACTACCATATCGGGAGCCCAGCCACAACGCTGCAAGCACGATGCAGAGCTGTAAAATCATGATAAGTGACATAGTGATATTTAGTTATAAGTTAATGATTGTCGAGGCTGTCGCATGGTGTCACGTGTGTCGTGGCACTGCCACGGCAACCACGGATAGCCAGACGCTTTAATACCTGATGCTCAGTTGCACAAACACGGTGCTGTAGTCGGGATTGGCCAGTGCACGGTCATGGGTAAAGCAGTACTCGGTCTGCACTTCCAGATACTTGCAGAAGCGGTAGTTCAGGCCGACCTCGTAGTTGGACTTGGCATCAACGCTCGAAGCGGTGGGGCGGTACAGGTCATAACGGGCCTTTGCCATCAGTTTGTCTTTCACCACAGGGATAATGGCAAGGGCATAA
Organism: Muribaculaceae bacterium; assembly: GCA_017453505.1. Taxonomy (GTDB): domain Bacteria; phylum Bacteroidota; class Bacteroidia; order Bacteroidales; family Muribaculaceae; genus Sodaliphilus. Next base: position 2,164 of record JAFTEU010000014.1, read on the forward strand.
ATACCATCAGCCTTGTCGTTATCTACCGTGTTGCCGTTCTTGTCGGTATAGGTCTTGATGGTGGCATCGTTGCCGTCGGCCGACTTCTGATAGGTGGTTGCAAAACCGCGACCCGTCGAGTGGATATACTCGGTGCGCAGCTGCAGGTCACCCTTCTTGTACTCGGCACTGAAGGCGTAGCGGTGCTGGCGCAGGCTCACGACATGACCAGCATCCTTGCGGGCATAAGAGCCTTCCCAACCGAAGGCACCAATACGCATCCCAGCGATGGGCATCACCCAAGCGCCGCCAATGATGTCCTTGCGTTCATCCACGTCCTTGATGTTGATACCCTGACCGTTGAACACGCCCACCTGGTAGTGCAACAGGTTGCGGCCACTGCTGTTCTTGAGGAAGTCGCCCTGGAACTGGAGACCGATGTCACGGCCATTGCTTGCGTGCATACCCGTGCGGTCGCTAAATCCAGCCAACTTGCTCACAGGTTGTGAATAGCCCATGAAGCCCTGGTCAATGGGGTTCATCGGGTTCTCGTAGGTGAACGGGCGCTTGAACTGACCCAACTTCACGCGGAAGAAGTCCAGCTTCTGCCACTCCATGAAGTAGTCCACCAGCCTGGGGCTGCTCCCCATCGTTGTGGTGTTGCCATTGATCTGTCCCTGAATCTTGTAATAGAAATCGTTGAGGATGCGGCCCTCGACCGAGGCCCTGACAAGCCTCAGGTCAAACGAGTTGCTGTTATTGCCGTCCTGGAAAGTCGCCTGATAGGACGCCATGGCAAAGCCACTGAACTTAGGCTTAGTGAACACCGGATTGTTGCCGTCGCCCTCGGCCAATGCCGTGAGCATCAACATCGACCCGATTAGGGTCAGTAAGGTCCTTTTTATCATGTGAAAATTGATTTTGAAGGTTAATGGTTAAACGTTTAAGTGGCAAAGATACAAAAATTACAAGACAATCGGTTCGATTTGAGCGATTTTTTGTTTTCTTGTGCTCCCGTGGAACACTGGCCGTTGATGGTGACTATGGCTTGAACAAGAAAAATGAATGAAAAACAGGTATTGGGTTTGTGCCTGTCGTTTCTATTGATTACATTTGCACTCGAGAAACTAACTGTAACAACAATGAAAAGTAGATATTTCTTGCAGTGGACATTGGCCTTGTTGCTGGCCATCGTGACTATCTTGCCAGTCAGTGCCCAGTATGGAAGTCGAGGCGACAAGCGTTATCGTGACCGTTATGGCCGCACCAACACCTATGGTGACGTAGTGGAGATCCGCCTCAGTGAGCCGGGTACCCTTGAGGCCAAGATGCCGCCCGACATGATCAACCGCGTGCGACTGCTCCACATCGAGGGGCCGATGGATGCCAAGGACTTTAAGTTTCTCAAGAAGATATGTGACCGCTCCCGCTGTGTGGACGGTCGTGACAAGTCGGTGGACAACTACATCGATGTGGAACTGGAGCGCGTGCGCATCATGAGTGCTGGCACCAGTGGATTGTTTGGCAATAGTGGTTCCCATGACGTGCTTGATGATGCCCTGGCCTACAGCAGTCACCTGCGCTCTATCGTGTTGCCCGAGCGCCTCAAGCGCATCGGCAACAATGCCCTGCATGGTTGCAGCCAGCTCGAGGAGGTCATCATGCCTCCTGGTGTGCGCTCCCTGGGCAGCAGTGCTTTTTCGGGTTGTTATAGGCTGGAATACATCAGCCTTCATGATGGTTTGCAGGAAATCGGCAGTAACTGTTTTGAGGGGTGCGAAAAGTTGCGCACTATCAACATTCCCCGCTCTGTGACCGAGATAGGCGACAATGCTTTCAAGAAGACGGGGCTGCAGCGTGTCGTCCTGCCTGATGGCTTGATCACATTGGGGCAGGCTGCCTTTGAGGACACACCGCTCACGTCGCTCACCATACCGGCTGGAACTCAGATTGTCAACGACTTCCTGGGGTATATGCCCAAGTTGCTGGATATCACTGTCGAGAATGGCAGTCGTTACTACACATGGGAGGATGGCGCGCTTTACGATAATTCGGGTACAGCCTTGCTCCTGTATCCTGCGGGACGCGACGGCACGTGTGTGTTGCCCGACGGTGTCAAGCGGATCGGCTATCGCGCCATGGCTGGTAGTGCCGTGACTGGTGTTGATTTGCCCGCCTCGGTGAGCACAATCGGCAATGGCGCTTTTGCCGGGTCTAGGCTAGAGCAAGTTGTCTTGCCCCCGACGGTGACTGTTGTGGGCGAATCTGCCTTTCAGAGTTGCTCTCGCCTGCGCAGCATTGAGATGCCTGGAGTGACACGCATCGGCAAGTGTGCATTTAAGTATTGTGGCGCTCTTCAATCATTTACGACGAGCAACGATTTAACCGAGATTCCCCAAGAGGCATTTGAGGAATGCAAAGCTCTGACCGCTGTTCAGCTGCCCGCATCTGTGGCAGTGATCGCTATGAGGGCTTTCAAGAATTGCCCTGCTATCCAATCGGTAGAGTTCCCTATTGGCTTAACCGAAATCGGGAAGGAAGCATTTGAGGGGTGTAAGTCGCTGACGGCAATTGATCTGCCGTCGGCGCTGAAAACTATTGGGGAACGGGCCTTTAAGAATTGCCGGGCATTGACCAGCGTGTCGCTGCCTGATGCTTGCAAGACGCTGGACAAGGAGGCCTTCCGCGAGTGTGTGGCGCTTGCCCGGATTGACTTGGGTAATGGCGTCGCAACATTAGGCGACAACGCCCTGCGCGAGACCGCTATCACCACACTGGTCATCCCCGAGAGCGTTACCCATCTGGGCAAGAAGGTCACCGAGAAATGCAAGAGCTTGATGCGTATCGAGTGCCATGCCATCCTGCCGCCCGCACTCGACAAGGAGAGCAATAACAAGGTGGAACTGCTCGTCCCCGAGACATCGCTCAATGCCTACCGCAGCGCCAAGAACTGGAAAAGTTTCAAGAAAATCCTTCCCCTCGAATAGCAGGAATGCAGCAGTCGACTTTTACAACGGCATTGTTGAGGTGGTTTGCGCAATATGGGCGCGAACTACCGTGGCGTGGCATCGGTGACCCTTACGGCATCTGGGTGAGCGAGATCATCCTGCAGCAGACGCGCATCGAGCAGGGACGCGACTACTGGTTGCGCTTCATGGAGCGCTTTCCCACGGTCGAGGCCTTGGCAGCTGCCAGCGAGGACGAGGTGCTGCGACAGTGGCAAGGGCTTGGCTATTACAGCCGCGCCCGCAACATGCACACCGCGGCCCGGCAAATTGTGGCTCAAGGTGGCTTCCCCCGCACTATCGAGGGGCTGCGTGCCTTGAAAGGGGTGGGGGATTACACGGCCGCTGCCGTGGGGTCGATGGCATTCGGCTTGCCTGCGGCTGCTGTCGATGGCAACGTCTATCGGGTGCTCTCCCGCCATTACGGCATTGATGTCCCCATCAATACCACTCGGGGCAAGCGCACCTTTGAGACCCTTGCGGCCGAACTGTTGCCCAAGACCGAAGCAGGTACCTTCAACCAGGCCATGATGGACTTTGGTGCCACGTGGTGTACTCCCAAGTCGCCTCGTTGCCTGGACTGCCCTGTCGCCGAGAGTTGCGATGCCTTGCGCACTGGCCGCACGACCCAGCTTCCTGTCAAGGAGAAAAAACTCAAGGTACAGGAGCGTCACTTGACGTACATCTATATCCGCTGCGATGGAATGACCGCCCTGCATCGTCGCCCTGCCGGTGACATCTGGCAAGGCTTGTGGGAACCCCTTCTTGTCGAGGACGGACGCTTGCCAGAACTGGGGTGCCCGCTCACGTTGCTGGCCGGTCGTGTCAAGCATGTGCTCACCCATCGCATCCTGCTGGCCGACTTCTATCTGGCCCAAGTGGAGCAAAAACCTGATCTGCCATCAGGCTATATCTGGATAAAAGAGCACGACATCATTGATTATGCCGTGCCCCGTTTGGTCGAAAAAATGTTGCTGTTACTGCCTCCTGAGAGTCGTGACGCTTAGTCCTCGACAGGCTCAGGCGGGTTGATGTCGTAGGTGTAGGTCTTCAATATCTCGTTCTGCTTCACTACTGTGCCGCTCTTGGTCGCGCGAACGAGCCTGAACAGGCAGGTGAAATGCTCAGCGCCGCCCACATACATCTCCAAGTATTCCTCATATTCCTTGTCACAGGCCGCGATGACAGCCTCGTCGTTGCCCTTGGTGTCGGGTGTCGGGTAGGCCTTGTGGATGGCCTGCCTCATGCGGGGAATGGGACTGATGTATCTGTCGGCCAGGTCTGATGAGCCGTTGACAAGAAACTCTTCCTCGACATCCAGATAGTAGTCGATGACTGTTGACTTTGGATCATCGTCGTCGCCGCAAGATGTCAGCGTCGCCAGTGAGGTGACAAACAACAATGACAGCGCCAGCAAGTGCCAGAACTTATAATTACGTTTCATGATGATTATCCAGTCGTTAAGTACTGATTACTTGTTTCTCAAGTTGTGGTCAACGGCTTTGTTGACATCGTGGATATTGGGCTCACCGGTCTCGCTCTTGATGGCCTGGTCGATGATGGCGTCAACGTCGATGTCACTGGCAGGGGCACGATTGACATTCTGAGCCGCGAGAGCTATATCGATGAGTGTGGTAACGTCATCAATCGTGATGGCACCATCATGATTGGCATCGAGATTGTTTGCCATGAGCTTTGTGGGCACCTCCTTGCCCAGCAACACGTTGATGCACCTGTCGACGAGTGTAATCTCACTAGCGTTGGCAGCAATACTCATTGTGGCAACGCAAAACAGCAAAGTAAATAATTTCTTCATAATTATCTTGTTTTAATGTTTATTATCCTGTCGCAAAGGTAGTACAAGGAAATCACATCTGCAAGAAAGAGATTGAAAAAATATCTGATTCCGGCGGCATAATACATTTGACTGGAGCGTGACAAATCAATCCATTTCCATTTATTCGGCAAAAAACAGTCATTTTCCGGCGAAAATGCTTAATTTTGCAGGTTAAAACTATTGTAAGGATATGGTGAAGACTCAAGACAAGTCGATAACCGACTACGGTATGGTGCGTGTGGCAGCTGTTGTGCCACAGGTGAATGTCGCTGATGTTGACGGAAATGTGACCCACTTGATTGAAGCGCTGGACAAGGCGTTTCGGGCTGGTGCACACATCGCCGTGTTGCCCGAATTGTGCGTGACCGGTTACACGTGCGCTGACCTGTTTGGCAATGAGCTGTTGCTGGATGCGGCCGAGCAGGCTCTCGTCACCTTGTGTGAGCACTACAAGGATATCCCGATGATGGCTGTCGTGGGAGCTCCGTTGCGTTGCAGCGGCCACCTGTTCAACTGCGCTGTGGTGATTAACCGTGGCGAGATGTGGGCCATCCCCAAGACCTATATCCCCAATTACAAGGAGTTCTAC
>JAFTEU010000162.1 GCA_017453505.1 Muribaculaceae bacterium
CGCAGCGGGTCATCACTGAAGGTGATGTCGGGGTCGAGCGGTGTGCGGATGATGCGGCGCTCCATGTCCCCGATGCCGTCAAAGGGGTCAAGCAACTGGCCATAGCGCTCCTTGTTCAGACAGATGGCCATGGCGTTGATCGTGAAGTCGCGGCGCTTCTGATCATCGTCGAGCGTGCCGTCTTCAACAATGGGGTTGCGGCTCTCGCGGTGATAGGACTCACGGCGAGCACCCACAAATTCCAGTTCCCACTGGCGCGTCTTGACCTGGGCCGTGCCATAGGTCTTGAAAACAGCCAGGTGGGCACGTTTGCCGATGCGTCGTGCCACAGCCCGAGCCACTTCTATGCCGCTGCCCACAGTGACAAAATCCATGTCGTTGCTGGGACGTTCCAGAAAGATGTCTCTCACATATCCTCCCACAACGTAACACTCGCGATGCAGCTCATCGGCAACATCACCCACCAGTTTCATGACGGGCAAATTGATGTGCTCGGCTATTTTATTGCGGTCGATCTCCATGTTTTTTTGTTTTTTAGGCTGCAAAATTACGGCTTTTTTTGGTCAAGTGGAAAAAAAAGTCTAATTTTGCGGCGCAAACAGGCACAGGATGTGCCCATAAGCATTTAAAAACCTCAATTCAACAACTTCCACACTATTTCCGTATAAATTTTGGCATAACACGGGCCATGTTATTATTGCATGGATTCTGTTTCAGAACGGAACTTGTGAGACTGAATTGAATACTGAAACTAGATAAATCAATTAAAAAACAGGAATGCGTGCGCGAGAGTGCATGTCATTGTGCTGACAGATAGATGATAATTCTACTTCTAGCACATTCCACCAATAACTTTATAAGGTAATGTATAACATTGATCAACTTAATGCAATGAGCGAGGAGCAGCTCCGCGAATTAGCTAAATCTATGGATATTAAAAAGGCCGATTCAGTGGACCGTGAGGACCTCGTGTACCAAATTCTTGATCACCAAGCTGAATCAGAAGCAGCCAATGCTCCTGAGCCAGTCGCTAAACGTCGCCGTGAACGCATTCGTCAGCCGGCAGCAAAGGCCAATGGTAATGAAGTGACCAAGGATGATGCAGTTGCTACCAAAAAACAAAGTAAAAAAGTGCATAATACTGCCCCAATAACTTCATCACCCGAGACTGTGGTCGAGAAACAGCCTGTGGAATCAAAGGACCAGTCTGAGCCGCAACTTGAGGCTCCTGTGCTCCCTAAGCGCAAGCGCGGCCGTCCCTCGGCTGCCGAGAAAGCCGCCCGTGAGGCTGCTGAGAAAGCCGCTCGAGAGGCTGCCGAGATGGCCCAGAAGGATACTGAAGGACAAAGTAGCGAAAATCAAGATACAACGGCAGCCGTTACAGAAACTGCAGAGCAACCTCAGCGCCGTCGTGGCCGCAAGTCTAAGCAAGCCGCTACGGTTGCCGAGCCCGTTCTTCCGTTTGAGGAAATCGATAAAGAACAAAGCGTTGAGACAAATGTTGCAGACGAGATTCCTGCTCAGATGGATGCAACCGGTGCTCCAGTCGCTGATGATACTGCCCGGATTCAGCAAGAAGAACCTGTAAATCCTCAAGGCTCAAGTGAATCACGGGAACGCGAAGGCGTCTCCCTCAATTCATTCTTCAATACGGGTAGCAGCTTCACTTTTAAGCCCCGCACCCAGCAAGAGCGTGAAGAGGCTATGCGCCGTGCCGAGGAAGAGCGCAAGCGCGCTGCCGAGGAAGCCGCAGCTGCACCGATTGTTATCCAGGAACCCAAGGTGGTCAAGGAGAGCAAGAGCAAGAAGCGCAAAATGAAGCAGCAGCAACAGCAACAGATTGCTGAGGTGAACCCTTATTTGGATCAACCGTATAACTTCGACGGTATACTTGAGGCTCAAGGTGTACTCGACGTGGCACCTGAGGGTTACGGATTCCTGCGCTCAAGTGATTATAACTATCTGACTTCACCAGATGATATCTACGTTCAGCAGTCTCAAATCAAGGCATATGGCTTGAAGACTGGTGATGTCATTGAGGGAACCATTCGCCCGCCAATGGAGGGTGAGAAGTATTTCCCCTTGAGTGAGATACACTTGATCAATGGACGCACCCCGGCCTACGTGCGCGACCGCGTGCCCTTTGAGCACCTGGTACCCTTGTTCCCCGACGAGAAATTTGACTTGGTGAGCAAGCGCCATCCGACAGTATCACAACGTGTTGTCGATATGTTCTCACCCATCGGCAAAGGCCAGCGTGGACTCATTGTCGCACAGCCCAAGACGGGTAAGACCATGTTGTTGAAGGAAATTGCCAATGCAATTTCCGAGAATCATCCCGAGACCTACATGATTATCCTGCTCATTGACGAGCGCCCCGAGGAGGTAACCGATATGGCACGCAGTGTCAATGCAGAGGTAATCGCTTCCACATTTGATGAGCCTGCCGACCGTCACGTCAAGATTGCCGACCTCGTGTTGAGCAAAGCTAAGCGATTGGTTGAATGCGGGCATGATGTGGTTATCCTGTTGGATTCGATTACACGTCTGGCACGTGCCTATAATACCATTGCCCCAGCTTCGGGTAAAATCCTGACCGGTGGTGTGGATGCCAATGCCTTGCAGCGCCCCAAGCGATTCTTTGGAGCCGCCCGCAATATCGAGGGCGGAGGCAGTTTGACCATCATCGCTACCGCTTTGACCGAGACTGGATCCAAGATGGACGAGGTGATCTTTGAGGAATTCAAGGGAACCGGTAACATGGAACTGCAGCTTGATCGCAAGCTCTCCAACAAGCGCATCTTCCCTGCTGTTGATGTCATGGCTTCGAGCACGCGTCGCGATGACTTGCTGCTGCCTCAGGACACCTTGAACAAGATGTGGATTATCCGTCGCTTCCTCAGTGACCGCACTTCGGTTGAGGCCATGGAGTTTGTCAAGGAGCGCATGGATCGCACTCGCGATAATGAGGAATTCCTGCTCACCATGCAGCAAGGCTAAATCATACAATCGGTTTATTGTTGAGATGATGGGACGCATCTTGGGCATAGACTACGGCCGCAAACGGACTGGCCTGGCTGTGACTGATCCGCTTAAGATTGTTGCTGGGAATTTAGCAACGGTTCCAACTCACAATCTCATGCAGTTCATCAAGGATTATATTGCGCGTGAACGGGTGGAGCTTATCGTCATCGGTCAACCCACACAACTCAATGGTGAGCCCAGTGAGAGCATGAAGTACATCACCCCCTTTGTCAATCGCTTGCGCAAGGAACTGCCTGACATGCCTGTTACAATGTATGACGAGCGCTTTACCAGCACAATTGCCCATCAGGCGATGATTACCGGAGGCATGAAGAAGAGTGACCGCCGCGACAAGTCGCGAGTTGATGCCATAGCCGCAACCATAATTCTCAACGATTATCTTCAAAGTATATACAATCAACAAAACAAGTAAGTATCATCATGGTTTTACCTATTTATATTTATGGGCATCCCGTGCTTCGTACCGAGAATGCTGTTGTTAAGCCCGATTTTCCTGGTTTGTCGGAATTAATCGAGAACATGAAGGAGACAATGTATCATACTCAGGGCATTGGCATAGCAGCCCCCCAGGTGGGTGTGAATGCCCGCATTGTCTATATTGATGTGGATGTGCTGGCCGAGGATTTTCCCGAGCTTAAGGATCGTCGCATGGTGCTCATCAATCCCGTGATTACTGTTGACGAGAATGCTCCTCTGATCTCACGTGAAGAGGGCTGTCTGAGTGTCCCCGGAATTCATGAGAACGTGCATCGCCAGGAAAAAATTCACCTGCACTGGCAAGACGAGCAGTTCCAGGAACATGACGAGGACATTGAGGGTTATCTCGCACGAGTCGTGCAGCATGAATGTGACCATCTGGAAAAAACGCTTTTTGTTGACAAGATCTCACCTATTCGCAAGCAACTGATACGCACCAAGCTGAATAATATGGTGAAAGGGAAAATATCATGCAACTATCGTTGCAAGTTTGCTCCCCACAATCGAAAGAGATAAAGCTAAAAAATAAAAAAGTGGAA
>JAFTEU010000163.1 GCA_017453505.1 Muribaculaceae bacterium
CTCCCCACTCCCCTTCAAGCCTGCAAAGTAGCTTCGCCACTTTGCAGGCTTGAATTATAAAAAAATAGAAAAACCCTTAAAACTGGGCTCTGATTGAAAAATAATGTGTAGCTTTGGGGTTCAATTCACATGATCACTACTAGATAATGAAGATTTGTAAGCACATTCTCATCGCAGTCCTTCTGCTCTGTTCCATGGCTATGCCCGCTGTGGCACAGGTGCGGCTGGGCATCCGCGGCGGCATCACCGTGGGACAGTTGCGCTTCGACCGCGACGTCGTCAGCAGCGACAACCGCGTGGGCTACACCGGCGGCCTGTTACTCGACCTCAACATCCCAGTTGTGGGACTCGGTGCCGAGGTCTCGCTCCTCTACGCCCACCGCAACAACCGGCTCAGCGATGACCACGGCGTGTACAAGCGCCACTACATCGACATCCCCGTGTATGCCCGCTATCGGCTCGCTATACCCGGCGTGAGCCACGTTGTCGCCCCCTACATCTTCACCGGACCCGACATCTCCATCCTCTTCAACGAGAATGCCCCCAGCAACCGCGAGAACTCCAAGACGTTCTTCTCGTGGGACGTCGGCGGCGGCGTGGATCTGTTCAACCACCTGCGCGTCTCGGCGACCTACGGCATCGGCATCTCCAAGGCCTTGAGCTATATCGACAGCGACTTCAACGGCAACGTCGTCCATGGCAAGGACCGCCACTGGACGCTCTGCGCCGCCTGGCTCTTCTAGCCGCCTAACCCTTCATCAGGAACAAGAAATAAATAATACATAATGAAAAAAATCACTCTCATCATCGCCGCCTTGTTCATCACCGCGGCAGCCGCTACGGCACAGACCTCATCGCGATGGGGCGTCACCGCCGGCATGAACTTCAACGAGGTACACTTCAAGCAGCACGACATCCTGACGACGACACGCATGGCAGGGCCACAAGTCGGCGTCACGGGCGAGATGAACTTCAGCGGCATCGGCTTCGGTGTCGATGGAGCTTTGCTTTACACCCTCAAGCAGGGAAAGGTCAACTACGGTGAACGCGTGGCCTGGTCCTCGCTGGACTATGGCAAGGAGACCGTGGCGATGCACTACATCGATGTGCCACTCCACCTCAAGTTCAGGTGGCACCGCATGGGTGGGCTCGAAAACACCATCATGCCGCTGATCTATGTGGGACCGCAGTTCTCTTTTCTACCCTACGCCAGCCACAAGTCGCTCAACTCCTACCCTCCCGTCAACGTCTACCTGGACATGGGCGCGGGCATTGAGTTGAAGGAACGGCTGCAGTTGCGCGCCGGCTACAACTTCTCCATCGGTCAGTCTTTCCACACCAAGATCCTTGACGACAACGTCGCCAAGAACCGCACCTGGTACTTCAACCTCACCTGGTTCCTCAAGCAGTAGCAGTCTATCATAGCCTCGTCGGCTCCCGTAGCCCAAACGATATGGTGAAACGCTATACCGCCATACTCATCGCTCTCATTGTCACGCTGGTAGCCGTCTTCTGCTCGCGCGACCGCAAGCGTTTTTTCTCCAGCGAGGGCGTGGTATGGACAACCGAGTACCACATCACCTATGAGGCCGACCGCGATCTGGACGACAGCATCCAGTTCATCCTCGGCAACATGGACATGAGCGTTTCGCCCTACAACAAGGCTTCGCTCATCAGCGCCCTCAACGAGAACACCATGACCCGCGTCGACGGCTACATCAAGCGCCTCATCCTGGCCTCGACGGTCATCAACCGTGAGAGCAGCGGGGCCTTCGACCCAACGGTCATGCCGCTGGTCAACGCATGGGGCTTCGGCTACAAGAGTGGCAGTATGCCCACACGAGCCCAGCTCGACAGCATCCTGGCCTTCGTCGGCATGGACAAGCTGGCACTACACGGCGACACCCTGGTCAAGCAGGACAAGCGCCTGATGCTGGACTTCAGTTCCATCGCCAAGGGGTTGGCATGTGACGAAATCGGACGCATGCTCGCACGCAACGGCGCCGTCAACTGGCTCGTCGAGATCGGCGGCGAGGTGACAGCCAGCGGCACCAACAGCCGCGGCACCGCCTGGCAGGTGTCGGTCGACATGCCCAGCAACGACAACGTCGACAGCCACGAGAGCTCGTTCGTGCTGTCGCTCGACAGCGGAGCTGTGGCCACCAGCGGCAACTACCGCAAGTGGCGTGTCGAGGGAGGCAACAAGCTGTCACACATCATCGACCCGCGCACCGGCGACAGCCGCGCTGGCACCCTGCAGAGCGTCACCGTCATCGCCAGCGACTGCATGACGGCCGATGCCTGGGCAACAGCATGCATGGTCATGGGTGAAAACGAAGTGAAAAGAATGATGGAGCACCGGCAGGACCTGGGTGTGATGACCATCGCGGCCGACACCACATCAGGTGCCCTCATCGTCTGGAGCAACGCCCCCTTCGCCGACAAGATCACAGCACAATAACCCCTGCCATTCCAGCCGCTACCCGGCGATAATCAGCTCGATACCCAAGTCCTCGACCTTCTTGACGACCTTGGGTGAGACCCCTGTGTCGGTAATGATGATATCGACAGCATCAATATCGGCAATCTTGGCGAAGCCGCGCCGCCCGAACTTGCTGCTGTCGGCTAGGACAATCGTCTTCTGGGCAGCCTCTATCATCTTCTGGTTCAACGCCGCCTCGCGCATCTCGGTCGTCGTGATGCCATAGTCAAAGTCGATGCCGTCAACACCCAGATACAACTTGCTGAAGGAGCATTGTGCCAGGATATCGGCGGCATACTCCCCCACCACCGACAGGCTGCTGTGGCGCAGCATGCCGCCCAGCTGGATGATGTCGATGTTCTCATGCTGCGACAGGATGTTGCTCACCGGCAGCGAGGCCGACACCACCGTCAGCCGGTGGATCGGCTGGATGTTGCGGGCCAGCGCATGCACCGTTGTCCCCGACGCGATCACGATGCTGTCGTCACGGGTGATCAACCGGGCGGCCTCACGACCGATGGCGCGCTTCTCGTCGGTAGCCAGTTTCTCCTTGACGTTAACCGAGCGGTTGTTGATATACGGGTTGATGAGCACTGCCTTGCCGTGGCTGCGATAGAGCTTATCGCTCTTTTCCAGCTCGGTGAGGTCCTTACGGACAGTCACGGCCGACACGTTAAGCTGCTCCACCAGGTCCGACACCAGCACCGACCCGTGCTTGATGAGCGCCTCCATGATCACCTCATGCCTCTCCTCTTTTGTCATACCGAAACGAAATTTAGAAGTTTTCTATTTCTATGCCGCAAAAGTAAGTCAAACCCTCAAACCCACCAAACAAATCAGCAAAAATCTTTCGATAATTTTCAAAACGAAACATAAATCAAGGTAAAAACTCAAGTTTTTACTATCATTTTTAGACAAAAACGAAACTTTTTCAACTACAAACGCAATGCCAATTCTCAAGAGTTTATTGAAAAAACTCAGCATTATTCATTTAAAAACTAGATATTTATTTAAAAAATCCCAGCAATCACCACAAAAAAATAACGAAATTATTTTGTCAATTCAATTATACATTTTACCTTTGCAACGAAACTAATTAACAGCCCATCACATGGATCTGAGTGGGCGACACTCACTTTCACGGGAAATCCGAGTGCCATGTGGCCAAAAATGATTAGTTTTGCTACCTTAATAATTGTATTTATGGTAACAAGCGACATTTATAACAAGGAATACGACGTGATCATTATCGGTGGCGGCGCGACGGGCGCTGGCACCGCCAGGGATTGCGCCCTGCGCGGCCTGAGCGTACTGCTCGTCGAGCGCAACGATTATAGCACCGGAGCGACTGGCCGCAACCATGGCCTGATGCACAGCGGGGCACGCTATGCTGTCACCGACAGCGAGAGCGCCAGCGAATGCATCAGCGAGAACATGATCCTGCGCCGCATCGCCAGGCACTGTGTCGAGGAGACCGACGGCCTGTTCATCACGCTGCCAGAGGACGACCTGCAGTACCAGCAGACGTTTGTCGAGGCTTGCCAGCGCGCAGGCATCCGGGCCGATGTCATCGACCCCGCCGAGGCGCGGCGCATCGAGCCGGCGGTTAATCCCGAGCTCATCGGTGCCGTGCGCATCCCCGACGCCTCGATCGACCCGTTCCGCCTGACCGTGGCCAACCTGCTCGATGCCCGCATGCACGGGGCCGAGACGCTCAACTATCACGAGGTCGAGGGACTGATCATCAACCAGAACCGCGTCGAGGGCGTGAAGCTGTTCAACAAGCACGACGGCAGTCACGTCGAGGTGCGGGGCCGCGTCGTGGTCAACGCCAGCGGCATCTGGGGACAGCGCATCGCCCAGATGGCCGGGGTCAAGATATCTATGTTCCCTGCACGCGGCGCGCTGCTCATCTTCGGCCACCGCGTCAACAACATGGTCATCAACCGTTGCCGCAAGCCGGCCAACGCCGACATCCTGGTGCCTGACGACACCGTGTGCGTCATCGGCACCACCAGCGACCGCATCCCCATCGAGACGGTCGACGACATGCGTGTCACCCGTGAGGAAGTCGATATCCTGCTCAAGGAGGGCGTTAAAATCGCTCCCTCGCTGGCCACCACACGGATCATCCGCGCCTATGCAGGTGTGCGACCGCTGGTCGCCAGCGACGACGACCCCAGCGGCCGCAGCATCAGCCGTGGCATCGTCTGTCTGGACCACGCCCAGCGCGATGGCCTGGAGGGCTTCATCACCATCACCGGCGGCAAGATGATGACCTACCGCCTGATGGGCGAGATCGCCACTAATGCCGTCTGCGCCAAGCTGGGCAACACGGCTCCCTGCGTAACCGCCAGCCAGCCGCTACCCGGTTCTGAGGATGACGCACCCAACCAGAGCGACCTGACCAAGCGATACAGCTTCGGCCAGCGGGCCGCCATCGGCCGCCACGGATCGCTCGCCGCACGCATCGAGAAGGAAAATGACATCGACAACGCCCTGGTGTGCGAGTGCGAAGGCGTCACCGTGGGCGAAATCAAATATGCCGTGCATCAGCTGCATGTGCACAACCTGGTGAACCTGCGCCGACGCACACGCGTGGGCATGGGCACCTGCCAGGGCAAGCTCTGCTCCTGCCGCGCCGCGTCGCTGATGGGCGAGTTCAACCACGACGTGAAGCGGGCACAGGAGGATTTGGCCTCCTTCCTCGACGAGCGATGGAAGGGCATGAGGCCTGTCGCCTGGGGAGACACCCTGCGCGAGTCGCAGTTGACAGCAACCATCTATGAGGGACTGTGCGGCCTGGACATGGCAGTTAATCTTGAAGGAAAGGAGGACGCCCAATGAGAATGGACACCGTCATCATGGGAGGAGGCCTGAGCGGCCTCACGTGTGGCATCGCGCTGGCAAAGCGCGGCAAGCGTGTGGCTATCGTGGCCAGTGGACAGAGCACACTGCTCTTCAACGGTGGATCGATGGAGCTGCTGGGCAATATCGACGGCAAGGCGGTCAACGCACCGCTCGAGGCCATCGCCGCCCTGCCCCAGGATCACCCCTACAGTAAGATTGGCGCCGACCGCATCGCCGTTCTGGCCGACGAAGCCCGACAGCTGCTGGCCGATGCCGGCATCAGCATGGAGGGCAGCACGGCCCGCAACCACTGGCGCATCACCCCGATGGGCATCGCCAAGCCCGCCTGGCTCACGCTGAGTGACCACCTGCGCCTCGACGACCTGAACAACCTGCCCGCCAAGCGGGTGGCGCTGATGTGCATCCGCGGTTTCTTTGACGAGCCCAACGGCATGCTCGAACACGGGCTTCAGGGTCTGGGCCTTGAGGTGAAAAAGGTGGAATTCACGACCGACGACATCACCGCCCTGCGCCGCAGCCCCAGCGAGATGCGCGCCAGCAGCCTCGCCAAGCATCTGACCAGCAACAACGCGTTGAAGCGCCTCGCCGAGCAGATCAACACCCTGGCCGGGGATGCCGACATGGTATTGCTGCCCAGCGTGTTGGGACAGAACGACGATAGTGATGTCCAGATGCTGCAGGGATTGGTCAGCAAGCCCCTGCGGCTCGTCGCCACCCTGCCGCCCGCCGTGGCTGGTATGAGGATGCAGACGCTGCTGCGGCACTACTTCAGGATGCTGGGCGGCAACTACCTGATGGGCGACACCGCCGTGAGCGGAGCCTTCGACAGCGACCGTTTGGCCAGTGTCACCACCGCCAAGCTGGGCGACATGCCACTCAAGGCCGATAACTTCGTGCTCGCCACGGGTTCGTTTATCAGCCGTGGACTCAGGGCCGACTACGAGCGCGTCTACGAGCCCGTGCTCGACCTCGATGTGGATGCCGACAGCGACCGCGAACAGTGGACTCGCTTCGGTGTGCTTGAGCCGCAGGCCTACATGCGATATGGTGTGGCCACCGACGGCAACCTGCACTGCCTCAAGCGGGGCAAACCCATCAACAACCTCCATGCCATCGGCTCGGTCCTGAGTGGACACGATGCCATCAAGATGGGCGATGGAACCGGCGTGTCGCTGCTGACGGCACTGGCCGTGGCCCACGATATTCTGGCATGACGATTTAATGCATTTAGCTATCTTGCAGACGGAGTCCATCTCAATGCGACTTCGACAAAAGATTTAAGAAAGTATAGATAACGATTTGATTGATGATTTTTTAATGGGATTTTATGGCTGAATCAATGCAACTGTGCAACATCAGCGACAACAACTTTGAGCAGTGCACCAAGTGCTCCATCTGCACCACGGTCTGCCCCGTTGCCGCTGTGACCACCGACTATCCTGGACCCAAACAGGCCGGGCCCGATGGCGAGCGTTATCGTCTGAAGGACCCCGCCTACTACGACAAGATGCTCAAGCTGTGCCTCAACTGCAAGCGATGCGAGGTAGCGTGCCCCAGCGGGGTGCACATCGCCGACATCATCCAGCAGGCACGCATGACAGCGGGCCAGGGCAAGCGCGCCAGCCTGCGCGACACCATGCTGGCCAACACCGACCTGCTGGGCACCATGGCCAACCTGGTTGCACCCATCGCCAACGCGGCCCTGGGTCTCAAGCCCACCAAGCTAGTGATGGACAGCATGATGGCCATCGACAAGCATCGCACGTTCCCGGCCTATAGCCGCACCAAGTTTGAGACCTGGTACAAGCGCCATGCCGCTAGCGGACAAGAAGCCATGCCCCACCATGTGAGCTATTTTCACGGCTGCTATGTCAACTACAATTTCCCCAAACTGGGCCAGGATCTGGTCAAGCTGATGAACGCGGTGGGCTATGGTGTCCACCTGCTGGACAAGGAACAGTGCTGCGGTGTCGCGCTGATCGCCAATGGCCTTTACAAGCAGGCCAAGCGGCAGGGCACCGTGAATGCCACCTCGATACGCCGTTCAGTGAAGGAGCAGCGCCGCACGGTATTGACCACCAGCTCGAGCTGCACCTTCAACCTGCGTGACGAGTATCCCGCGATACTCGACATCGACACCAGCGATGTGCGCGACAGCATCATGCTGGCAACACGGTTTATCTACAACCTTGTCGATGAGGAAGAAATCAAGCTCATCTTTAAGCAAGACTATAAGCGCCGCATCGCCTATCACACCGCCTGTCACATGCAGCGCATGGGCTGGCAGATCTACAGCATTGAAATGCTGCGCATGATACCAGGGCTTGACCTCGTGGAGCTCGAGCAGGAGTGTTGCGGCATTTCGGGCACCTATGGTTTCAAGAAGGAGAACTACGAGCGCTCCCAGGCCATCGGCTCCACCCTGTTCAAGTCTATCGAGGAGGCTAAGGTCGAGGCTGTCGCCACCGACTGCGAGACATGCAAGTGGCAGATCGAAATGTCAACCGGCCTGCCCGTCGAGAATCCCATCAGCATCCTGGCCGATGCCCTCGATGTCGAGGCCACCCGTCGCGCTAATGGATTAAAATAAACACATAAACAATATTATTCAATAACAACTACTTAACACCTAAAACCTAAAGTAATTATGGCAAGTTTTTTAGCTCCCCCGGCCTATAAGCCCGAGCGTACCGACAACCGCGTCGATGCAGACTACAAGAAGCTGCGTTGGCAAGTCTTTGTCGGTATCTTCATCGGCTACGCCGGTTTCTACCTGGTGAGGAAAAACCTCTCCATGGCTGTTGCTCCGCTAGGTGAACTCGGCTTCAATGAGGCCGAACTCGGTGGTGCCATGGCAATGAATGCCCTGGCCTACGGTATCTCCAAGTTTGTCATGGCCAGCATCAGCGACCGCAGCAATGCGCGCCGCTTCCTGCCATTGGGACTGATCCTGTCGGCAGTAGCCATGTTGTTCATGATTGTGCCCGTTGTGGCTATCGGACCCGAGAACAAGGGATTGGCCATCACCCTGATGGGTGTCTTCAACTTCCTCGTGGGTTGGTTCCAGGGTATGGGTTGGCCTCCGTGTGGCCGTGTGATGACCCGCTGGTTCTCCATCAAGGAGCGCGGCACGTGGATGAGTGTATGGAACTGCGCCCACAACGTGGGTGGCGCCCTCGTCGGCCCCATGGCCGGTTATGGCGCGCTGTGGTTCGGTCACTGGTTCTTCGGTGAGAACAAGGAACTCTACTTCCTCATCGGCACCTACGCCTTCCCCGCCGCTGTGGCTATCCTGATTGCATTGATCGCCTATGTGCTCATCCGCGACACCCCTCAATCCTGCGGTCTCCCCTCTATCGAGAAGTGGAGCGGCAGCGCCTCCAAGAACTACGACGAGAAGAAGAGCGAGCAGTCGCTCAGCGTCAAGGAAATCTTCCGCACCGTGCTCTCCAACAAGTTCTTGTGGTACATTGCACTGGCCAACTCCTTTATCTATATGGTGCGCTACGGCTGTCTGGACTGGGCTCCCAAGATTCTGGACACCCAGGGTGCCGACCTCAAGAGCGCTGGTTGGGCCTACTTCGCATTTGAGTTTGCCGCCATCCCCGGCACCATCTTCTGCGGATGGCTCAGCGACAAGGTCTTCAATGGCCGCCGCGCGATGCCCACCATGCTCTTCATGGCCATCATCATTGCCGTGATCGTCGTTTACTGGCAGTTCATCAACAACTTCTGGGTTGTCGTGGGATGCCTCATCGCCATCGGCTTCCTCATCTATGGTCCCGTGATGCTCATCGGTGTACAGGCGCTTGACCTGGCTCCCAAGAATGCAGCAGGCACCGCCGCCGGTCTGACGGGATTCATGGGCTATGTGCTGGGTACCAGTATCCTGGCTAACACCGTCCTCGGCTATGTCCTCAAGCTGGCCAAGACCGATACCGGCTACAACTTCAGCACCTACTTCATCCTGCTCATTGGGGCATGCGTGCTCGCCATCCTCTTCATGGGTTTGACCTACAAGGAGGAGCAGTATCTTGTGGCCGACCGCAAGGGCACCAGCGTTGAAGGAGAGAAGAAATAACGAATTATCACAATAATTATTCATCAAAATCATTTTAACACTTATGTTTAAACATCTGGTAAAAGTAGGTCTGTTGAGCACCGTTGTGCTTGCGGCCTTCACCTCATGTGAGGAAGAACAGCAGTTCACCAATGAGAAGCTTGATGCCAAGCGTGTTGAAGTTCAGGTACTGAACAATGAGCTGGCCAAGGTTCGTGATTATGTGCCCCTGTATGCAGTCATTGCACACCGTGGCTCCACCTTCTGGGCTCCCGAGGAGACCGAGGCTTCGTGGCGTTGGGCCCGCGAAATGGGTGCCGACTACCTCGAGAGCGACGTGCAGTGCACCAAGGACGGTATCGTGCTCGCCAACCACGATGAGAACCTGAAGCGCACCACCAACATCGAGAACATCTTCAGTGAGAACGTGCCCACCAGCCGTGTGGACTTCTACATGAGCCTGGGCTTCTCGCGCGATGATGCCGAGGCGCAGTACGGTCGTGACATGGCCGCCTTCCGCCCCTTCTATACCCTGAGCTACTACTATGCCGAGCTGCTCATGCTCGATGCCGGCAGCTGGTTCAACGAGAGCTCGCTCGAGCAGGCCCGTCCCACCTTCAAGGCTACCGAGAACGGCCGCTTCGAGAATGGCAAGATCGTTTACAGCAATGGTCTGTACATCAGTGCCATCCAGGATCAGATCGCCTATGCACAGGGCAAGCGCCTCATCCGTGACGCCAATGGCCGCCGCGTGCTGTCCTACAAGGTGAAGGACGAGTACAAGGGCATGACCCTCCAGCAGATCTATGACGCCATCAAGGCTAAGGGCGACTACAACCCCAAGTACATGGACTTCATCGAGTATGACTTCGCTAACGCCTACGAGGCTGACCCCGAGGACACCGGCAACCGCCCCGGCATCTATGTCGAGTTCAAGGAGAGCTGGCTCAACCCCGGCAACATGGAGCAGCGCGTGTATGACGTGCTGGCCGAGCAGGGCTGGAACATCATCACCAACGATCCCGGCGACCAGCCCTTCTACAAGAATGGCAAGGTGAACGTGGGCAACACCCGCGGCCGCGTCATCCTGCAGACCTTCTCGTTCGATGCCCTGCGTCGCGCCAACGACGTCTTCAAGGGTCGCATCCCCATGTGCTACCTGTTGTGGATCAGCGAGCCCGCCTATGCTACCGACATCGCCTATGACACCCCCACTGGCTATGCTGCCTTCATCAAGTGGGCTCAGGACAATGGCGCTCACATCATCGGCCCGGCCATCAGCGGTGCCCCCAACAACTATCCCGAGATGAACGCTCCCTGGCAGGCCTACATGATTCGCCGTGCCGGTATGATCAACCACCCCTACAGCTTCGACAGCTGGGCACAGATGTGCAAGTATATGGGCTACTACAACTATGGTTGGGAGACCGAGTTTGACGACTTGCTGCGTCTGGAGATCCCCGCTACTCCCTACTGCACCACCAGCTATCCCAGCAGTGTTCCCGTTTACATGGACGGCTTCTTCACCAACCGCACCGAGATGTCGCTGCGCTACATGATCGAGAACGGCTTCCGTGGCAACCCCGCCCTGCCCAACCCCTTCCACGCTGGACAGAAGTATGACAACTCGCAGGCCAACGTCACCGTTCCCGATGCCGCTGCAACCCTCGAGCGTCTGGGTTACTAATCCACAACTGGTGTAATGAACATTATCAATATTAAACTGACACAAACGAATATGAAAAAATATATTTTGATGCCTCTTTTGGCTGTGTTCGCGCTGACAGCAGCTGCTCAGGACTTCGACACCGATCCCACCCTCGAACTCGAGAACGCCGAGAAGGAAGTGAAGTTCACCGTCGGTGCACGCATGATGGCCGATGCCGCTTACTATCGCAGCGACTTCACTCCCCTGCAGAGTGGTGCCGCTATCACCGATGCACGCATCCGCACCTCGATGACCTATAAGGACTGGTACTTCTATGCCGACTTCGGTTTCGGCGGCGGCAAGTTCTCGCAGAAGAACATCTTCCTGCAGTACAGTCACCTCGACAACAATGACAACACCCATGCCGTGAAGGTGGGTTACTACAACGACCCCGCTGGTTCAATGGCCCGCAACACCTCGCTGGGAAGCTACCACTTCATCAGCCGTCCCGGTTCGTCCTATGCTCTGGGAGAAGGCCGCGAACTCGGTATCAGCTACAAATATAACAGCAACCGCTTCATGGCCTATCAGGGTGTCTTCACCGAGAATGCCTACAACAAGATCGACGCTGGTTTCAACGGCATCACCGTTGCCGGTCGTTACCTGGTTCGTCCCATTGCCGACGACTACCAGACCCTGCACGTGGGCGTGAGCGCACGCTTTGCCCACCTGGGTGGCGGTGAGGTTTACAACAACGTCCTGAAGAAGAGCCTCCACCTGGGCCAGGCCCTGGAGACTCTCGTTGATGAGGACGAGCAGTTCGTCAGCGCCGACCTCGATTGGGCCAACAACGTGGTCAACGTGGGCGCTGAGGCTCTCTACCAGAACGACAAGTTCTTTGCCCGTGGTGAATTCTTCTACAAGCACGTGACCAAGAAGCGCGACAGCTACTCGCTCTTCATCGATGCCCAGAACAACATCGACGGCTGGGGCGACATCGAGTGGTGGGAGAATGCCAACAAGCTCAAGAACAACAACTTCCTTGGCGGCTATGTTGAGGCTGGCTTCCAGATCCTGGGCAACGGCTACAAGTACAACTACCAGGAAGGTCTGCTCGGCGGTCTTGACGGCAAGGCTCTCGAGATCGTGGCCCGCTACAACTACACTGGCCTGAACAACCTCACCGACGGTGAGTACTTCAACCCCGGTCGTGGCCACTTCTATGCCAACGGTTACATGGAGGATTGGCCCGGCACTGGCGCTACCAGCGTCGGTGGTGGTAACATCCACAGCGTGACCCTGGGTCTGAACTATGCCTTCAACCGCTATGTCCTCTGCATGCTGGACTACACCTGGCACAAGCTCGACAAGCCGTTCCTGGCCAACGACAAGAACTTCCACGTGGCTCAGGCCCGCGTGCAGTTCACCTTCTGATCTTGAAGAGGGGAATCAAGTTTAACAATGGCTTAACTACCATTAAATAACACTATAATTTCCTATCAATCACTGTAATCCCGCCTCACCCGCGACTGGGCCAGGCGGGATTCTTTGTGGATATGATGGCACTTCAGCCTACAGGAGGCTTACTCTGAAGCCAGTTAGGACAATGTAAAACAATGCGGA
>JAFTEU010000164.1 GCA_017453505.1 Muribaculaceae bacterium
AGAGGAGGTAAGAGAGAGGAGGTAAGAGATAATAGATGGCATCCGCGTTCCGCCAGCTGGAATGCGAATGCCATCTCTTATCTATTCTCTTTTATCTCTTATCTGGGAGCGCAGCGAGCCTTACCAGGCGAACATGGGATAGTCCTTCATCATGTCGTTGACCTTGCCGCGAACAGCTGCGATAACAGCCTCGTCCTCGGGGGCACGCAGAACGGTGTCGATGAGCTCGACGATGTCGCCCATCTTGTCCTCCTTGAGGCCACGGGTGGTGATGGCGGGAGTGCCCAGACGCAGACCGCTGGTCTGGAAGGCGCTGCGGTCGTCGAAGGGAACCATGTTCTTGTTGACGG
The DNA here is from genome assembly GCA_017453505.1 of Muribaculaceae bacterium. Lineage (GTDB taxonomy): Bacteria > Bacteroidota > Bacteroidia > Bacteroidales > Muribaculaceae > Sodaliphilus. Next base: position 351 of record JAFTEU010000164.1, read on the forward strand.
TGATGTCGGCAGCAACGAGGGCAGCCTCGGCCACTTTACCGGTCAACTCGGGATACTTGGTACGCAGGTCAACCAGCATGCAGTGGTTGTCGGTACCGCCCGAGCAGATCTTGTAACCCTTGTCGATGAGGGCCTGGGCCATAGCGGCGGCGTTGGTGCGCACCTGGATGGCGTAGTCCTTGAAGGAGGGTTGCATAATCTCACCAAAGGCGACAGCCTTAGCTGCGATCACGTGCTCCAGCGGGCCGCCCTGCACGCCGGGGAAGACAGCACTGTCGAGCAGCGACGACATCTTGCGGATGACACCCTTCTTGGTGGTCTTGCCCCAGGGGTTGTCGAAGTCCTTACCCAGCAGGATGATACCGCCACGGGGACCGCGCAGGGTCTTGTGGGTGGTGCTGGTAACGATGTGGGCATACTTCAAGGGGTTGTTCAGCAGACCGGCGGCGATCAAGCCGGCGGGGTGTGCCATGTCGATCATGAGCAGAGCGCCCACGCTGTCGGCGATCTTGCGCATGCGCTCGTAGTCCCACTCGCGGCTGTAGGCGCTGGCGCCACCGACGATCAGCTTGGGACGCTCGCGCTGTGCCACCTCTTCCATCTGGTCATAGTCCACCAGGTTGGTGTCGGGGGTCACGTTATATTCACAAGCCTGGAACATCAGGCCCGAGAAGTTAACGGGGCTACCGTGTGACAGGTGACCACCATGAGCCAGGTTCAGACCCATGAACTTGTCACCGGGCTTGAGGCAAGCCATGAACACGGCCATATTGGCCTGTGCGCCCGAGTGGGGCTGCACGTTAACGTACTCGGCATCGAAGATCTGTTTCAGACGCTCGATAGCGACATTCTCGCTCTCGTCAACACACCGGCAACCGCCATAGTAGCGGTGGCCGGGATAACCCTCGGCATACTTGTTGGTGAGGCAGCTGCCCATGGCCTGCATGACCTGGTCGCTCACGAAGTTCTCACTGGCGATGAGCTCAATGCCGTGTTGCTGACGCTGATGTTCACGCTCGATGATGTCAAAAATCACTTTGTCTCGTTCCATTGATTTTTAGTTTAATGGTTAATGGTTAAAGTTTAATGATTAAAGTTATTCTTGTTATTTCTTTGGTTTCTTGCGGACCGACCACCCGAAGTGACCCAGTTCCTCGCCCAGGCCGTAATAGTGCCCGTGGCAATAGGTAATCATGTCGGCGGCCTTGAGGTCGAGGGCTCCGCTGTCGGGGTCGATATAGCGGTCATCGGCAATGACATTCATCACCTCACCGATAAACATGTCGTGGGTGCCCAGACGCATGATGTCACGCACGCGGCACTCGATGCTCACGGGAGCCTGCTGGATGTAGGGGGCTGCGACGGTCTCACCCTTGACGGGCGTGAGCCCCATCTCGCTCCACTTGTCAAAGTCACGTCCTGACCGCACGCCGCACCAGTCGGTGGCACGTGCCAGGTCGCGGGTCGTGAGGTTGAGCGTGAACGCCATGTTGCGCTCAACGATGCCGTGACTGTGGCGCTCGGGCCGGATCGAAACATAACACAGGGCCGGATCACTGCAGATGGTACCCGTCCATGCTGCGGTAAAGACGTTATACTCCTCGGGCGAAGCCCCGCAGCTGACCAGCAGTGCGGGCAACGGGTATATCATGGTGCCAGGTCTCCAGTTCTGTTTCATGCTCTCGACGCTCGTTTCACAATTTTTCGGCAAAGGTAGTGCAAATCGAGCGGAATGCCAAATTTATTTACGCATTTTCCTGTTTACGTAATACTCCCATCGGCTGCCGCTTGCTGGAAGCCAAAAGGCTACTCGGCGTTGCGACATCCGTCTCGGGTAGCGGCGACTCTGGAGAGCCGCCTGTTCTCGCCCCCAAGTCGGATGTCACACCGCCGAGCAACAGATGCTAATTCCAGCTTGTTAGGAAAGGGTGCTAGTTTTGCGAAACGCGCACGGCACGGACAGGGAAACCGTAGCAGCGACCAATGTTAGTGATAGAACCCCAACCGTTTCCAAAGTGGATTATGCGGGCGTGTCTCGAACTCCCGTTGAGGAGCGTACGCGACCAATAGAACCCTTTCCAGCCCTCATAGTCGAGCGACTCATTCCAACGCTGGCCTTGGGCGGGCAGGAACAAAGTGTTACCATTGGGGCCAGTGACCATCTCACAGTCCTCACCATTGCGCTGAGTCCATGTCCAGGTGCAGTTGTTGCACAGTTCAGCAAGCTGTTCGACCGTGGGCATGCGCCATGAGGGACCCCAGTTGACGTAGGCCGCATCGTCCTCGGGGTCCAACTCGGTCTTGCTATCCACAAACCCATTGTAACCATCACTGCTATAGGTGCAGTACTTGGTTAATGTGAATTCGCTTCCGTTGCACCACTTGTAGGTGCTCCAGTCATAAACCGATTTGGGTTCGGTCTCTCCCCAGGCGAAGTAGTCGCCGTATTCCTCGGGACTTTCAGCACCCACGTTGCAGGTTGCCCACAGTGTGCCGCTGGGCAGACCCAGGTCAACCCACTCGTGGTATTTGGTATTCAAGAGCACATCAATCAGTTCTGTTACGTCGTCAATGCTTATTGCGCCGTTACCATCCACGTCCGCTGCTGGATAAAGACCCACATCAGTCTGATTGTTCAGCAGCAAGTCAATCAGCTCTGTCAAATCACCGATGTTCACAAAACCGTTGCCGTCGACATCGCCAGGCAGCACGTCGGCACTTGATGCAAGCGGCATAGCCGCCAGCAGCAACAATAAAGAAAAGATTCTCTTCATGATTTAAAAGGTTTTAGCTTGCCTTGCAACGTCCCGAACTCAGGCAGGTTTGAATAAAAAACGACGTGGGATGTTTCTCCTGTCACCCGTCCCACGAATCGAGGCTTTAGCATGGCCCAAACAGTCAGAACGAGCAACGCCGAAGCCCACGCCGATATGTAAATGGATACACCCAGCAGGGGTGTGCCAATACATACCCAATGGACGTCAACCGCTGCCTTGCCTTTGACTGTTTTGTTTGAACTGCTAAATTCCGATTCGTCAAAACACAAAGCGTCAAGTAAACGCCGTATAAAACGAAATGTCTGTTTCCATATCCGCTGCCCCACCCTCCACACAGAGCGGGCCTCGACATGGAAAACACCGCAAAAATACAAAAAAGTAACACAGCCTCAAAACAAATGGTATGAAAAAATCGGGGAAATTGACTTATCAGCTTCTTTGCAGTGTAAAAGGAAAGGCCACGCCGAGGCGAGGCCCTACAGCAGGCACAGCGAATTTTTGGGGAAGACAAGAAAGAAATAAGTTGTTAATAACTTTCTTGACAGTAATGGTTGCCACAGTGGCAAAAAGTCTTAATTTTGTGGTTTGTAAAACAACCTAACAATCAACTGAACCGTGCACATCGTTATAGCAGGAAACATCGGGAGCGGAAAATCGACTTTGGCCGAGATGCTTGCCAAGCACTATGGCTGGGAGCCGTTCATGGAGCCCGTGGTTGACAACCCATACCTGAGCGACTACTACAAGGACATCAAGCGGTGGTCGTTCGCGCTGGAGGTATTCTTCCTGAAACAGCGTTTCAAGGACATCCTGGGCATCAACGCCAGCGACAAGACCATCATCCAGGACAGGAGCATCTTTGAGGGCGTGTATATCTTCACTGCCAACAATCATGACATGGGCAACATGGATGACAGGGACTTTGAGACCTACATGGAGCTGTTTGAGCAGATGATGACCATCGTGCGCCTGCCCGACCTGATGATCTACCTGCGCTCGAGCGTTCCCCACCTGGTGGACAACATCCACAAGCGTGGGCGCGACTACGAGCAGACGATGCCGTTACAATACCTGTCGAACCTCAACGAGCGATATGAGAAGTTTGTCATGGAGACCTATCAAGGCCGCAAACTGGTCATCGACGTTGACGACATGGACTACAAGAACCGTCCCGAGGACTTTGCCGCCATCGTCGATAAGATCGACGCAACGATGTTCGGCATCTTCGGGCCGCTGGACTAGGGGCCTTAGGGACTTTAAGGACTTTAGGGACTTTAGGGACTTTAGGGGCCTTAAGGGCCTTAGGGGCCTTAGGGGCTTTAGGGGCTTTAGGGACTTTAGGGTCAATAATCTGACAACTGACAACTAAAAACTATAAAAAAATGCATATAGCAGTAGCAGGAAACATCGGCAGCGGCAAGACGACCTTGACCAAGCTGCTGGCCAAGCACTACGGGTGGAGTCCCAGGTTTGAGCCTGTAGACAATAATCCCTATCTGGAGGATTTCTATGCCGACATGTCGCGCTGGTCATTCAACTTGCAGATCTACTTCCTGAACAAGCGCTTCAAGGAAGTGGTCGAGATCTCGCAGAGCGAGGCCAACATCATCCAGGACCGCACCATCTATGAGGACGCATGCATCTTCGCGCCCAACCTTCACGGCCAGGGCCTGATGAGTGACCGCGACTTCAATAACTATAAGGACCTGTTTGAGTTGATGATGTCATTGGTCAAGATGCCCGACCTGATGATCTACATCCGCTCTACCATCCCCAACCTGGTTCAGCAGATCCAGAAACGTGGCCGCGACTACGAGCAGACGATGCGTCTGGACTATCTGGAGGGTCTGAACAAGCGCTATGAGGACTGGATTGCCGACTACAAGGGTAACCTGGTCATCATCAATGGCGACGAGGTCAAGTTCGGTGACAAGGCCGAGGATTTCCAGCAGGTGTGTGACAAAATCGACGCCAACCTGTTCGGCATCTTCTCCCCCTTCAACCAGCAACGCTGAACCCGCCGACGGCACTTCATGCCCATGCCAACCTGCCTCCCTCTCTAGAGACAGGCCGATTGGTCGGCATTATTCAGTCAATAGGCTCCAAATTCATTTCATTGGTAGATTTTTAAGCTCAAATCATCTGTTTTGTCAGATGATTTGACTACATTTGCACCCGCATCGGCACAAAACCCAAAATACATCTGAACATCATCAAATTAAGAATAACCATTTATGAAGAAGATTCTGTTTCTCACTGCTCTCTTGCTTGCGGCCATGCAGGTGACAGCAGCAAGTGTGGATCTGGCGACGGCCCAGCAGTCCGCAATGCGTTTTTTGCAAAGTGCAGCCCGCAACGGGCGACATGCAGCACCGTCAGCCGGTGACATCGTGCTGGCACGGGCCGAACTGAACCCGAATGATGCCAGCAAGGCTGTGTATTACATCTTCAACAGCAACGACAGTTATGTCATCATCTCGGGCGACGACCGTGCCCGCGAAGTGCTGGCTCATGGCAACACGCCACTGGACATCAACAACATGCCCTGCAACATGCGGCTGTGGCTCGAGAGCTATAAGGGGCAGATTGAATACCTTCAAGCCCATCCGGGCATGGTGGTCGAGGATAAGGCCCAGCATCGGGCACCAGGCCTTGACTACTACACGGTAGACCCGCTGCTGACCGCCAAGTGGGATCAAGGAGAGCCCTACAACCGCGAGTGCCCGATGTCAGGCAACAGCCTGTGCATCACGGGCTGCGGTGCCACCTCCTTGTCCATGATCTTCTACTACTGGAAATTCCCGACCGAGCCAACACCCGAGATCCCGGCCTACACGACCGAGAGCCTCCACCTGCAACTCGACGCTCTGCCCTCGACGACATTTGACTGGGACAATATGCTCGACCGCTATTATGGAGGGTACTCGTCCCAGCAGGCCACTGCCGTTGCCCACCTGATGCGCTATGTGGGCCAGTCTGAGCGTATGGACTATGCCCCCGACGGCAGCGGCACCGGCAGCTATAACGTCTTGCAAACGGTCAGGCGTTTCGGCTATGACCAGGATGCCCAGCTTGTGACCAAGGATAACTGGTGGGGCGGACAGAACTACACCGACGAGGAATGGGGAGCCCTCATCCAGGACGAACTCTTCAACCGCCGTCCAGTGCTGATGTGCGCCTATACACCGACCTGGTCGGGGCACGCCTTTGTCATCGACGGCTATGATGCCAACGACGATACTTACCACATCAACTGGGGCTGGAGCGGCACTGGTGACGCCAACTTTGCCCTCAACGCCTTCAAGGGTGGTGGCGAAGTCTTCAATGTGAATCAGCAGCTCGTGATCGGCATCGAGCCACCCGCTACCGAGCCCACCATCAAGGCATGGTCAGCCAGAGTATTCACTCAGGCCTATGTTGACAGTACTGACGTGGCCACGTTTACCGTCAAGGGTGCCCTGCTCACCGACAAGGTTACACTGACACTGCAAGACGAGAGCGGCTACTTCAGCATCAGCGCGAACAGCGTCAGCCTTAATGAGCTGCAACAGGGCAAGCGCATTAATGTCACTTACTCGCCCACCCAGGTGGGCACCCACACCGCCACAGTTGTGCTGACCAGCGAGGGTGCCGAGGACAAGACCATCACGCTGAATGGTACATGTGTACTGGAGACCTATGATCCCGTCATGATGGAGGCCGACAACGTGACTGAGAACTCATTCAACGCCCAGTGGAAGGATGCCACGCCTGACATCAACGTGGTGAACTACAACCTGGAAATTGCCCCAGTGCCTTTCCACGAGTTGCGCCTGCACGAGGCATTTGACAAGACTGAATATTCAGGCATCAGCACCAGCGACTGCTCATCCAAGCTCGATGAAATCACTACCGTGCCCGGCTGGACTGGCAGCAAGCTCTACCGCAGCAACAACGACCTGGTACTGGGCACCGCGAAGAGCAAGGGCTGGATTCAGACACCCGGGCTGGACATGTATGGCAACAACGGGCTGGTCACCGTCAAGGTCGTCGCCAAGGGGTCATCATCAGACACGACCACACCGTTCAAGATCAATTGCGGCGACAACGACACGACCATCACACTGACTGGCGAAGCTGCCGAGTACACCGTGATGCTCCCCTGCCCTGCCGTTAATAGCGCTAGCGTGAAACTGAGCAGCTTGACGGGCAAACGTGTGGTACTGAGCCAGGTTGAAGTCCTTGCCGGCGATGATTTCTCACCTGTTGACTTGAGCCGAGCCAACTATATCAACGGAATCACGGGCAACTCCTACACCTTGACCAACATGCAACCGGGCTACTACGGCATGCGAATTCAGACACTCTATACCGATGGCACCTTGTCGCCCTGGAGCAACCGCATGCGCGTGTTCATCAACTGGAAGCATGGTGACGTGAACCATGACGGCGAGATCAATATCGCTGATGCCAATGAAGTGGCCGATGTCATCTTCAAGGGCATCTTCTCGCCCAACGCCACCGCCATCACCGATGTAAACGGCGATGGTGAGATCAACATCAGTGACATCAACTTCATTCTAGACAAGATCATGGGCAACTAGTGGTTGCCCACTTGAGACACTATACACCACCACACGACACTGTGAAAATGCTGGGAAGACGCACCATGATGATCTGGATTGCCGCACTTGCCGCCACAGCAATGCCTATTGCCGCGCAGGTGAGCGTCGACTACTATCGCGAAGACGGCACTCGTTACGTGTGCTCCCAGCAGGAGGTGATGTATGATGACTATTTCCATGCCGCACGATTTGCCGTGGCAGCGACATCCGATGCAGCAGGACTGGTGACATTTTCACTCGAGGTGACCTATGACGAGGGGCTGCTGGATGTGGCTCAAGGCGACAGCCTGACTCTGGTATTGCGCGGTGGCGACCGCATCGTGCTCAAGACTGCCCAAAAGGTTACGCGCGCCGATATCGTCAAGCGCCATTTCCTCACCTACAACAACTACTATGTGACATGCCGATACACAATGAGCGCCTATGACATCCAGCGCATCACACGCAATCGAGTCACCAAATTGTCGTCCCAGACCCAGGGCTTCACCTTCGACCGCAAACTGGACAAGTTCCAAGACCGATTCCGCCGTCAGTTCACTGCTGTTTACCGATACTTGAGTGAGGAGCCATGAGTGAGGAGTGAGGAGTGAGGAGTGAGAAGTGAATATCAAAATCGGGTAGGTCGGGGAGCGAGAGGTTTTCTTTCGCTCCCTTTCCTCCCACACCACCGTACGTGCCGTTCGGCATACGGCGGTTCCGCACTTTACTCCTTAAAGGAGTGCCGGCCCTTGTTTCAGATATTCCCGCCACT
>JAFTEU010000165.1 GCA_017453505.1 Muribaculaceae bacterium
TAATCGCCTGCAAATGTAAAGAAAATTGAACACAAAAACAATAGTGAGAAAGTATTTTTTAAGATTCCCGTGCTGTAAATTTATTACGGGCTGCCAGCCCGTAACACTGGGACGATTTGTCCAGCACCGGGGAAAATGAGTTGGAGAAATTGCATTGATGGTAAAATGTTGTTACCTTTGCCCCTATGGACAATAGCAATGAGCGCCGTAAGCAGTGGATCGCGTCCCATCCTGAACTTGTCGTCAAGCCGTCGATGAAGCGTCGCAAGATCGGACATGACTACAATGGCGTCGCCATCTACATGGTGACCCTGTGCATTGAGGGCCGCCGCCCCGTCCTGGGCACGTTGAATGGACCCGATGACCGTCATGCTTTACCTTGGGTTTGTGCATCCGAGGTTGGAAGGGCAGTTAAACGTGCTTGGCAAGAAATACCTCAATATCACCCTCAAGTGCGGTTACTGGGCTTCCAGCTGATGCCCGATCATGTGCATGGCATCATCTATGTAAAAGAGCCCATGCCGCAACATCTGGGACGTTTGATACAGGGTTTCAAGAAAGGTTGTCGTGATGCCCTCAAGCAAATGGGTGTCGATGGTGTGGCTCTTTGGGAAGAAGGGTATAATGATCGCATCTTGAAAGGTCAAGGACAATTGAAGCGCTGGATGAATTACCTGATGGACAACCCTCGGCGGCTATGGATCAGACGAAACCATGCCGACCTGTTCCATCAGCAGAACAATGTCGTCATCGGCTCATCTCCCGTCACAATCATGGGGAACCGTTTCTTGCTCGATTTTCCTGATAAGGTGGCCGTCAAGTGCTCACGGCGGCTTACAAGCCAGGAAATTGATGACGAATGCAAGCGATACCTCTCCTTGGCCAGTCATGGGGCAGTGCTTGTTTCGCCCTGCATCAGTACCGGAGAGAAGGAGGTAATGGGGTGCGCCTTTGAGGCAGGTTATCCCATCATTCTGCTTTTAGAGAACGGTTTTTCCCCCTACCAGAAGCCCAGTGGCCGTCAATTTGATGCTTGCTCCGAGGGTCGCCTGCTGCTTGTTGCCCCATGGCCCCATCACGACGATTACCGCAAGATTACCAGGGAACAATGCAACACCCTGAATAGCCTCGCCCAGAGCATCTGCCGCAATGACTGGCAGGTTGTCAAGTGACCAGGCCGTTGAAGTATTACGGGCTGCCAGCCCGTAATACAGTGACAACTCAATAAAACAGCGAGGGCTGCGACAATCAGTTGCCGCAGCCCTCTGTAGGTTGTCAGGGAAGCGTCCTGTCGGGTAGATTAGCCGAGGCGCTTCTCGAGGTTGGCGCGGATGGCCTTGATGAAGACGGCGCTGTTGACGGCCTTGGCCTCAACACCTTCCATGAGGTTGACGAGGTCCTTGGTCACGATACCGGCGTTCAGCGTGTCGAAGCAAGCAGCCTCGAGCTGGTCACCGAAGTTCATGAGGTCCTTGAGACCGTCCTTCTCACCGCGCTTGCGCAGGGCACCGCTCCATGCAAAGATGGTAGCCATGGGGTTGGTGGAAGTCTCCTCGCCATTGAGGTATTTGTAGTAGTGGCGGGTTACGGTGCCGTGGGCAGCCTCATACTCGTAGTTGCCGTCGGGGCTAACGAGCACGCTGGTCATCATAGCCAGTGAACCGAAGGCGGTGCTGACCATGTCGCTCATCACGTCACCATCGTAGTTCTTGCAAGCCCAGATGTAACCGCCCTTGCTGCGGATCACGCGAGCAACAGCGTCGTCGATCAGGGTGTAGAAATACTCCAGACCCAGCTTCTCGAACTCAGCCTTGTAGTTCTGCTCGTAAACTTCCTCAAAGATGATGCGGAACTGAGCATCATACTTCTTGCTGATGGTGTCCTTGGTCGAGAACCACAGATCCTGCTTGGTGTCGATAGCATACTTGAAGCAGCTGTGAGCAAACGAACGGATGGACTTGTCCAGGTTGTGCATGCCCTGGAGGACGCCCTCGCCCTTGAACTCGTGGATCACGATCTCCTCGTGCTTGCCGCTAACGCCGTCAAAGACCAGCTTGGCGGTGCCGGGCTCGTCGGCACGCAGCTCAACACTCTTGTAAACGTCACCGTAGGCATGACGAGCGATGGTGATGGGCTTCTCCCAGTTCTTTACAACGGGGTGGATGCTGGGGATGGTGATGGGAGCACGGAAAACGGTACCGTCGAGGATCGAACGGATGGTGCCGTTGGGGCTCTTCCACATCTCGTGCAGCTTGTACTCGTCCATACGCTTCAGGTTAGGGGTGATGGTGGCGCACTTAACTGCAACACCATACTTCTTGGTAGCCTCGGCAGCCTCGACGGTGATCTTGTCACCAGTCTCGTCGCGCTTTACCAGACCCAGGTCATAGTACTCACTCTTGAGGTCAACAAACGGAAGAATCAGGTCGTCCTTGATCATCTTCCACAGGATGCGGGTCATCTCGTCACCGTCCATCTCCACGATGGGGGTCGTCATTTTAATTTTCTCGATCATGATTGAAATTTAATGTGATCAGTTGTTATTGTTAAAATTGAATTATTGTTGTTTATTGTGGTGTTTAGGGACAGTTTTATTTCTCTAATCACTCATCCCTAATCACTCATCAACCTGCCTTGGGCAAAATGCCCAAGGTCAGGTTTAAAAGATATTACTTCTTCTGCGAAGCGTAGAAGTTCATCAGGCAGCCCTCGGCGAGGATGGTGCGCTCGTCCTGGGTGAGGTTCTGGAAGAAGAGGTGCAGGTCATGAACGCCGTCGGCAGCGATAACCTTGGCATCGATCTCCTCCTTGCCACTGATGATGGCCTCACGGATACCGGGAACAAATACCATGACACCGGGGTTGTAGTTGAATTCAACATCGGGAGCGATGGTGAAGGGCACGATACCCCAGTTGATGCAGTTGCTGCGATAGCGCTTGGTAGCGTACTCGTAGCAGATGTTGGCATCGCCACCGAGCACCTTCTGGCAAGAAGCGGCCTGCTCGCGAGCTGAACCATCACCGGGCTTGTGGGCAAATACGCATGAGCCGAACGAGGTGTTGTCGGCGCTGGCACCCACCTTAGCGAGAGCGTCAAGCACGTGCTGCGGGCACTTGCCGTCGCGGCGCTCGTGATCCTGCTCCTGGATGCGCTTGCTCAGGCCAACGTACTCAGGCACGCGGCGTGACAGGGCGAACTCAGAGAGCTTCAGGGGGTTCGAGCGGTAGCTAGAGGTCTCACCGCTGGGGATCAACTCGTCGGTAGTGGTCACGCTGTCATGGATAACGGCTGCGAGCTCGAGCAGCATGTTGTCCTCCATAGCATACATCTTGGGCCAATCCTTGATGTTGGGACCGTAGCGCAGCTCAACGTCGGCCTCAGCCTTGTCGTATCCGTAATAAACGCGGCGCTCATAGATCTTGGCATCGTACTCGTAGGGCTTGTGGTCGTCGGTGTAGTCAACGTCGGTGGCAGCGGTGATGACGCCTCCGTTAGCTGCGGTGGCAGCGATAGAGCGGGCATCCATCAGGGCAACCAGCGAGATCTGACCCTGACCGGGCTTGGAACCCTCGCGGTTGGGGAAGTTGCGGGTGGTGTGGCGGATCGACAGACCATTGTTGCTGGGAACGTCGCCGGCACCGAAGCAAGGACCGCAGAAGGCGGGCTTGATGATCGTACCAGTCTCGAGCAACTCCTCAACGATGCGCTGACGAACGGCTGCCATATAGACGGGAACCGACTGGGGATAAGCGCTCATGGTGAAGTAGTCGTTACCGATGCTCTTGCCGCGCATGATGCTGGCAGCAGCGCTCAGGTTGTCATAGGTACCGCCCGAGCAACCGGCGATGATACCCTGGTCGGCCTGAACCTTGCCGTCCTTCATCACCTTGTCAACGAGGTCGCATTGTACCTTGTCGCCAAAGCGCTTCTTGGTGTCTTCCTCGACCTTGCGCAGGATCTCGGTGGGATTAGCCTGCAGCTCGTGGATGGTGAAAGCGTTGCTGGGGTGGTAGGGCAGGGCGATCATACACTCCTGAGTGCTCAGGTCGATCTTGATCATGCTGTCATAGTAAGCCACCTCACCGGGCTCGAGAACACGGAAGTCCTCGGGACGCTGGTGGATCTCGTAGTGGTGCTTAACCTCGTCATCGGTAACCCAGATCGAGCTCAAGCAGGTGGTCTCGGTGGTCATGATGTCGATACCGTTACGGAAGTCGATGGGCAGGTTCTTCACGCCAGGGCCAGCGAACTCGAGCACCTTGTTCTTAACAAAGCCGCTCTCGAAGGTAGCCTTAACGAGCGAGATGGCAACATCGTGGGGACCTACACCCTTGCGGGGAGCACCCTCCAACCATACCAGGACAACCTCGGGAGCGTTGATGTCCCAAGTGTTGCGCAGCAGCTGCTTCACGAGCTCACCACCGCCTTCGCCGACGCCCATGTTACCGAGCGAACCGTAGCGGGTGTGGCTGTCGCTACCCAGGATCATGTTACCGCACTTCACCATGGCCTCGCGGGCAAACTGGTGGATAACGGCCTGGTTGGCGGGAACGTAGATACCGCCATACTTCTTGGCTGCCGACAGACCGAACACGTGGTCATCCTCGTTGATGGTGCCACCGACGGCACACAACGAGTTGTGGCAGTTGGTCATAGCGTAGGGCAGGGGGAACTTCTCGAGACCACTGGCGCGGGCGGTTTGGATAATACCCACGTAGGTGATGTCGTGCGACATCATCGCGTCAAAGCGGATGCGCATCTTCTTACCCTTGCTGCCGTCCACGTCATGTGAGCGCAGGATGCCGTAGGTGATGGTGTTCTCACGAGCCTCGTCAGGCGTGGGAAGACCAGTGGCATCAGTGCGAATTTCGTTACCGTTGATTAAGTAAACTCCTTGATTGATTAATTCTACCATGATAAAATTTAAATGTTAATTGATATAGGGTTGTTAATTCAATATCGAGTGAATAAATAATGTGAGTGCCATCATGTCGGCGCTGCCGCCTGGCGAGATGTTGCGTGCGATGTAGTCGCGGTTCATCTGTTGCATGCCTGCGGTGCTGTAGTCATCGAGCATGGACTTGGCTTCCTGCTTAACCTGCTGGGCCTGTTCATAACCCACGCGGTGAATGACGTTGGTGTCGTCCAGCTGGCTCATGATGAGCAACAACAGGCGGTGACGGGCGTTCTCGGCATCATCGGCAAGATAGGAACGGTAGGCGGGCAACCATTGGTTGAACAGTTGCTGGTAGCCACCCTTGGCCAGGTCGAGGGCTCCGGTCACACGGTGCGCATTCACGGCATCGTTGCCGTGGGTGCCCGCCGTGGGAGAGAATTGCTCTGCAACTTGCATGACTAGTTCCCGCAGTTGTTTGCTGCCGATGACATCGTCGCGTGCTGAGCACCATCCTGCTGCCAGTGAGAATAGTCCAATGGCAAACAAGGCACCACGATGGGTGTTGACACCACCTGTGGCAGTGAGCATGGCTTTCTCGGCCTCAAGGCCGATGTGGCGCACTACCTGGGTGTCAGGTACCTCATAGGTCTCCCCGCATTCATTGCCATACACCGCCAACTGGGTGAAGTAGGGCAGTAATGTGTCGATGCTGCGGTTCATCAGTTCTGGATTCATGTCCTGATGAGCTCCATTGTCGTCGAGGTCCACCAACCCTGGTTTGGGCGTGGTGTTGAGTTCGGCGCGCAGCGAGTCGCAGGCCAGATGAGCAATCAGGTAAGGATCGGTGGTCTGCGGCACCAGTGCGGCGGCCTGAACGTATGAACCGTCAGCCAGCGCTTGGCGCATGCGGGAAGCGCTGACGGGTTGCCCGTCAAGTACTAGACGTTCGATGGCCTTGACCGTGATGCCGTGTTGTGGCAATATCTCTTGCATGAGCTCGTTGTAACGGGCTGTCAACGCGTCAATGGGCTCGCTGCCCACATAGCGTGTGGTCACGCCCAGTGCGGGAGCGATGTGACGGGCGAACAGGTCAAGGTCGAGCGTGATGTGGGTATCGGTGGCATCGGTCACCTGCTTGAGGAAGTAGGTGGGGAATGTCAAGTCGCTGATGGCATAGTCACTACCCTCAACCACCACTACGTTGTCCAGATCCTTACAGCCAGCCTGGATCATGGCTAAGCGCTCGGCATAACTGAACGAGGAACGATCCTCGCGCACGGCGATGACATAGAGCGTCGTTGCCTCGTGGGCGGCATGCTGGACGAGGTAACGGTGACCCAAAGTGAACGGGTTGGCGTTCATCACGATGGCAGCGGCACCCTCGGGGCGGTTCCCGCGCGTGAGGCGCAGGTAGTCGGTATAGTTGCTGATGCCCTTCACACCGTTTTCCATCAGGATGGCATGGGGCGCCCCGGCCAGCACTTTGAATCCCATGCTCTCGAACACATTGCGGTTCTCGGGCTTGGTATAGACCTTGATGGTCTGGTGGCCATATTGGGTGGCCATGCCGATGAGATGGGAAATCAGCTTGTTGCTCATGCCCGTGTCGCGGGCTGCCTCGCCCACGGCTATGCACTTGATGACGTTGCCCTGCAGACCCCCGCCGGCGATGATGCAGCCATCCTCATCGGTGACGGCTGCATAGTAGTCCACGTCTTCCAGGCGCAGCCCGCTCTCGGCAAGGAATCGCTCCACCCTTGTCCTGTTGGACTTGAGTGACAGCGGCATGTCGCAGATTTCAAAGTTATCGTACATAGTCGTTAATCAGTTTCTCGATGTGGGCCATGAGCTCTTCCTGAGTGTGGCTGTGGTTGCGCATGCACCAGCGGGCCTCATGGTCACACAACAGGCAACGCCGGGGCTCTCCACCCACCGTTTGACGGCTGATGGGAGCGCCGTCGGCACCCATTACATCAATGTCGAACAGCCGCCCTAACGGGTGGCTGTCTTCAATTTCACAAGTCACACGTTTGGCTTGCTGCGCTGGCAAGTCGGTGATGAGGTAGGCCTCATAGCCGGTAGCCAGGTCTCTTGCCTTGGCTGCGGTGATGTGGTCACCCAGCCGGTCAAGAATCGCAGTGAGGGCCGCTTGTGCGGTCACTACCGAGTAGAGATTACGCTTGACGCTACCTGGCATCACCACCGTCAGGCACACCAGGGTGCTACCGGGATGTTGCTGCATCATCTGCTGTTGCAAGGCGTGGCGGTTGTCACGGCTTTGCAGTAAGGCATCAAGCGTAATCTCCATCGCTAGTGTAATATAATTCAGGCTAAATGCGGGATTAGCCTACGATGTTCTTAATCACATCCTGTACCGAGCCGTCGCGGTTCAGAACGACACCGACAACCTTGTCGCCGAAGGGCAGAGGAGCGGGATCGCCGATGATCTTGCGGGCCTTGGCAGCCAGGTCGTGGATGTCCACGATCTTCAGGCCTGCGGCCTCAAGACGCTCTTTCACCTCGGGACGGTTGGGGTTAACGGCGATACCGTACTCGGTAACGACAACGTCAACATTGCTGCCCGGAGTAATCAGGGTGGTTACCTCGTCAACGACGCAGGGGATGCGGCCGCGCAGCAGCGGGCAAACGATTACCGACAGGGCGCTGTCCATAGCGGTGTCGGGGTGACCGCCGATAGCGCCACGGATGATACCGTCGCTACCCACGAGCACGTTCACGTTGAAGTTCACGTCAACCTCGAGAGCCGACAGGATAACGACATCCAGGAAGTGGGTTGCGGCACCCGGCTCCATCAGGGCGGCATACTCGTTGGCCGACACGCTCTTGTGCTTCGGGTCGTTCATCAGCGACTCGGCAGCGACCTTGTCAAATGACTGAACGTCGATGATGCGGTCGATCAGGCCCTCCTGATGCAGCTTCACCATGTGGCTGGTGATGCCACCCAGGGCGTAACTGGCCTTGATGCCCTTGTCGATCATGCCCTGGCGCAGGTACTTGGTCACTGCAAGTGCAGCACCACCTGAACCTGTCTGCATGGAGAAACCATCCTCAAAGTAACCACTGTTCATGACAACCTTAGCAGCCTGCTTGGCAAGGAGGATGTCACGCGGGTTCTTGGTGTCGCGGATGGCACCCGAGGAAATCTTGCTCGAGTCACCTACAGAGTCAACGACAACTACATAGTCCACGTCGGCCTCGCTGATGGCACTGTGCTGGTTGGGATAGTCTACCAGGTCATCCGTCAGGATGATAGTCTTGTCGGCATACTTGGCATCGGGCAGGGCATAGCCTAATGAACCGCAGATGCTCTTGGCGTTCGGGCTGGTCGAGTAACCGGCAGCGTTGCCCAGAGAGTCGGACGACGATGCGCCCAGGAAGGCAACGTCGATGTGCAGCTCACCGCTCATGATGGCATAGCCGCGCGAACCGTGAGAACGGAAGATGACGGGCTTCTCCATCAGGCCATGCGATACCTCGGTAGCGAGGGCACCGCGCAGACCACTGGTGTGCAACTGGGTGATAACGCCGTTCTTGATGTGCTCGATCAGGGGCTCATGCACGTCGATGAGGCTCGACGATGCTAACGTCAGGTTCTTGAAACCCATCTCGGCGAGCTTGGCGACAACCATGTTGATCACCTTGTCACCGCTGCGGAAGTGGTGGTGGAACGAGATGGTCATGCCGTCCTTGAGGCCGCTCTTCTTGATGGCTTCCTCGAGGGTCACCAGTTTGCCGTTAGTGCGCTGCAACTCGTGACGAGGCGTGATGTTCTTCTTCATGTGGGCGTCGTTATAGACGGCCTTGTTCATCTGCTTTGCAGCCTCAGCGATCAGGGCTGCTCTATCTTTGATACTGTTCATGCTAAGTCCTCCTTTGTCAAGATGCCCGACGCGATGGCCAGGTCGATGGTACGTTGTGCTCTGATAACCACGGGGCGGTCAACCATCTTGCCGTTAACGGCAATAACGCCACTGCCGCGTTTCTCGGCTTCCTTGATGGCGGCGATGATGGTTTTGGCCTTCTCGATTTCCTTCTCCTTCGGGGCGAAGATCTCATTGACAACCTCGATTTGACGAGGATTGATGATCGACTTGCCGTCGAAGCCCATTGCCTTAATCATCTCAACCTCGCGACGGAAGGTGTCCATGTCGTTGAGGTTGCTGAACACGGTGTCCAGGGCGTCGATGCCGGCAGCGCGGGCAGCCGTCACGATGCACTGACGAGCCATTTGCAGCTCCATGCCGAAGTAGGGTGAGTCGCCCGAAGTGCGCTGCGCCTTCAGGTTTGCGCAATAGTCCTCAGCGCCCAGGGCGATACCCATCATGCGCTTGCTGGCGGTGGCGATGGCATAAGCATTGAGTGCGCCCAGGGTGCTCTCGATGGCAGCCATGATCTGGGTGCGGCCCACGCAGCCCAGTTCAGTCTCCACCTTGACGATCTCCTCTTCCAGTTCCTTAACCTCCTCGGCGGTCTCGGTCTTGGGCATGCGGATGACGTGAACGCCAGCCTTTACCACAGCCTCAACATCCTTCTTGCCGTAAGGAGTGTTCAGCGGGTTGATACGTACAACCATCTCGGTGTTACCGTAGTCGATGGTCTTGAGTGCATTGTGAACCAGCAGACGCGCGGCGTCCTTCTCGGCCATAGAGACAGAGTCCTCAAGGTCGAGCATGATTGAATCGGGACCGTAGATGTGAGCGTCGGCCATCATACCCGGATTATTACCGGGGACAAACATCATTGTTCTTCTGAGTCGTTGCATAACAATTTTCTCGTTTTTTAGATGGTTTTAATGGGTTAATTAGTCGGCCCACACGTCCTTGCCGGTGGCGCGTACGGCGGCTGCCGTCACGCGGGCGCGGATGGTGCAGTCCAGGGCTCCCTTGTCCGTGGCTTTCACCTCGGCTTGGTCGATGCCCAGGCCCTGCAGGGTCTCGGTGATAACTTTCTTGATTTGGTCGCCAAACTGGTAGGCTACCGTGCTGTCAAGATCAATGTGCAGTCCAGCGTTGTCGTTGGGCGCAATCTGGATGAAAATGTCGCCGGATTCGAGTGTTCCGGCCATTGCCGTTTTGATCTCCATGTTTAAGTTAAATAAACGTGATTTAAATATTAATAAAAGTTCGTTAATGTAGTCAATTAGAAGTCGCTTAAAAAGCGCTCAAAATTAGGTATTATTTTATTACTGACAAAATATTTTCGGGATGATTTTTTGACACTCTTTTAGGGGATGAAAATACCTAGTTTTTAGGGTATTTGAAAACCTTAGTTTTAATCTTTGAAAAGTGAAAAAAGCGGCTTTTTATAGCGCTCTTGCTTTCACTTTGTCGCTTTTGCCGTTTTTCTGCCGCTTTTGCCCTTCAGGCGGTTTATTTCAGCCGTGATGACATTAGCCGGCTGTAGATGGGAGCGGTGAAGTAATGGTGTGTCAGCCAGGCGGCGGCCAGTAGCACGGACACGCGAATGGCAAGATAGGCAATCGGGAACGCCTCTAGATTGAAGTGGCGGTACACGGGCATCATGCAGTACTGGATGCCGAACTGGAGCAGATATACCTCGGCACCTATTGTCGATAGTGTCACCAGCGGCTTGACCTCCAGCAGGCGGGACAATAGCCCGGATTTGCCGCAGGTCAGCACAAAGGCGCAAAGCAGCACTATGATGGCTGCCGCCGAGGTGCAAAATGCCCTATAGCAATGTGGTTGCAGCCACCATTTCCCGGCCCAGTACAACCACACGAACAACGCTGCCGCAGTGGCCTCGATGAGGGTGCTGCGATGAGCCGTCAGAGCCTGGCGAAACCGCGTCCATCGCACACTCTGGCTGGCATTGTAGATGACAATGCCGGTGGCAAAGTCCAGCAGGCGCATCGGTGGAAATTGGTATAGCACGTAATGGGTATAACGGCCGAAGATGCGCGAGCGGGTACCGATGTCGGGTGCATAACCCGCGATAAACTCAAGTACAAGGAGTAAAGCGATAAGTATCAGCTGATGTCCGATGCGCATCTGCCGCAGCCAGCGTATCACTAGAGGCGATACCAGCTGCAGGAAGAACAAGTCGCACACAAACCAAGCGACCGGATTAGCGCCGAAGTAACAGCTGGGGTCGGGGATCCAGGAACTGGTCAAGGTCAGGTGCCCCAACATCGCTAGAGGGCTCACTCCACCATGTCCCCACGACAGGAACGCTCCTGCGATGCCCAGGACAATCGCCAGCAGGTGTAAAGGGTAGAGTCGAGCCAGCTTTTTACCTAGGAAGGCGACATGTTGCCGCAGACCATACCCGGAGCCGAACTCGTGCCGCAGTGCTGTGAAATAGCCACTGTAGACAAAGCAGAAACTCACCCCCACGCTGTTCATGAACACAGGGTCATGCTCCCAGTAATGGCCCAGCACGACCATCAAGATGGCAAGTGCCTGCAGCGAGCCCAGTGATTGCATGTATGATGTTTTTCTCGTGTTCATTCAGTATATCTTGTGGCTAATGGAGTGCCGGCCTCGGCAGCCATGGGCGTGTCGTTGTCGGCCATGATATAGGTCCTTGGGCGCGGTGTGTTGTGCTTCAGCACGATGCGGCTCAAGGCCAGATCTAGTTCATGAAGGGTCTGTTCGCGGCGTTTGGACGACAATTGGCATTCCCAGATGACGATCACGTCCCACCCAGCCGCTTGCAGCAGGTCGAGGTTGTGGGCATCACGCTGGCGGTTACGGGTGATTTTGTCTTCCCAGAACTGCGCGTTGGTTTTGGGGCGGCGCTTGTTGCAGTCATGTCCGTGCCAGAAGCATCCGTTGACAAAGATTGCCGTCCGCCACTTCCTCATCACGATGTCTGGCCGCCCTGGCAACGTCTTGACATACAGCCTGTAACGGAATCCCTGATGCCACAACCAGCGGCGTACCACCAATTCGGGCTTGGTGTCACGTCCACGGATGCGGCTCATGCAGCGATGCCGCTGCTCCGGTGTCATCTTGTCGGCCATCTCACGGCAAAGTTACTTATTTCCTGTGTTCCTGCAAGACGGGATGCTGTGTTTTTTATCATAAAATGCAGGATAAGTTAGGTGGATTGAAGAAAAAGCAGTATCTTTACACCAACAAATAATGGAAATCACTCATGAAATTCAGCGAAGTTTTAGGTAATGAACAGGCTATAGTGCAGATTAGGCGATTGATCGATGCCGACCGCTTGCCTCACGCCCTGCTGTTGCATGGCGAGCCTGGTGTGCCCAAATTGGGCCTGGCCATGGCGGCCGCCCAGTATCTGCACTGCAAGAACCACGTTGACGGTGACTCGTGCGGGGTCTGCCCGATGTGCCGCCAGCATCAGTCATTCAACCAAGTGGACACACACTTCAGTTTCCCGTTCACCAATAGTAAAGGGGACAGCAGCTCCTGCGATGCCAATGATTTTATGGACGAGTGGCGGGAGTTTGTCACCAAGTATCCTGTCGAGGATTATCAGGCATGGCTGGGACTGTTGAAGAATGACAACGCACAGCCGCAAATCTTTGTCCGTGAGGCCGAAAACATCATCCGCAAGATGACCTTGAGCGCCTATACGGCCAAGTATAAAGTCCTCATCCTGTGGCTGCCCGAAAAACTCAAGGAGGAGGCTGCCAACAAGCTGTTGAAGCTGATTGAGGAACCCTATGATGACTGCAAGTTCATCCTCGTGAGTGATAACGAGAAGGGCATTCTTGGCACTATCCTGTCGCGTTGCCAGCGCATCGAGTTACGCAAACCATCGACACCCCTTGTGGCTCAGTACCTGGTTGACCGTTATGGCATGGATCAACAGGACGCGCTGGCCCTGGCCGCGCCTGCCGATGGCAATGTCATTATGGCTGAACGTATGGTCCAGACGGGCAGCGAGTTCCATGAGTTCCGTGAGCGCTTCATCGAGCTCATGCGTCTGTCCTACCAGCACGACCTGGCAAAACTTAAGGCCTGGAGCGAGGCCGTTGCCGACATGAAGCGTGAAAAGGAGCGCCGTTTCCTGGATTACGCTGTGCGTCAAGTGCGCGAGAATTTCATTTACAACCTGCATAATCCTGTCTTGAATTACCTTACCCGTGAGGAAGAAGCCTTCTCGACACGTTTCTCGCCGTTTATCAACGAGCGCAACGTCGAGGGCATCGTCGCTGAGCTGCAACGTGCCAGTGCCGACATCGCGGGTAATGCCAACGGCAAGCTGGTGCTCTTTGACCTGACTATCCGCCTGTCTATTCTCATCAGGAAATAACCAAAACCAGAAATAGAAAATGCCAACCCCCTTTCTGCAGCAAGTCGCTAATCATTATCTCAGGGTTCAAGCCCTTGAGGACTATTGCTTTGTCTTTCCCAACCGCCGCAGTGGACAGTTCTTTGTCCAGTACTTGAAAGAACAGCTCATCGCTGCCGATTTGCAGTACGGCATGCGCCGACCTCATCTGATGCCCTGTGTGACATCTATCAATGAGTTTGTTGGCGAACTTTCTGGCTCTATAGCGGCATCTGATATTGAGATGATATTCGCTCTCTACCAAGCCTATTGCCAGGCAATGGGGAGCAATGCCCAGGAGTTTGATAAGTTCATTTACTGGGCGCAGCTCATCATCGGTGATTTCAACGACATCGACAAGTCTCTTGCCGATGCCGACGAGATTTATCAGAACCTGAGTGACCAGCACAGCTTGAGCAGCAATTACCTCTCTCAAGAGGTGCAGGATAAGGTGAGGCGCATCTTTGGCGACAGCCTGTTTATGGCTTTCTTTGACGGCACCGACGAGGCTGCCCTGTGGCAGGACCGCGAGAAAAAGAAGGAGGAGGGTAATGCTGCCGTCGACGGCCCTGTGTGGCAAGAATTCGTGAGTCTGTGGAACGCATTGTCCACCATCTATCACAGCTATCATGAGGTGCTGCAAGCCAAGGGGTTGGTCTCTCCAGGCATGCAGTTGCGTCAAGTCGCCGAACAGCCACCTCGACAGTTCAGGTACTGTCGCTTGGTTTTTGTCGGTTTCGGCGTTCTGTCGGCGGCAGAGGTGAAGCTGTTTGATTATTTCAAGGACGAGCAGATGGCCGATTTCTGGTGGGATTATGCCGGCGTGCCAAGCATGCTCGAGAAGGCTCCGCATGATCCAGGTGCCCTGCTTATTGATGGCTATTGCAAGCGCTTCGGCGCTCATGAGATAGAGCCGCTGGAAGATCATTTCCCCGCGACGCGCGTCGTTTCGGTCTCATCGACTGTGGGCCAAGCCAAGCAGGCTTTTACCGAGGTGGAGCGTATGGCAGGTGCCTCGAGTGGCATCGACACGGCTATTGTCCTGCCTGACGAGAACCTGCTCGTGCCGCTACTGCACTCGGCTCCTTCCGAAAAATCATTGAATGTGACACTGGGCTATGCCCTGCGTAATTCGGGCATCGTTTCTCTCATGCACATTGTGGCGCGTCTGCACCAGCAGGCAAGCAAGGAGAAAGGCGAGTGGACCTATTATCGGGAGGATGTATACGACATTCTGTCTCATCCTCTCATCAAGACTTATTTCACTTCCCAGGCCCTTGGCCTGTCGATGGAATTGTCACGGACCAATCGCTTCAGGGTTCCTGCCCTGGAGTTTGAAACTCTTGACTTCAAGATGCTGTTCCAGCCGGCTATGGATAGCGAGGAAATGGAAGATGACACTGATCACTGGGCCGGATATCTTGATAACCTGCTGTCGTTCTGTGATTTGCTGATGAGTAAAATGCTGTCTCACGAAGTTGTTGCTGTTAGTGGATCTGCCGACGATGAGATGCACCAGGATAATGATGGCGGAGTGACGTTGTCCTTGCAACAGGCGTTTCTCACCATGTATATCGATGTGCTCAATCAACTCAAGCGGTCGTTGGCCGAGTGTGGACTGTCGATGCAGCTCTCATCGATGTTCTACTTGATAGATCGCTTGGCGGCATCGGCTATTGTTCCTTTCACAGGCAGGCCGCTCCAGGGGCTGCAGATCATGGGCCTGCTCGAGACCCGCAGCCTTGACTTCAAGCATATTGTCATTTTGTCGATGAATGAGCGCATATTCCCTCGTCGCAGGGGAATTAACTCGTTTATCCCCAACTATATCCGCAGTGCTTATGGCATGTCTACCATAGAGCAGCAGGAGGCGATTGTCTCGTTCAACTTCTATCGTCTGTTCAATAGGGCAGAACAGGTAACACTCATCTATGACTCGAGCGCCCAGAAGATGGGCTCCAGCGAGCCCTCGCGTTTTATCACCCAGTTGGAGAAGGTGTATGGTCACAAGCTGCACCATGTCGAGATGGTTCCCGATGTCCACACGTCGGCATCGATCGCCATTGAAATTCCTAATGCAGGTCTAGGCCTGAGGGAACTCTATACTCGAGACCCTGATACCGCCGCAGGAAAGTACCTATCGGCTAGTGCCATCAACAAGTATATCAATTGTCCGTTGTCTTTCTATCTGCATTACGTCCAGCGGCTTAATGATGATAACGAGGCGAGTGACTTTATGGATTATGGCACGTTCGGTGACATAATCCATGACACGTTGCGGGAATGTTACTACAACGGTGAGCCAGGGAGCGTTAACGGAGGGGGACTGAGTATCGATGAGAATCATATCGTGAACTTCAAGAATCGCCAACTCGACAGCTTGGTGAAGCGCAATATCAAGAAGCATTACCTGCATGTCTCAGAGGAAAAACTGGACTGTGACACTTCTCCCCTCAGGGGCGAGGCCTTGATGCTCGTTGACACAATCAAGAGTTATATCGGGTTTGTGCTCGACTATGACCTGGAGGAAGTCAAGAAGAACGGCCCCTTCAAGATTCTGGAGTGCGAGGAGTCGCATCGGGTCAAGGAATTGGAAATCGGTGGCGAGAAGTTCAACTTCACTTACACTCCCGATAGGGTTGACCGTCTGGGAGACGGCACGATACGCATCGTGGATTACAAGACTGGCAAGGATGAGACGGCCTTCGGCTATGACGATGAACTGTCCTACCTGTTCAATGGCAGCAGGAGCGACCGCCGTAAGGCCATCCTGCAGCTCTTCCTCTACTGCTATGCCTACATGACCGAGAACCAAGATATTAAAAAAATGACGCCAGTCATTTATAAACTGGCGTCGATGGAGGAGAGTGGTGTCTTGTTAAAGGGTGGGCGCGGCATTCAGCCACAACAGTATGAGTTTTCGATGAACGGTGATATGCCTGTGGAACAAGCCTTTATGCGCAAGATGGGTGAAACCATCAAGGCCATCTATGAGGGAAACTTCTCGCAGGCCGAGGAGGGCTCCAAGGCCTGCAACTATTGCCGTTTCATCGACTTCTGTCGTCGCATGCCGACCAAGCAGTAGGCCGAGGCCAGTCTTACTTATTCTTCCTTCTTGTTGCGTCGTGCGATGTCCTCGTTAAGGCGGTCCTCGTCGTCTTGGGTCCACAGGGGATTTTCCTCCTCGTCCCAGTCAAAGGCATCGTCCAGCGGTGTCGGGTCATCAAAGCCGAAGAAAGCCTCGTCGGTGAAATCCTGCAACTCACGGCCTTCTTTCTTGGTGGGACGGCCCATTCCACGCTGGCGGTTGACAAAGCCGTCGATTTTCACCATTTCGAGCAGCCGCAGCTGGTCTGGGCTTGTGACGTTTTTGAGGTATTGGGGCACGAGCTTGGCTCCGACACGGTTGTTGAGCAGACCGATGACCTCAAAGGAGTAGGTCACAGGAGGCTTGCGCACATCGATGCGGTCTCCCACCTTGATGCCATGTGACGGCTTGACGGTCATTCCGCTGATGGTCACACGCCCCAGTTTGCAGGCGTTCGTGGCGATAGTACGCGTCTTGAACACGCGTGTGGCCCAGAGCCACTTGTCGATTCTCACTTCCTTCATTCCAGTATTCGGTTTGTGATAGAAACTCTCTAAACTGTAAATCTTGGATTCAAGTGATATCTATCTGATTCACTTGTTATTATAGTTGTTCATCGCGAAGGTTACCCCCGACAGGCAGAATGCCTTGATGGCATCCACTGCAACCTTGGCACGCTCGGGCAGGATGGCTAGTTCCTCGGGAGTGGGGTAGCCCAGGACATAGTCCACTTGGGCACCAGGCGGGAAGTCGTTGCCCACACCGAAGCGCAGCCTGGCCCATTGCTGGCTCTGGAGCATGTCGGTGATGTTCTTCAAGCCATTGTGCCCGCCATCAGCGCCCTTGGGACGGATGCGGATCTGGCCAAATGGCAATGCGATGTCATCGACGATAACCAGCAGGTGATCCAGGTCGATTTTCTCCTTTATCATCCAGTAGCGCACGGCCTCACCACTCAGGTTCATGTAGGTGGAGGGTTTCAACAGCACAAGCTGCTGGTTCTTGAGACGCATCTCGGCCACGGCCCCGTAGCGCTGGGTCGTGAAAACAATATTGGATGCCTCAGCAAGGGCATCCAATACTGTGAATCCTATGTTGTGGCGGGTACCCTGGTACTCAGCACCAATGTTACCCAAGCCGACAATGAGATACTTCATAGGGTTGTAGTTAACTGTCTCATGCAGCGTTATGGGCGCTGCAAAGGTATGTTACATCACTCGGCAGCAGCTTCGCCCTCAGCAGCCTCGCCATCCTCAGTTGCAGCAGCGGCAGCCGAGTTGCGGGTGGCGCGAACACCAGCGATAACAAGTTCCTTGGCGCTAACCAGCTCGATGTTGTCGAATTGGCAGTCGCGTACCTTGATGGCCTTGCCGATCTCCAGCTTGTCGACGTTGAGCATGATGGTCTCGGGAATATCCTTGTACAGGCCCTTAACCTTCACCTTCTTCATGCTCAGGTAGAGCTTACCACCGGCCTTAACACCGACAGCGTGTCCCTCGAGATGCACGGGAATCTCAACAACAACGGGCTTGTCCTCGGTTACCTCCATGAGGTCCATGTGCAGGACAGCGTCGCTAACGGGATGGAATTGCAGATCCTTCAGGACAGCCTTACGGGTCTGGCCATCATAAGTCAGGTCGATTACATAGACGTCTGTGCTGTAGATGAGCTTGCGAACATCGGCAAAGTTCACTACCAGGTCGGTGGTGATGATACCCTTACCATCACGGCCAACGGGAACGACCTTCTCGCCAGCGAGCAGTTTGCCATTGTAGTTACCGTCCTTGTCCAGGTCGACGAGCTTGCCACCATTGAGGACAACGGGAATCTTGTTCTCCTTGCGGAGCGCCTTTGCGGCCTTCTTGCCGAGGTCAGTACGAGCCTCTGCGTTCAATTGATAAGTCTTCATTTTTAATTGGTTGTGTTACTCAAAATTAAAGTAATTGGTTCGTAAAAACGCTTCCTTTAATTTCCCATCACACTGGAAACTTCAAAAAAGCGCGGCAAAGATACAACAATTTTTTGAACCGGCAACACAATCTCTCCTATAAAAGTTTCTAAAAATCAAATAAATCCGCCTCATCTAGATGGGCTATAGCATCTGGAATCTCCAGCCGCTGGAAGAAAAACCGAGCGCCAACGGCCCAAAACGGGGGTCGCTGGCGCTGTTATCGGGTTGTCGTCTCTCTCGACTAGCGGGGGAGATTAGTCAACATTCAAGTTGACACGCTTGAGGTCGATGGCCTGGAGGTCCTTATTGGCAGCGGCAAGGAACTGGGCAACAGTCTCCTTGTTCTCGCCAGCCTCGTAAACCTGCTCCATCAGGACGTTCTCCTGGTAGAACTTGTTCAGGCGACCCTGGGCGATGTTCTGGATCATCTGCTCGGGCATGTTGGCCTCCTTCTGCTTGGCGGTCTCGTCCATGAGCTTCAGAGCCTCAGCAACCTGCTCCTCGGTCATGTAACCCTTGCGGATGGCCTCGTCGCGATGCTCCTCGGTAGCGCAGTAGTAGGGGTTGAAGCCAGCCTTCTTGAGGGCGTTCTCAACGGCCTTGCTTACCTGCTCGGCACGGGTCTTCTCAACAGCCATGCGCAGCTCCTCGTCGATAACCTCCTGAGAGATCTGGTCGCGGGTGGCCTTGATGGGATTCATCGAGGCAACCTGCATGGCGATAGCCTTGGCTACGTCCTCGGCAACATTCTCCTGGTTGAAGGCAACAGCAGCTGCCAGCATACCGTTGAAGTGGTTGTAAACAACCGTCGAGGGGGCGTTCAGGCACTCATAGGCGCCCAATTCCATCTTCTCACCAGTGATACCGCTCAGGGCTGTGATCTGCTCGCTCACGCTCTTACCGTCCATCTGGAGGGCATTGAGCTCGTCGAGGTTTGCGGGCTTCTGGGCCATTGCGAGGTCCAGGATGCTCTTGGCGAGAGTGACAAACTTCTCATTCTTGGCAACGAAGTCGGTCTCACACTTGAGGGCGATGATAGCAGCGAACTTGCCGTCGGTCTTGCCGATGGCGATGCCCTGAGCTGCCTGACGGTCTTCACGCTTAGCGGCGATGGCCTGTCCGCGCTTGCGGATGAGCTCCATAGCCTTGGTGATGTCGTTGTCGCTCTCGATGAGCGCCTTCTTGCAGTCGCTCAAGCCTGCGCCGGTCATGTCGCGCAGTTTCTTGATGTCATTGATGGTTACAGCCATAATTCTGTTTTAATTAACTAATTGGTTAGTTGTTATTGTTTGGAATTATTCCTCGATGATTATTCCTCGGCCTTGGGAGCCTCCTCGGCGGGAGCGGCAGCAGGACGACGAACGCGCTGGCGGCGGGGCTTGGGAGCCTCTTTTACCTCCTCGGCGTCACCCTCGGCATCCTTGTTGTCGATCTGCTCGACCTTGCGCTCTTCCAGACCTTCCTTGATAGCCTCACAAACGGTGGCCAGGATGATGTCGATCGACTTGCTGGCATCGTCGTTGGCGGGGATCACGAAGTCCACGTTGTTGGGATCACTGTTGGTATCAACGATACCGAACACGGGGATACCCAGACGGTTAGCCTCGGCAACAGCGATGTGCTCCTTGAGCACGTCAACAACGAACAAAGCGCTGGGCAGACGGTTCAAGTTCTTGATGGAACCCAGGTTCTTCTCGAGCTTTGCGCGCTGGCGGCTCAGCTGGAGCTTCTCGCGCTTGGACATGTTGGCCATCGTGCCGTCGGTCTCCATCTTGTCGATGGTGTCCATCTTCTTCACAGCCTTGCGGATGGTGGTGAAGTTGGTCAGCATACCGCCGGGCCAACGCTCGATAACGTAGGGCATATCAACGCTCATGGCACGCTCGCGGGTCACGTCCTTGGCCTGCTTCTTGGTGGCAACAAAGAGAATGCGCTTGCCGCTCTTGGCAATGTTCTTCAGTGCATTTGCTGCCTCTTCCAGCTTAGCGCTGGTCTTGTATAAATCGATGATGTGGATACCGTTACGCTCCATGAAGATGTAGGGCGCCATAGCGGGGTTCCATTTGCGTTTCAGGTGACCAAAGTGGCAAGTAGCCTCCAGCAGTTGGTCAAAATTAGGTGTCTGCATTGTTTTGTTTGTTTTTTAAAATTGTTTACGTTCGACTAAATCAATCGCATAGTAGCCACCGCAGTTCCCAGTGTGAGTCTATGCGATTTGGATACTAAACTCTTCAATAGGCTTGCCCCAGCACGTGAGGCGCGACCTATTATATAATGTAGAGCAAGCATTGGCCACGGCAAGCCGTGGACCATTGTCGTCATGCGGCGATTAGCGCTTGCTGAACTGGAATCTCTTGCGGGCCTTGGGCTGACCGGGTTTCTTGCGCTCTACGGCACGCGGGTCGCGGGTCATGAAACCCTCCTTGCGCAGGGCACTCTTGTCCTCGGGGTTGATCTTCACCAGGGCGCGGGCGATAGCCAGGCGCAGAGCCTCGGCCTGTCCCTTGTAACCGCCACCGACGAGGTTAACCTTGATGTCATACTTCTCGGCTGCATCCAGCGTGGTAAGCGGCTGCTTAACGATGTATTGCAGGATGGGGTTGGGGAAGTAGTCTGCCAACGGGCGTTTGTTGATTGTGATCTCGCCATTACCTTCATTCACATACACGCGAGCGATAGCGGCTTTGCGGCGACCTACTGCATTAATCTGTTCCATACTTCTTATTTCAGTTTGTTAATGTCAATAACTTTGGGCTGCTGGGCCTCGTGCGGATGCTCGGGGCCATTGTAGATGTGCACGTTCTTCAGCAACTGGGCACCAAGACGGTTCTTGGGCAGCATGCCTTTGATAACTTGCAGATACAGGGGGTGCATACCCTTGCGCAGGTCTTTCTTCTTCTCGCTCTTGGCCTGAAGGGCGGCGGGAGTCGTGAAGCGCTGGCCACCGGGATAGCCGGTGTAGCGCACGTACTGGTGCTCGGTCCACTTCTTGCCGGTCATCTTGGCCTTATCGGCGTTGATGATGATAACATTGTCACCGCAGTCAACGTGCGGGGTGTAATTGGTCTTGTACTTGCCACGCAGCAGCTTAGCCACCTTGGAGCACAAGCGACCCAGGATCTGGTCGGTAGCATCCACTACCACCCATTCCTTTTGAACGGTTTCGGCATTTGCCGAAATGGTTTTGTAACTTAAAGTATCCACTTTTTAAAATCCTAATTAATAGTTAGTTAATTGCCCAAACAACATCCTGCGGGACGGCCAAATCCCACATGACATTGCCCTAAAGGGCTCTTACTTTGGTAATAATCGGCGCGCAAAGGTACTGCTTTCTTTCGACCCGACCAAAATTTTTCTTTTGGATAGCTCGGTTAATCATGGAAAAATGCTACTTTTTCACATCTTTTAGTAATATTTAATAATTGTATTTCTGGATATGTCTCATTAGTGTCTCCCGAAAACGGGCGAGAACCCCATGAGTAGTACCCAAGGCAGTTCTCGCTCGCGTTGTTTTATTAAAAAGGTCTCCCGTGCGCTAAGGCAGCCCCATCAATTAATGTAGCCACAATGTGTCGCACACATTTGAAGTCTGTTACCCCTCAACTCCTAGCTTTTATTGGAGCCGTCGTTGAGACGTGCTTCCTGCAGGAGGTGGTCATGTGCAATCGGAACGTTGGACATGCTGTCCGTTACTCACATACTTTCGCTGCAAGACAAGGCATCGATGGCCTCTAATCCTTGGATCCCGCCATGGGCAATCTAATGTGTGTCACGTTGTTAATTCAGTCATTGGAATCTGATTAATTAACGCTAAAGCAGAAAACAAAATTCGACATTGTCATAATCTCCTTAAGTATTTCTCTCATAAACAAAACGTAGTAGCAATTCGATCTTTACTGTCCAGTTATCATAACATTATCTCTAGATGTATTCAACCTAGTTGTCATTACTCATCTTCACTTGTCCTTGTCAACATTGTGACGTTTCATGCCCGTTTGTGTCCAGGATATTCATTTTCCAACTCCATACCTTTTGTCAGAATACAAAGCCGGATTCCTAGATAGCATACCGTTTGGGTTGTTCCCATTGTAGACCGTGAAAGACTCCGGGGGAGGTATCCACTCACTCGCTAGAAAATTTCATTTACTTGTTCAATCGTTTCTCAGATCTGGATTTGTCGTCTTTCTCTCCACGACTGTTGCAAACTCGATTTCTCACTCACAAGCTTCAAGCCTAAACTGGGGCTTATCCAGCCGGCGGCTGCACGGGAAGACCTAGTATAGATATCAATGTCTGTTCAAGCATGCGCGTGTAGGCAGTGTCCGCTTGCCCCTGCGCTTCCTTGTTGAGTTTCCTCAGCAAGTTGATATAGCCACCCACCTCGGTGATATTCATTGGAGCATTGATGCGTGATGGTTTCACGTCAGCTTCATCGGCAATTCGGTTCAGGATTTTCAATTTCACCTTCATCATGTCTGGCGACATCTCCTTGTCAAGGATGCTTGTCAATATATCATGTAGTTCTGACATAATAGAAATGTATTATTTGTTAATAATTTTCTTGTAAGTATCATCATCAAGATTGTAAAACTCAACTCGTCTTGCACTCTGATCGTGGCTCTCGTACAAATTGCCGTTACGAGCAACTATTGTGTATCCTTTCAGATAAGCGCCATTCCAGTGTGACCCAAGACTCAGAATCGTGAATTCATTATTGGATCCAGGTTTTACCTCTGTTACAATTTCAAGATGCTCTGCTTTGCCATCGCTGGTGAAGAACATGATGATCGAACCAGATGATATGTCATGGATCTGCTCGGGTTTGGAGATGATTTCTGGAACGTAATGCTTAAGTTCAGAAGGCCATTGACTTGCGTTCTTGTATCTAGGGACACAACTTGTCTTAGAGGCATTGCGCATGAGCCTGGCTTTGATGAATCGTTGAACTAAATCCTTAAAGGATAAGTTAGCATTGACTTGTGCTGAATACCTGTGAAAGGCAAGAAGCAATACGTCTCCCACAAAGATATTACATTTCCATGAAAATCGGTATTTGTGGGAATCTTCACCTGCATCTTTCAAAGCAGCTATTGCTTTTTTGAAGTATGTATCGCTAATGTGAGGTTGGGTTGATAATATTCCTCCCAGCATGTTAAGGCTTCTGCAGCGGTAGAAACCGCTGTGTTCCTTATCTTTGTCCCACTGTCCGCTAAGATCTTTATCGAGGTAAGGATTGATGGTCAGGAAGTAGTAATCGTGATTACTTGAATCTGATTCCTGCACCGCACCCGAATAGTACGATACGCCCCTGAGCTTCGTAATGCTGTCAACGTAAGGAGGCAGGCTATCTGAGTATAATTCAGTTCCATTACCGATAGATAGATACTTAGCTGATTCTAATACGGCATTACTAAATGGGATTGGTGGTCCCATGAAGGGAGGTTCCTCCGGCGTAGTGGTCCCCCCATCGGCTGGAGCGGGTTCCTCATCGGCTGGAGCGGTTCCCTCATCGGCTGGAGTGGGTTCCTCCGGCGTAGTGGTTCCCCCATCGGCTGGAGCGGGTTCCTCCGGCGTAGTGGTTCCCCCATCGGCTGGAGCGGGTTCCTCCGGCGTAGTGGTTCCCCCATCGGCTGGAGTGGTTCCCTCATCGGCTGGAGTGGGTTCCTCCGGCGTAGTGGTTCTGTCACCTGCTGGAGTGGGTCCCCCTGGCGTAGTGGTTCCCACAGGTTGCTTGACACCTTCAGGAGGAGAATGGACTATCATCTCTGGGTGACCTTTGGACTCATCGCCGCCTTCAGTTTCGTTGCTATTGTCGCCTTGTGCCTTGTTGCCGTCAGCATCCTTGGACTTGTTGCCATTGTCATCTTTTGGCTTGTTCTCACTGCTTTCCTTAGGTTTCTTTTCACTCACTAGGGCATTGATGGCGGCCTTGGCTAAATCAGATGAGGCTTGGATGGCTTGGTTACGACCTTCGGATGCGCTCTTTGTACCGTTGTTCAAGACATCCTTTAGTTGATCCAGTCCCGTAATATCTGTGAAATTAGGTGTTTGCTTGCTGACTAGCTCCTTGACTAGATCAGGAATGCTTACAGCGTTTGGCTGTTCTGCTCCGCTGATATTCAACGCTGAGATGTCCTTGGTTCGCTTGTCCTTCAATATGTCAGGACCACTCAGATAGGCGCTGTCAATGGCCATCTTATCGATGGGGGAGTCTTGCCAATTCCAGAAACGGGTGATGTCAATTTCTTCACTGACGTTGGTCTCGCCGAGTACGGCCTCGCCAATCATGCCCTGGGTGGGCAATGAAATCGTTGTCGTGGGCACACGGAAGTTGTTGGTGTGGAATCTATACAATGAGTCTTGGATGTCGGCTGCGGTCTTGCCGAGCTTCTTGGCTAAGCGCTGCGGGAATGTAAAGGGCAATATCATGCAGTTGCCATAGAAACCCATCATATTCTTGACATTAACACAGTTGAGCAGCGGAATCAGGTCATTGTTGTAATCATTGCGGCTCTTCATGTTTTCAAGCAGGTCAAAGTTCATGTCGATGGTGTACTGCTCGAGCATCATTACGCGCTCATCATCGCTGAGCGAGGCCCAGATCGCTTGGGAATAGCGTACGGGGTTTGAAGCCACGTGGTGTAGCGTCTCTTCCATCTTCATCAGCTCGTTGTAACGCATGGTGGGGACAGCGTGCGTGATGTTGATCGCTGTTGACCTGTTCAGGCTGTAGGAGCTCAAGGAACTATCGGCAACCGCATCTGTGCCGAACGTCAGTGTATAAGAGTCAATCATCACCCGTGAGGCACTGCTGACCTCATTTCTGGTCAACATAGCCCCATTATCGATGATATTCACAATGAAGTTTTCGGGCAACCCTTGGTAGTAATGATTAATCCGCTTGATATCTTTACCGCTTGACTTGTCATCCTCATACAGGTCATTCATCTTCCTCAAGTAGTTCTGTACGGCTTGGGTTTCTGAACGAGACCAGCCGTTGTCATTACCGATGAACATGAAGTCGCCATCATTATCTGTTGACATGAACAGGTTATAGTTGACGGGCATGAATGAGTTCTGGATCCTGATGGAGGCCAGGTCTGCCATTGATACATTGCTGGGCAGGCTGAATGTGATTTCCAGCGCAATACTATGGTGGGTTGACCTGTAGTGTTCGATTTGTCTGAGCAGTTCTTTTTTGGACCTGACCTTGTTTTCCTCGATCAGCTCCTTGAAAGGCTTGGCATCCAGGATCTGGCAGTGACCGGCTACACTACCATGGCCATTTGCTAGGTACAATGTCGCACTGATGCTGTCGCACTCCATGAAGTTGCCCTTCAGTGTTAAAAAGACGCTCTTGCTCGTTGAGTCGGTATGGGCCTTCTCCAGAGTCCAACTGGGATAAGATGCAAATCGCTTGATCAGGCTCAAACCGCTGCGGTATTGATAAGGGATGCTGTAATTCAACGTGTCGTAATACCGCAATAGGATGTCATAGCGCTGTGAGAAGGCTGAGGCGTCAAAGCCCGATGTGTCCTTGAGATAGAAATGCTGATTCTCGGGTAAGAATCTGATGAGTCTCAATGGCACGAACAAGACCAGATTGACATCGTCGATACAAGTCTCAAGTTTGTAGCGTCTCATCACTTCCCAGTATTGGATCGTCATCGCATGGCTATGATTGTGGTTGGCGATAATCTTGGTGGCCACTGATTCCGAGGTCTCGGCGCTGGCCATCTGCATACTGATGCGCTTGGCTTGGGAAATCTTGTCTGACGCGCTCTTGATGCTGTGCTGGAAACTCTGGGCTGTCGATGATGCCTCGCTGTGGGCATTGCTCTGCTGTGATGAGGACGAACCATTGCCGCTCAACTTGGAGTAACCTCCGGACAGACCCAGCATGGCCGATGCCGATCCCAAGAAACCAACTCCCAGGCTGGCACCGACGCTGCCTGCCCGTGCGCTGTGATTATACTCTGAGTTACCTTGAGATAACTGGTTCAATGCATAATTAAAGGCCGCCGTTGTGTCATCATTCTGAGAGACAGTCATTCCCTCGCTCGTGGCGTCTAAGCCTTGAGCATCGTCTTGGATGGTATAAGCCTGCTTGTTTTCCCTCACGATGAGTCTCTGTTCCTCGCCTGGTGCCAGAACCAAAGAATACAAGAGGTCGCCCAGTGCGAATCCGTTGGGTACCCATGCCTGATGCATGTTCAGTATATAGCCGATGCCTAGTGACGATGCTTGAGGATAAAGGTTGGGATTCTCGGTCATCTTCTTGTTGAAGCCCATCACGTCAATGGGGCTGACAAGTGAATGCCTGGGGCCGCTAGTGATGGTGGGCTCGACGAGCCGTTGCAGCATGCTGTACTTGTGGATTCTTGACGGAGCGGTATCGGTCGAGAGCCTGACGGCCTGCTCTTCATTATCCATGAGTTTGACAGAGGGCAGCGCCTTAGTGAGATCAAGGCGCTCGCGATTGAAGATTTCGTCGATGACGATCAGACATCCGTTTTCTCCGTTGCCAGTGACATCAGCGATATGCTCATCTGAGTTAGCCAGGAAGAAATCAAATGCTTCTTTCACGCTGCCGGGCTTATTGCCGGTGCTCTTGGTAATGATGTCAAACAGCTCGTCACGCTTGCGTGAGTATTCCTTAAGCTTTTGGCTTTTCTTTGCTTCGTAGCCAGGCTCGTCCTTGTATTCCAGGTCATTCTTCTTGTTGCCCTCGAGCAGGCGAGTGTATCTCTCAATCTCGGCCTCGATTGATTCCATGTCGGCGGCATTGGTACCATTTGCACTGCCATCCTTCTTGAGTCGTTCAAGTTCGCTCTTGAGGGCTGCGATTTTTTTGTTGGCTGCCTCACTCTGATCGTGCAGGTAGTCCACTTCGTCTCCCAGTCGGTCGAGCGTGTAGAACATGTTGAGCGTTTTCTGTGCAGCCACGCTGGCAATGATGTCCGATGCGTTCATGACGAAGTCCTGTTGACGGTTGCCGTTCTTTACCGTAATCGTGATGACTTCCTTCATGCTGTATTTCTCGGGCAGCACGATGATGAACTTGCCATCCCCGTCGGTGATACCGCATGGATTCTCATTGCACTCTTTCTTGTCATCCGAAGGACTTACAAAACCGCTGACCTCGACTTGCACTCCAGGCATGGCCACCGGGCTTGAAGTGCTGTCCTTGCTCTTGTGCGCAATGTGGCCACGCATCTTGCGAGGCAAGGGCAGGGTGAACTGAATGTCGTCAAGGAAGTCAAGGCCACGCTTGATGTTCTTGCCGTTGAGCAGCTCAAGCTCCTCGGCTGTCATCTCGTTGCCCTCATCCTTGAACAGGTGTCGAGGTGGATCCTCGTCATAGCTCAGCAGTGAGCCCAGGTCTTGAGCTCCAGCCATGGCCATGGCCTTTTCTAGCTGGGTGTTGATGAGTTGATTCAGATCCGGGGCCTTCAACTTCTCATTTGGCAAGTCGCTGAGAATCTTGGACAGCTGATTCCTGATTTCACTCATAGATACTGTCGCGCTCTGGCAATTGACCAACTCGCCTGCCTTTATGATGATGGACTCAAGCCGTGTCTCGTCGGCTGTGCCATAGGAGAAATCGGC
The DNA here is from genome assembly GCA_017453505.1 of Muribaculaceae bacterium. Classification (GTDB taxonomy): domain Bacteria; phylum Bacteroidota; class Bacteroidia; order Bacteroidales; family Muribaculaceae; genus Sodaliphilus. The sequence continues at coordinate 27,830 of JAFTEU010000165.1, forward strand.
CTGTGCGCAACAGATTCCCTTCAAGATGGGAGACACCTTCTTGATATCAACGCGCGAGAGGTCCTCGACGTTACGGATGCCGGCAAGCACAAGCAGATAGGCGAGGTCGGTGGTCATGCCTTCAACGCGCCACAGGTCGGCCTGCTTTACCCATGAGTTGACCAGTTTCACATCCAGGTCTAGCTTTGATGCGAGGGCCTTGCGGTTGTCGGGTGTGCGTCCCCGGTTTAGGAGTGCCGCTACATCAAGGATGCCGAGGGTCCTTAGTCGGGCCTGCTGCACCTTGCTGATGCCGACGATGAGGATCAGCGAGGAGGACGGTGTCTTCTTCTCGGTCACTTCCTTGTTCAGCATACTGATAATGTATGGAGTGGTGACTTTGGGGGAGAGGTAGGTCTCGGCCTCTTGTTTGTGCTCCTTGTATAGTTTGTCAAACAAGGGTATCTCATCTTCCTGGAGGCGTTGTTTGGGAGATTTATGCTTCTTGGATAATCGGTCAAGAATATCATTAGGAGCCAATGGCTTATTGCCATTAGCCTCATACCATGCCTTGATTTTTGATAAGAAAGCCTCCATTGGATCTTGGGCGTTTGAGTTGGGTTGATTAGAGTCCATATCGATATTTGGTTTAGGTGGAGTTGGTTTTTTCTCTTTTTTCTTGGGCTCGATGTTGATGGATTTCACTGCATATTCACTTAACGGCTTGTCGCCCTTGATGATGCATGCACGAGCCTCGATGGTGATGCCTTTATTGACATCATAGGGGATGACACTTTCAACACGATCAATGCCCGTGGTCCCTTGGTTGTTCGCTTCAAGTTTAATCCTGCCGGTACCCGTGGCGCGAATGGTGAGCTTGCCATTGCTGGCGACCTCTTCGATGGCTGGAGCATTGGGTGCGGGAATGGTGAATTCTTTTTCGGTCCATTCGCTAGCGGGGGTACCGGCCTTCCAGATGCAAGCTCTTGCTGAAACATGGTTGCCGATATCGCACTTATAATAGCATTGTGCTTCATCATCGCCTGTCCTGGGTACATGATCGCCGTTTTCAGACGATACTTCAAGCATGATGAATCCATCTCCTGTAGCTGTAACTACGGCAACACCGTCAAAATCTTTAAGATCTTCATTAAGATTCCAATCCCAATTAATAACGGGCGGTTCAAATTGGGTCATTTCTTCATCGGGTTGTTCCATTGGATCTATATTGATTTGTTGAATATTATATTCGCTTACGGGTGTCTTTCCCTGAATGATGCAAGCACGTGCCTCGAGGCTGATGCCCTCATAGATGCCGAAAGGTATGACAAGCTTCACGCGCTTTTGGCCTTCGGTAGAGTCTCCGTTGGCTTCAAGTCTTACCATCCCATTACCAGTGGCATGAATGGTCAACTTGCCGTTTTTGCACTCAAGGTTAATCTTTGGTGAATCGGGCTTTTCGGCAGGAATGTCGATTTGTTGAATGGTATATTCGCTTACGGGAGTTTTGCGCTCAACAATGCAAGCTCGAGCTTCTAGCTTGATACCCTTGTAGATATCGAATGGTACAACCTGCTCTGCGTGACCTTGACCCTCGGAAATTTTTCCTTTGGCTTCGATTCTGACTATTCCATTACCTGTGGCATGAATGGTCAATTTGCCGTTTTTGCACTCATGATTGATCTTTGGTGGATCGGGTTTTGGCTTCTCGGCGGGAATGTCAATTTTCAGGTGTGCATATTCGCTCACGGGGGTTTTATCCTCAACGATGCAAGCTCTAACCTCGAGAGTGAAGCCCTTGAGAACGTCGAATGTGGTGACAAATTGTGCGCGGCCTTGTCCCTCGCATGAAGCTCTCTTGGGAACATCAAGTTTAACCATTCCATCACCTGTGGCAATAATGGTCAATTGACCATTATTACACACATAATCTATCTCTGGTGGATTATGAGTTGGCTTTTCGGCAGGAATGATGATTTTTTTAATGTTATATTCGCTCACGGGTACACCGTTCTTGACGATGCAAGCACGAACATTGCGGGTAATGCCCTTAGCGGTGTCATAGTTGAAGCTGAACTCAACTTTTCTCTGTTTCTCAGACGCATTCCCGTCAACATCAAGCCTGACCATTCCATCTCCAATAGCGCTAATGGATAACTTGCCATTACTGCATTCATGATGTATCTCTGGTGGAGTGGGTGTACGTGTTGGCTTTGGCTTTTCGGCAGGAATGTCAATTTGTTTAATGGCATATTGGGTTACGGGCGTATTTCCCTCAACAATGCAAGCTCGGACTACGAGGCTGATGCCACTGCCTTTGTCGAATGGGATAACGCGCTCCACACGGTTAATGCCAGTTGAACCAAATCCCAGTGCTTCAATCCTGACCATTCCTTCTCCCGTGGCGTAGATGGTCAACTCGTCATCATGACAATCATAATTTATCTCTGGTGGAATGGGTGTATGTGTTGGCTCTGATTCTTTTTGGGGGATGATGATGTTTTCGACCTTCCACTCTCCGTAAGGAGCGTTATCTCGCAAGAAGCAGGCCTTTGCGACAATCCTGCTGCCTGCATCACAATTGAGCTGGCATTGTACAGTATACTCGCCATCGTTTTGGAGGACATTACTACTGTGCGACACTATAAGCCTAATCATCTCATTGCCTGTAGCCGTGATGTTCACGATGCCGTCAAATCCCTTGAGGTCATTGCGGGCTTCCCATTGCCAATTGATGGTGGGGTGGGATGGGGACGTTGGAGATGGTCTATCGACATTCTGGGTCCCAAGGAATGATTCAAGAAATACGACGCACTCTTCACGGGACTCAGGAAAGAATCTGATAATATCACCATCAACAGCCTTGAGCAGGTCATAAAGTAATGGTATATTTCTCCAATCCAGAAAAAAGAATTATTTATGCTCTCCCAGAATAGGTCAAAAGGAATGGGTGCATTACAATTGATTTCGGTCAACGCTGAAATAAGATCTTCCTTAAGGTATGACTTTAGGTACTCAAAACTGTCGTTATAATCAAGGAAGAATTTAACAATGTCACGGTCTTTAACTTTAAGGGCATCGTAGAGCAATGGCTGTTGATATGAATCTAGAGAGACCCTATTTGTTACTTCCGCTGTGAATAGGTCCAGAGGAAAAGGAGCACCATCGTTGATTTTAGCCAATGCCGATATGAGTTGTTCCTTAATGTAGGATTCAAGGAACTGTATAACCCCGTTAGGGTCGAGGATTAAGTTGTTGAATAAAACACGGTCTTTTTTAAGTAATGCGAGGAGTAATGACAGTTTTGTCCACTTGTCGTTGGGCATGTTTTTAACCACCTCTTTTTTAAAAAAGTCAAGAGAAATGGGGCCACCTTGAATGAATTCGCTCAAATCTGAAAGTAGCTGCCTGTACGCTATGTCGGAATAATCTGTCATTGCTCAGACAAAATATTTTGAGTTTGACTAATGAGCAATTGAATCGGTCTAGAGGTTTTCTATCAATTGTTAATTATAAACCCTAAATTCCGCAGCACTTTAATTCAACTGTCTCTATAATATCCTGAGCAACAAAAAGTTGCCCAGGATTTTGCCATGTCAGATTTTTCACTTATCTTAGTGCTGCAAACAAAACAAGTAAAATCATCCATGACATGGCA
>JAFTEU010000166.1 GCA_017453505.1 Muribaculaceae bacterium
AGTGGCGGGAATATCTGAAACAAGGGCCGGCACTCCTTTAAGGAGTAAAGTGCGGAACCGCCGTATGCCGAACGGCACGTACGGTGGTGTGGGAGGAAAGGGAGCGAAAGAAAACCTCTCGCTCCCCGACCTACCCGATTTGCTCGTCAAGCACGCATGGACGGATTGGGCAAACTGACGAAATCTGGCATGGCTCTTAGTCCTGACGTGACTTGCGCTTGATTTTCCAGCCGATGGCGGCGATGGCGATTGTCGTCAACGGGCTGAGGATGTTGAAGAAACAGTAGGGCAGGTAGGTGAGGGTGGGGACACCGAGTACCGTGGCCTGGGTCATGCCGCAGGTGTTCCAGGGCACAAGTACAGAGGTCACCGTGGCTGCATCCTCGGTGGTACGGCTCAGCAGGCGGGCTTCATAGCCCTCCTTGTCATAGACATCACGGAACATGTCGGCCGTGAGGACGATGCTGATGAACTGGTCGCCGGTGGTCAGGTTGAGGAACATGCCTGTGCCGACGGTCGAGGTCACAAGGCTCAAGCGCGTGCGCACCCAGCGGGTGATGACCCGAGTGATGCTTGAAATCATGCCGCTGGCCACCATGACAGCGCCGAAGCACATGGCACACAGGATGAGCCAGATGGTGTTGAGCATGCCGGCCATGCCGCCTGTCGATACCAGCTCGTTGAGGGCATCGTTGCCTGTCTGAATCGCTGTCGCGCCATAGTAGGTGATGGCCAGCCCCTTGAACAAGGCTGCGGGAGTGCTCAAAGAGGTGTCACCCGCGATCTGGCACAGGAGGTGTGGCTGCAGGATCAGAGCGACGATGCCTGCCATGATCGAGGAGGCGAACAGCACGATGATGGATGACACGCGGCGCGCGATGAGGATGCCTGTGACAAGCGGCACCAGCAGGGTCCACAACGAGATGTTGAATGTGCTGGACAGTCCCTCGGTATATTGTTCGACATGCAAGGCCGTGTCCTGGGTGTGGCCCAGGCCGGCGATGAGGAAGATGACGAGTGTGATGGTGATTGAAGGCACGGTGGTGATGACCATATAGCGGATGTGCTCAAAGATATCTACCCTGACCGATGAGGACGCGAGGATGGTCGTGTCGCTCAGGGGTGACATCTTGTCACCGAAGTAGGCTCCCGAGATGATGGCTCCAGCCGTCCATGCCTCGCTGATACCCAGCGCCTCGCCGATGCCCAGCAGCGCCACGCCGATGGTCGCGATAGTCGTCCAGGAACTGCCCGAGAGTAACGACACCAGGGCGCAGATGACGCAGGCGCTGACCAGAAAAAAGCGTGGTGACAGAATCTGGACGCCATAGTAGATGAGCGTGGGCACCACGCCGCTCACCATCCATGAGCCTGCAAGCATTCCCACCGTCAGCAGGATGAGCAAGGTGACGGCTACGTCGCCGATGGTTCTGGTCATCTGTTGCTCAAATAGCCGCCACGGCATGTGGTAGCATGTCATGGAAATGAGGACACACACTGCTGTACCCATCAGCAGTGCCATCTGGCTGCCGCCGCTCAGGGAATCGCTGCCGAAGAGCGAGATGACGATGACTAGCAGACCGATGAGCACGACCACCGGGATGATGGCGATGAGTGGATGAGGTGACTGGTTTTTGGCCATAGTGGTATTGAAATGAGAGTTATGTTTGTGGTTAGAAACTGCAAAATAAGGGATTTTTTTTAATATAGATTTTGATTTTGTGGTATTTATTACTATTTTTGCGTCATCATAATCGTTCCAACAAGGTATTAGGACAAATGATTTAAGGTATTTATAGTAATATAAACAATTAAAATTCAAATGACAATGAAAAAATTCTACTTCGTACTTGCAGCACTCGCTGCCATGGCTGTTAACGCTCAAGCCCAGAATGTGAAGACCGGTGCCATCGAGGTCGGTGACTATGCTAATCCTACCGAGATTTACAATGGTTCCTTCTTTGACGTGGCCCCCACGAATTTCTATTTGGCTCACACCGGTGCCCAGATGATTTATACGACCGACGAGCTTGCCGACTTGCAGGGCAAGGGTGACGTGACGATCACCGGCATCTCCTTCAAGTTCCGTGATGATGAGGGATATGACGACATCACGCGCAACTACAAGATCTACATGCAGGCCATCGATGAGACCGAGTTTGCCGTGATCGAGGGTGTGAAGCAGTTCTTTGAGTTTGAGAACACGGTCTACGAGGCCAACGTGACCTATCCTCTGCTGGATCTCCTCTATGAGGACGTGGAATTCACCTTTGACCTGGACGTGCCGTTCTTGCTGCCTGAGGGCAAGAATCTGCTGGTGACCTTTGTGGCCGATGCCGATGATGACGACAATTGCACCTGGGGTACCGACTACGTTCCCTTCTACACCTCTGGCATCCGTGGCCATGCCATGACCTATACCGACAACTGGACCAGCTTCATCGACTATGCCCAGGGCAACGACTTCCCCGATGCCACCGCCATGCTGGGTTGCGGCACCAATGTCGAGTTGCCTGTCACCCTGATTGAGTACCAGTACAGCACCATGACTGCTGTTGAGGAGGTTAAGGCAGCCACGATTCAGGATGGTGCCTACTACAACATGATGGGCCTGAAGTTCAGCGAGGGTAACCTGCCCGCTGGCATCTACATCCACAATGGTCAGAAGATTCTCGTGAAGTAACACGGTTTCTAGGATACTATCTAGAGGGGGACGCTCTTCATCAGGGAGTCGCCCCCTCTCTTGATTTTGTGGGTGCATGGACAAAACGGACTTAAGGGGACTTCTATAAATTACCGAAATGTTTATCTTCTATGTTGACTGTATTTTGGATAAACTTGGCGGCATCTCAGCAAAGCTCAAGCGAGCTTGGCTTTGCATTCGATTTGCTCAAGTTTTGTTTCTTTTTGGCA
>JAFTEU010000167.1 GCA_017453505.1 Muribaculaceae bacterium
ATGCAGGGGGAAAGGGGGTGGTATGCATCCCTGGGATGAAAATTGAACCCAAGGAGCACAGAAACCGCACTTTCAAGCTATGAAAATGATAATCAACACGAAATTACCGCCAAACTAATTCTCTTGCGGATTTAAGGCATTGGTAGATTGTTACCTGTGATATGCTCTATTTACCCAGCAGGATGTCAATCAACGCGGTCACGTCATCAATGTTCTTCTTACCATCCTGATCTACATCACCCTCAATAGGCATGGTTGCGGGATCCGCCAGCAGATAGTCAATCATAGCGGTCACATCATCAATGTTGACCTTGCCGTCATGGTTCACGTCACCGAGCTCAAACTCGGGAACCTCACTGCTTGCCAGCGTCACAATAACAGTATAGCAACGCACCTGGCTATTCACCTTGAAGGCCACCTCCTGGGCATAGCCTTCCCAAGTGCCCTTGTTACCGCTGGTGGTGTATCGGCCATTATCTTTATCAACCAACGACAGGTTGCTGGGTGTCTGGCTTGCGGTACCACTGCTCAACTCGATCTTGACAATGGGGGCACCAGCCGAGGTGAATACAAAGGCGGAACTGTCATTGGGACCATAGATGCGGTAATGGTCACCGTAAACTGTACCGTCGCCGACATACATGGTCACTTGATCCTTCACGATAGTGTAGGAATGACGGTTGGACTGCTCACCATTGCCCTTGTCAACAGCCGCGTCAAAGGTCACGTCAACAGTTGTCTCAGGCAACTTGGTGTAGGTTGCGCTGACAATCTCGCTCTCCACATCACCGACAGCAGCCTTGGCCCAGATGGTCAGGTCGGTAGTGACGGGGATAGCATCAACATACTCGCTCCACTGCTCGTTATCGAGGCTGTAGAAAATCTTTGCATTGGGGGTTGCACAAGACAAGGTGACATCCACACGATCCAGAAAACTGCATGATGCTGGAGTGAAGACAGGAACTTCAACGGTCTGCTCGACCTTGGTGAAAGTTACATACACAAAATCGGTAGACTCATTACCCTTCTCGGCATATGCGGCATAGGTCATGGTCTCGGTCACATAGAACTCACCGCTCTGGAAGTAGTAGTCGCCAGTTGTGTAGTCAATCTCACCGTCAATCACCTTGTAGACAAAGATCGAAGCATTCTTAGTTGGGCAGGAAACGGTCACGGCCAGACTGCCACTGAACTCGCCGCCATTAGGATTGAACACGGGAGGCACGAGATCCTCAACCTCGTCCTCGGCAATAGTCACCACAATCAAGGTGCAACGCACCTGAGAGGCTGTACTCAATGTGAACGATTCAGCATCGCCTTGCCAGATGCCTACCCTGCTACCCGACTGGCAGGTGTAGCCATCACCGTAGAACTGGTCAGGGCCATAGCTCTGGCTGTAAGAACCCTCGCAAGTGAACTCGACCTTCTTGATGTTGCCCACAGCCGAAGAAACGGTAGCCTTGCTGCCACCGGCAAACCGATAAGCAGGACTTGTAGCATTGAAAGCGGCTTTCGTTCCGCTGATGGTCACACCATCAAGTGTCATCTCGTCTAATGCGTTTGCAGCAGCGTTCTTGCCCTTAGTCACATTGGGATCAAAAGTTACAGTCACATCTGCCCATGCCGACATCGCCAGCAGGGCAACAAAGAGGAGAGATAAAAATTTCTTCATAAATACTTAAAATAATGAGGTTTGTAATAATTTGTATATAAAAACAATCGGCTTCACTCCAGTGCATGAAAAGGGAGGCCACATCGCCCATCTCACTTTCATGCCACAAAGTTAATACATTTTTGTTGCAAAAGCACATCTTTTTCCCGCAAATCTACTCCCTAGTGAAAAAGCAGGGACGCAACATCACGCTTGCGTCCCTGCCATAAGCCCAATCACGCCCGAGGCGTGATGTCACAATACTTTACTTCACAACCTTGACAGCGCTGGTGGTACCGTCGCTGTAGGTGGTAACGACGATGGTCATACCATCGGCCTGCTGCATCTCCTGGCCAGCCATGTTGTAGTAGCGCACACCAGTGACAGTCTTGCCGCTTACCATCTCATTGATACCGGTGTGAGTGTTCACAGCCACCTCAGGAATGGTCCACAGGTAAGCATAGATGTTGCCGTCCTCAGAATCTACACCGGTGAAGTCATAGTCAACAAGTTCCTCGCTGCCGTTGACATAGAACTTGCAGTCGTCGGCAAAGCGATAGCCCTCATTGGCCTCAAGCGTCATGCCCATTGAGTAGTAGGTACCTTCAACAAAGATGCCAAAGAAGTCATCATCTGCATCGTTATCCCACCACTCGGGTGACCACTTGTTGGTGAAGATGTGGTAGTTTGCATTCTCGGGAACAGTGATGTCCAGATGAGCTTGGGAATCCTCTCCAGCCACAGGTGACTCGTAACCGTACACATGAACCTCGGTGATCACATAGGTCTCGGTCTCGTTACCGGCAACCTCGGGAACAGTCCACACATAGGCATAGGTGTTGGTCTCATCGTCCACAGCGGTGTAGGTATAGTCAACAAGGCTCTCGCTGCCGTTCACATAGAAGACGCAGTCGTCGGCAAAGTAGTAGCCGTCATTGGCCTCAAGCGTCATGCCCACCGAGTACCTGGTACCTCCGACGAAGGTGCCGAAGAACTCATCGTTCTCGTCGTTGTCCCACCACTCGGGTGACCACGCGCTGACGTAGATGTGATAGTTAGCGCCCTCGGGTACCGACAGGTTGAGGTGATCCTGGGAATTCTCGCCCTCGACGGGTGACTCATAACCGTTGACATAGACCGCGGTGATGGCCTGGTCGTTGCGCGTGGTGAAGATGGTGCTCTCGCTCCACTCGCTGGTGCCGCCAGCGTTGACAGCCTGTACCTGCACCTCATAGGTGGTGCCGGCTGCCAGGTTCTCAATGGTGTAGCTGGGATCGGTCAAGCCATTGACAACAATCCAGGGAGCAGGAGCGCCCGCCGTGCCGATGCTCACGTTGTCGATGTTCAGACGGAACATGTCGCTCACGTTGTAGTGACGGATGGCTACATAACCCTGCTGACCGGCAAAGCTGCTCAAGTCGAAGGTGTACTCGGTGATGGGACTGGTGGCAGTGATGTCATCCGAAATCTTCACATAGCTATCGAGGTCTCTGAGGTCACCCGTGGTTACATAAACGGCAAACACCTCTGCGGCCCAGTTGGCATCCTGACCGGCTGCCCAGAAGGACAATTGGCCGTCCAGAGCTACCTGGGGCGACATGAGCCAGTTGTCGGGATAGAGAACACCACCGGCATAGCTGGCCGAGGTCACGCACTTGGTGTCGAACAGCACGACGCCATCACCGGGATCATAACCTAACGAAATGGGATCATACACATACCAGCCATTGCCGTCGCCATCGGCATCAATCGATGTCCAACCGCCCATGCTACCATCCTCAAAGTCCCAGAAGTAGGACACGGCACTAGCATCGGCATCAGGGTTGTAAACGCGGTAACGCAGGTTCCACTGGGTGTCATCATAGTCGGTCCATGCCACATTGGCAGTGGTGACGGCAGGATCAACCACCAGATCGACGGGAACGGTCGCCTCATCACCACCGATCAGGAGGTCGGTAGCATCATTGCCATTGTCACCGATGGTGATGGTGAAGGTATAACTCTTACCAGCCTCAAAGGTGAAGTCATTGTAGCGACCACCGATGTTACCATAGGGCGAAGCGATCCACACCCTGTCACCGGGAGAGGGATTGGGAATCATGTAGTCATACACACCGGCCGGAATCAAGATGCTCACGCTGTTGTTGAACACCATGTTGGTCGTGTTGCATGCGCCATCGGCATTCTCGGGAATCTTGTACTCAAACTCGGCATACACCGCAGCATCGGCATCGCCGCTAGCCGTCAGAGGACCAGTCTCGGGGATAATGGTGCCATAGGCGGTAGCGTCGGCATCGAGCAGCATCTGGTAGCCGGAGCCATCGCCCCAGACGTCACCAGCGGCCAGGGTAACAAGTGCCATACCCTCGGGGATGGGATCATTGAACGAGGCCTTGACCTGCACCGGAGTCTGGTTGGTCACCACGCGGTCGGTGTGACGGATGCCGGCAACAGCCTGACGGGCAAGGGCCTTAGTCGGAAAACTCTGCTGGGCCTGCATCATGGGCAATCCCAGAGCAGCCATCAGCGCAAATAAGAAGAACTTCTTCATAAGCTAATATATTAATGGTTAAACAAAAAAAATCATTTCAATAAAACAATAGAACTTTTTAATGGTTTTACATGCAAATATAAAATAAAACCAAAAAAAACATGACAAATTTATTCCAAAAGAATATAAAATGCAGATAATATTATCGTTTCTAGTAGGGTCGTCCCCTAGGTCATAGCAAGCCCTACCCTTAGGGTATTGTAAGGTCCTGCTCGCCGTTGCGATGACATTTCAAAATATCCGATTTCCCGATTTTTCGATACATACGTGTGTTTACACACTCCTGCGAGTAGAACTGCCGCCGACATTAGACGGCCTCACGGTATAACATAGTGATGCTCCATCTATGGGGTCAACGATTATCTCATTTACTGAAAACCAGTAGATTTCGCCTCATGACACGACCCAGGAATAATTGCGGTTATTAGCGCGGTTCTAAGAATCCTTTATAACTATACAACACAGAGGCCAGCAGTATCTATCTCCCTCAAGATGCAGGCAGCCGAGTGTTCATGGGGCTTTTTATAATATTTTAATCAAGAAAACTGTTATTTTTGTAAAAAAAGTGCTAACTTTGCGCATATTTTCGCAGAAATCGAATATTTACTATCAAAAAACAAAAATATCATTATGAATAGAAACACTATCTGGTTATGGCTGATTGTGGCCTTTTTCTTTATGGGCTCCTGTGGCGTTGACATCCCCAAGGAGGAGCAGTCGTCCTATGAGACGATGTCCATACAAAAATCTGATATAGAGGTACCTGTGAAATTCAGCGCCAAGATGAGAGGTCAAGCCGATGTGACGATCATGCCACAGGTGAGCGGTCAGTTGATGAAGATTTATGTGACCGAGGGCCAGCAGGTGCGCAAGGGGCAGACCCTCTTTGTCATCGACTCGCGCAATGCCCAGCATGAATTGGAATCGGCTAGGGCCAATCTCCAGGCTGCCAATGCCAATCTCCAGGCTGCCATCTCCCAGGCCAATAGTGCCAAACTAGAGTATGAGAGCAACAAGAACCTGTTTGAGAAACAAATCGTGAGCAATTATATGCTGGAGAGTTCGTTGAACACCTACAAGCAGGCGCAGGCCACCGTCAGCCAGGCCAGGGCATCGGTCAGCCAGGCTCAGGCCGCTGTGAACCATGCCAAGGTGAATCTCGGTTTCTGCACGATCACATCGCCTGTAGCAGGTGTTATTGGTGAAATCACAGTCTTTGCAGGCGATCAGGTGACGCCAATGACTCAGCTGACCATCGTCAGCGGCAACAGGCAGATGGAGGCTGAATTCTCGGTTCCTGAATCGATTATCGAGGAGATGGCTTCATCTGGTGTTTCTCAAAGCGATAAAGCCAAGTTGATGTCACAGATGCCTGACGTGACTTTCATCATGAAGAACGGCACTGAGTATCAGCACAAGGGCCGCGTGTCGAGCTTGACGGGTGTTGTGAATGCCTCCACGGGCTCGCTGGCATGCAAAGCCACGTTCCCCAATCCTGAAGGAAGCTTGTACTCCGGCATTCAAGGTACAGTGGTGTTGCCCTATAGCCTTCATGACGTGATGCTGATTCCGCAAGCGGCTGTCGTGCGCCTGCAAGATAAATCCCTGGTTTATAAAGTAAAGGCCGATAGCACTGCGACCGCTATCACTGTGTTGACAACCGATGCCGGCAATGGCAAGGATGTCATTGTGACCGAGGGGCTGAATGTCGGCGACCGCATCGTGACAATCGGTGCCAACAACGTGCAGGAAGGTCAGCGTGTCTTGTTTCCCGCCAAACCCCAAAAAGGAAAATAAGGTATGAAGAACAACATCTTCATCAACCGTTATGTGATGGCATGCGCGATAGCCATTGTCATCACGCTGGTGGGCGCTATCTGCATCGGCACATTACCCATCGAGCAGTACCCCAATATCGCTCCGCCCACGGTGCGTGTTTCCACCTCCTATACCGGTGCCGACGCGGGCACAATCATGAAGGCGGTGGTCCAGCCGCTCGAGGAGAACATCAACGGCGTGCCGGGCATGACCTATATCACCAGCTCGGCATCGGCATCGGGCGAAGTCTCGATCCAGGTCTATTTTAAGCAGGGGACCGACCCCGATCTGGCTGCCGTCAACGTGCAGAACCGCGTGAGCCGTGCCATAGCCCTGCTGCCGGCTGAGGTGGCCAAGGTGGGTGTGGACGTCATGAAGCAGCAGAGCAACATCCTGCACATCGGTGCCTTGAAGAGCGTTGACGGCAAGTATGACGCTGACTTCATCGCCAACTATATTGATATCAATGTGCGTCCCCGACTGATGCGCATCACCGGTGTGGGCGACGTGATGTCGCTGGGTAACACCTATGCCCTGCGCATCTGGCTCAAGCCCGATGTGATGGCACAATATGGGCTGGAGCCTAACGACGTGTTCGCCGCCATCGGCGGCCAGAGTTTCGTTGCCGCCACGGGATCGCTGGGCGAACAGTCCGAGAATGCTTACCAGTACTCGATGGAGTACAAGGGCACATTGAAGACCGTCGAGGAATTCAACGGAATCGTGTTGCGCACCAGTGACAGCGGACACCTGTTGCACCTGAGTGATGTGGCCGATGTGGAGATTGGTGCCGTGAGCTACAACTTCACATCCAACATTGATGGCAAGCCAGGCACCATCTACATGGTGTTCCAGGCACCAGGGGCCAACGCAACAGAGGTGAATGCCCGAATCAACCAACTCTACGAGGAGCTCAAGCCATCGATGCCTGCTGGCCTGGAATTTGAGATCCTGGAGACTAGCGACGACTTCCTTTTCGCAGCGATCCACAACGTGGTCGAGACGCTCGTCATCGCCATCATCCTGGTGGTTCTCGTGGTCTATTTCTTCTTGCAGAACTTCAAGGCGACAGTTATTCCCTCGTTATCGATCATCGTGTCGCTGCTGGGAACCTTTGCCATCGTGAAGCTAGCGGGATTCTCACTCAACATCCTGACGCTATTCGCTCTGGTGCTGGCCATCGGTACGGTAGTGGATGATGCCATTGTTGTCGTCGAGGCGGTCATGGCCAAGATGGAGGCAGGCATCACCGATGCCCGCCGCGCCACGCGAGAAGCCATGAGCGACGTGTCGGTTGCCGTCATCTCGTGTACCCTAGTCTTCATGGCCGTGTTCATTCCTGTGGCCTTCATGCCAGGCACCTCGGGCTCGTTCTTCACGCAGTTTGGCGTCACGCTGGCATCGTCAGTGGGTCTGTCGTGCGTGTCTGCCTTGACGCTGTGCCCTGCCCTATGCGCCATCATGATGCGCTATTCCAAGGATAACAAGGAGAAGAAAAGCCTGAACTACTACGTCACCAAGGCCTACACCGCCAGCTATAACGCCATCCTCAAGAAGTACAAGAAGAGCGTGGGCGGATTCATCAAGCGTCCTAAATTGTCTTGGCTTCTGCTCGCCCTCACTGCTGTGTTGCTCGTTTTCTTCATGCGCGGACTTCCTTCAGGTCTTGTTCCTGATGAGGATCAGGGCGTATTCTTTGCCGAGGTACGCGCCCCCGAGGGCTGCACCCTGCATGAAACGCAGGAGATTGTCAAGAAGGTGGAGGAAAAGGTCAAGAAGATTCCAGAGCTCGAGAGCTATGCAGTGGTCAGCGGCTACGGCATGATGGCTGGGCGCTCAGCCAGCTGCTATGCCACACTCATCATCCGACTGAAGAACTGGGACGACCGCAAGGGCATGAATCATTACATCGAGCTGGTCTTCGGCCGATTTGCACTTGACTGCAAAGATATCAAGAATGCGACAGTCATTCCCTTCCAGATGCCTCAGGTGCCTGGCTATGGTTCCAACAGTGGTGTGAGCCTTGTGCTGGAAGACGTACAAGACCGTCCGATGTCAGAATTCAATGCTGATGCCAACAAGTTCCTGGCCAAACTGAATGAGCGGCCCGAAATCATGATGGCCATGTCGGCCTACTCTGAGCGCTTCCCCAAGTATCAAGTCAATATCGATGCCACGCAGTGTGACCGTGCTGGCGTGACACCCGCTTCAGTGCTCAACACGCTGGGAGCCTATTGCGGCGGCTCCTATGTGGGCAACTTCAACCAGTTTGGCAAAGTGTACCGCATCATGGCCAACGCTGCGCCGGAATACCGTCTCGACCCCTCGTCGCTCAACAACATCTTTGTCCGCGTTCAAGGCGGTAAGATGGCACCTATATCAGAGTTCGTCACCTTGAACGAAATCGTCGGCTCGGCATCGGTTGAGCACTTCAACCTGTACCAGAGCATCACATGCGGCGTGATGCCCGCCAGTGGATTCTCGGAGGGCGATGTCCACAAGGCGATTGCCGAGGTGTTCAAGCAGGAGATGCCCAATGGCTACACCTATGAGTACGGTGGCATGTCCCGTGAGGTGGAGGAGACCGCAGGCTCTAATGCCACAGCCTTGATTTATGTCATCTGCGTCATTCTCATCTACCTCATTCTGGCTTCACTCTACAACTCGTGGTTCACGCCCATGGCCGTGCTGCTGAGCGTGCCCTTCGGTCTGATGGGCTCATTTGGTGCCATTTGGCTGGTGTCGCTGATGCACCTGCCTGGCATGGAGAACAACATCTACCTGCAGACGGGTGTCATCATGCTCATCGGTCTGTTGGCTAAGACCGCCATCCTGATTACCGAGTTTGCCTCCGAACGCCGTGCCCAGGGCATGAGTATCCACGATGCGGCCTTTGCCGCCTGTGAGGAGCGTCTGCGCCCCATCCTGATGACCGTCGTCACGATGATTGCGGGTATGATACCGCTTATCATCGCCGGTGGCGCGGGAGCCAACGGCAACCGCGTGCTCGCCCTTGGCGTTACCGCCGGTATGGCTGTGGGCACGCTGGCTTTGCTCTATGTGGTGCCGGTATTCTTCATGTTCTTCCAGCGGTTGCATGAGAAGTTTCAGGGCGGTGCCCCCGACCAGGCCATTCAATCAAGAACTAACGACGTGATGACTCAAAAGTGAACAAACGTATGAAGAAATCATTCAATATCATAATCTTGTGTGTGGCAGCCTTATCACTGGTGGGCTGCGACACCCTCAAGAGCTTACACAGCGAGTATAAGTCCCAAGCGACGGTTCCTGCTGATGTGTTCGGCGAGAATGTCACCCTGACAGGCGACACCACATCAATTGCTGAACTGTCATGGCGCGAGTTCTTCACCGATCCGTTGTTGCAACGGCTCATCGACACGGCCCTCGTGCGCAACACCGACATCAACTCGGCACGTATCGCAATACAACAGTCCGAAGCTTCGCTCGCTGCTGCCAAGCAGGCCTTTTTCCCTTCGGTGTTTTTCTCACCCTCAGGCTCTATCGCCTCTTTTGGCGGCAGTGCGGCATCTAAGACCTACAACGTGCCACTGCAAGTAAATTGGGATATTGACGCTTTCGGCTCGATCAAGAGCAAAAAACGCAAGTCTGAGGTTCTTCTCATGCAAGCCAAAATCGCTGAACAAGAAGTCAAGGCCAGCATTATCTCGGCTGTTGCACAACAGTACTGCACGTTGCTCTTACTCGACCAGCAGCAGGACATCCTCATGGCTACCGACAGTTTATGGAGAATCTCACTTGAGACCCAGAAGATACTCTGGGAGAACGGTAAGTCCTACTCCACGGCAGTCAATCAGATGGAGTCATCTTACCTGAACGTGAAAACTTCGATTGTGGACAATCGACGCAATATCCGTGAGGTAGAGAATGCCATCTGCAGCCTGCTGGCGATTACACCGCGGCACATCGAGCGCAGTCATTTGGGCAACTACTCTTTGCCCAGGAGCTTTGAAATGGGTGTGCCCGCCATGCTCCTGCAATACCGTCCCGATGTCAAGTTGGCCGACTATGCCATGGCCGAGGCTTTCTACGACACCCAAGCGGCCCGAGCTGCATTTTATCCCTCCATCAGTCTGCAAGGATTAGCCGGATGGACCAACAGTGCCGGCAGCGCAGTTGTCGATCCCGGGAAAATCCTGCTCAATGCCGTGGCATCGCTGACGCAACCCATCTATGCCCAGGGGAAGTTAAAGGCAAACCTGAAAATCAACCAGCTTGAACAACAGAACCTGATGAACCAGTATGTGCAAACTGTAATTGATGCAGGATGTGAGGTGAATGAAGCACTGGCCGACTTCCAAGCTGCCATAGAGAAGCATGACTACTATATTCGCCAAGTTGAGGTGTTGAAAGCGGCCTACCGTGGCACCCATGAACTCATGGACAACGGCAAAGCGAGCTATCTCGAGGTGCTCACCGCCCAAGAAACGTTACTGAATGCCCAGCTCAACCAGGCAGTGAACATGTACAATGGAGCCATGGGCATCATTGAACTCTACATCGCCCTGGGTGGTGCCACGCGATAGCCAGTTCAGGCCCACATTGGCACGAGGATGTGGGGGAGGAATTTCCCGTTATCCCATTCACTAAAAGACTCCCTTTTCAGGGAAAACCATAGTTAAACCGGATAACATATGGGAAATAAGTGTTACTTTTGTGGCTTCAAACTAATAATGAAGATAAATGATTAAATTCTGCGTGCGATTAGTGCAACGTTGGTTGCCCGAACCGTTTATATTCGCCATACTGCTCACCTTTGTCGCTGCGTTGGTGGCGATGCCGTTGTGTCAACAGACTCCCCTCGAGGTAGTTGAGCACTGGGGTGGCGGTGTGTGGAACTTGCTGGCATTTGCCATGCAGATGGCTTTAGTTCTTGTATGTGGCTCGACCCTGGCTGCAGCACCAGTTGTCAAGCGAGGCATTGATGCCATGGCCCGTTTGCCCAAGAGTGCCCCCGCTGCAATAGCTCTAGTAACCGCTGTGTCGGCATTAGCCTGCTGGCTCAACTGGGGCTTTGGCCTTATCGTGGGTGTCGTGTTTGCTAAGGCTATTGCACGCCAACGGTCGGATGTCGACTACCGCCTGCTCATCGCATCGGCCTACAGCGGCTTCGTCGTGTGGCACGCTGGCATCTCGGGCTCCATCCCCTTGACAATGGCCACACCTGGCGAGCAACTCGCAATGGCCACTAATGGGGCGTTGACCGACCCCGTGCCATTGGCGCAGACTATCCTTGACTGGCACAATCTGGTGACTGTGCTGGTTGTCATCGTCGGCATCACCGTCGCTAACACATTGATGCACCCCAAGCAGGGCATCCTCACCATCGACCCTGCGCTCCTCAAGGACGAAGAGCATGTCGCCAACGTCGTTTCCTCCACGGCCAAGACACCTGCACAGCGGCTCGAGCAAAGCAGATTGCTCTCATGGCTCGTGGCACTGATGCTCGTGGCCTATCTCGTGATTCATCTCGCCGTGCGAGGTGCCGGCTTAGACCTCGGCGGGGTCATCATGATATTCCTTGCCCTGGGACTGATGCTGCATTCCACACCAGTCGATTACGTGCGTGCCTTCGGGAAAGCGACCACCGGTGCCGCCGGCATCATATTGCAGTTCCCCTTCTATGCCGGCATCATGGGCATCATCACAGGCATCGGTGCCAGCGGCATCAGCCTGGGAGGTGTCATGGCCGAAGCCTGCATCCGAATCAGCAACCCCGTCACCTATCCGCTGCTCACCTTCCTTTGCGCCGCAGTGCTTAACATGTTTGTACCCAGTGGCGGCGGTCATTGGGCTGTGCAAGCACCGATTATGTTCACAGCCGGTGCCAACCTCGGTGTGGACCCCGGCTTGACGGGCATGGCCATTTCATGGGGCGACGCATGGACTAATCTCATTCAACCCTTCTGGGCCCTTCCTGCCCTGGCTATTGCCCGCCTTGACGCGAAGGACATCATGGGCTACTGCCTCATTGACCTGCTCATCACCGGTGTCATCATCTGCGCCGGTCTGCTGCTCTGGGCCATGTAGAGGTAGTGCGGTGATCTTTCGCACCGTTCATGTTGCGCATCACCATTAAAACTTTCACTGAGCTAACTAACCAACAGACAAATTAATAATATGAGACGAAACCTGACCGTTATCTTTGGGGTCTTACTAACCGCCATAGTACTGAGCAGTTGCGACGACCCGGAAATCGCCTTTAACGAGGAGACCATCGACATTCCCTTCCTCTTCTCTGAAGGCTATCAAGACACCATCAAGTACCCTTACGAACTTGCCGCACCGCCATCTGACTGGCTCTCAATGGTAAAGGACGAAACCAAGGTGTGCAAGTTGAGCATTCCAGGCACGCATGACTCCATGACCGGAATGGGGTTCTACCTGCCAGAGTTGAAGAGCATCTCAAACATCACCGCCATCAGTCAGCTCAGCACATTTGACGAGCAGATGAACAGCGGTATCCGATTCTTCGACTTGCGCCCGGTGGTGTCCATCGACACCCTCGCCACCACCCCAGCCGAACGGCAAATCCTCAGGCTCGCACATGGATTTACTGAAATTAATGTGAAGTTTGAAGAGTCGCTCGACTGGATGAAGGAATTCCTCGCCAGGCACCCCTCCGAGTTCTTCATCATCAAGATTCAGGCCGACAATGGCATGGAAAGCCAGCAAAACTGGACAGTGCTCCTCCACCAGCTGCTCTCCAAGCCCAAGTATGACGGCCTGTTTGTCAACAATTGGCGGCCCGGCATCACCGTGGGCGAGATGCGTGGCAAGGTACTGATCCTCAGCCGTTACAATCTTGTTCCACTCAATGAGGCGTTCCACTACCCCATCGCCTACTGCGACTGGCCCGATGAGGATCCCGATGTCAACGAGGAAATCGACCCCGAGGCTCAACGCTCATGCGCCATCTACAACATGGAAGACCTCTCCATCAAGGCTACGCTCTACAAGCAGGACTACTACAAGACGACTACCGAGAAGCGCATGGAGAACAAGAAGAAAACCGTCATCGACATGATGCACAGCGCGCGCACGGCAACAGCGAGCGACCAGGACATCTGGATCGTGAACCACTGCTCGGCCTACACCGAGGTGTCACCCCGAGGATACATCACTAACGCCACCAACGTGCACCCGCTGGTGATTGACGACCTGCTCAAGAACGAGGGCACCGTGGGTATCATGCCCATGGACATGGCTTGCCACGACTACGTGCACGCCATCGTCAACGGCGGTACGCCCTACACCAGCGACTACCTGTACGGCTTCCGCCCCCTCACGCAGTCACTCACCAACCTTCTTATCAAATCGAACCAAAAATTTTTCAAATAGGACTCCATGAAGATTAAGATAATCACCCTCGCAACGCTCGCTGTTATCCTTGGCGCGATGAACGTCGCCGCTCAGAGCGAAACGGATAACGACAACAAACTTTACGCCCCCGACGGGCTGTTCAACCATCTGTCCATCGGTGTCAGCACAGGGCTCTCGGGCTCTGGTATCGACGTTACTATGCCCGTTCACCGGCTCATTACTGTGCGCGCTGGTTACTCTGGGCTTCACTTCGGCGACATCAAGTTCAAAGCCATCAACACAGCCGACGAACTCACGGCCTCGGCACTCGTCGAGGATGATGCCGTGCGCAGGGCCCAGATGTCCGACAAAATAGAACTTGCAGCCAAGCCCAACTTCTGGAACATGTTCCTCCTCGCCGAGATTCATCCGTTCACCAACGAGAGTTTCCACTTCACCGCAGGCTTGTACGTCGGCAGCAAGAACTTCCTCCACTTCCGCAACACCAACGAGGGAGCCCTCGACTTCCTCTACGATGCCAACAACAAGGTCATGGACTACAACCGCGCCTTCAACACCCAGTTCAGCCCCATAGGACTCAAATTCGGGGACTACATCTTCACCGCCGATGAGAATGGTAACATCGATGTGATGATGAAGACCAACGTGGTGAAGCCCTATCTGGGAGTCGGTGTCGGCAAGCACATCGCCCAGAAGCACCGCCTCAGTTTCGCCCTCGACCTCGGCCTTATCTTCTGGGGCTCTCCCAAATTCGTACTCAATAACGGCAAGGAAATCAAATCATCCGGCAAAGAGGCAGGCATCACCCAAGTGCTGTCGTGGCTCGATGCATGGCCCAGTTTGCAGGTGAAACTCGCCTACAAGATATTCTAGCTCAAGTTCTGAAGTGATAAACACTTCAGAACTTGAGGATTAGAGAGGAGTGAGTAGAGAGTAGTGAAGAAAAAATTCTCTGATTTTTTCGGGCTTCGACACATGGACTTGCGGCGACCCCTCTCTACACCTTATACTCTACACTCTATACCTCAAGTCGATAAACGTGGCGAAGCCACTTTAGAAACTTGAAATTCTAATCCACAGCCCAAATCGGCACCACATCCTCAAAAGTGCCCCCCAAAAGTTTTTTGTCCAACTTTTGGGGGGCACTTCACTGACTCTTGGCCAATGCGCCCTGGGGTCACCTCAATTCAAGGCCGCTGGCCTTGCTGTGGTCTTCGACCACAACGCCCCCATTTTATCGGGTGAGCCGTAATTCGCATTAGCCGCGCAGGGAGGAAGGCAGCAGTTGACAAACAAAAAAAGCCAAATGGCTTCATTACTAACCATTTGGCACCCAATTGAGTGACCCCGGTGGGACTCGAACCCACGACCCATTGATTAAGAGTCAATTGCTCTACCAACTGAGCTACGGAGTCATCGCTCATTCAATTGCGGTGCAAAGGTACTGCTTTTTTCTGAACTGGCAACTATTTTGGGATTTTTTTTTGAAAAAAAATGAAAATTTTGGATGAGCTAATTTTGGATATTTCCTTATCTCATTGTAATACAGCACAATACTTCAATCTCCCAATATAGGGGCAATTTTGCTTTTTTGTCGCAAAAGCATTAACTTTGTCGTTCCTTAATAACCCAAAGACAACTAGACGTGATGAAACAGAAATATGATTTTGACCGAGTGATAGACCGCCGGGGCACCGGCAGTGTGATGTATGACCGATGCCAGGAGATGTTCGGGCGTGAAGACGTGCTGCCGCTGTGGGTTGCTGACATGGGCTTTGCCGCCTGCCCCGACATTACCCAGGCGCTGGCCGACCGCATCACGGGGCATCCCATCTATGGCTACAGCGTGCCGCTGGCTGACTACTGGCAGTCGATCATCGACTGGCAGCGTGAGCGCAACGGCCTGGAGTTTACCGAGGAGGAGGTCTGCTTCATCGGCGGCATCGTCAATGGCTTTGGCCTGGCGCTGAACCACTTCACACGTCCAGGCGACAAGGTGGTCATCCAGGAGCCTGTGTATCATCCCTTCAAGATGCTCATCACGGGTAACAACCGCATGGTGGTGAACAATGCCCTGGTGCGCACCGATGACGGCTTCTACCGCATGGACCTTGAGGGACTGGAGCGCATCTTCAAGGAGGAACGTCCCCCGATGATGGTGCTGTGCAATCCGCACAACCCCATCGGCATCGCCTGGCCAGCCGAGGTGCAGCGCCAGGTTGCCGCGCTGGCCAGGAAATATGGTGTTGTGGTCTTCAGTGACGAGATCCATGGCGACCTGGTGCTCAAGGGGCACCGGCACACGTCGTTCCTGACCGTGAGTGACGATGCACGTGCCGTTGGCGTAGTGATGGGAGCACCGAGCAAGACTTTTAATATCGCCGGCATCGTGAGCTCGTGGTGTGTTATCAAGAATCCCGAGCTGCGCAAGCCCTTCTTCCACCACCTGGAGGCCAACGAGCAGTGCTCTCCCAACTTCCTGTCGATGACGGCGACCCGCGCGGCTTACCGTCACGGTGGCGAGTGGTTAAGTCAGTGCCTGGAGTATATCGAGGGTAACATCGACATGGTCGTGGACTACTGCCGTGAACACATCCCCGGCATCACGGCCATCAAGCCGCAGGCCTCATTCCTCGTATGGCTGGACTGCACTGGGCTGGGCCTCGAGCATGACGACTTGATTGACTTGTTTGTCAACAAAGCCCGCATCGGCCTCAACGACGGAGCGATGTTCGGCAAGGCGGGCAACGGCTTCATGCGCCTCAACGTCGCTGTGCCGCGCAGCGTGCTCATGCAGGGTATGAAACAGCTGGCCGATGCCGTACGACAACTATAAGATTAAAGGAAAACAAGCCCTATGTTTGCACCGTCAAAGTCAAACATAGGGCTTGTTTTCTTTTTATCAGGCGAGCTTGGCGAGGGCAGCAGCGATGCGCTTGGCGGCCTCACGCAGGTTCTCGTCGCTCGTGGCGTAGCTCAGGCGGATGTAGCCCGGGCAGCAGAAGGCGGTACCTGCCACGGTAGCGACGTGTGCCTCGTTCAGGAGGTAGAGGGCGAGGTCGTTGTCATCGTTGATGACGGTGTCGCCGCAACGCTTGCCATAGTAGGAGTCAATCTTGGGGAAGGCATAGAAGGCACCATCAGGCATATTGAGCTCGATGCCGGGGATCTCCTGCAACAGGCCGACAATCAGGTCGCGGCGGCGCTGGAAGGCCACGCGCATCTCCTCGACACACTCCTGGGGACCATTGTAGGCAGCCTCGGCAGCCTTCTGGGCAATCGAGGACACACCACTGGTATATTGACCCTGCATCTTGGTCACGGCCTTGGCCACCCACAGTGGAGCGGCGATGTAACCGATGCGGTAACCCGTCATGGCATAGGCCTTGGACACGCCATTGATGATCACTACCTGCTCCTTGATGTCGGTAAACTGGGCGAGCGACTCGTGACGGCCCACGTAGTTGATGTGCTCATAGATCTCGTCGGCAATCACCATGACCTCGGGATGACGGGCCAGCATGTCGGCAATAGCCTTGAGCTCCTCGCGGTTGTAGATGGCGCCACTGGGATTGCTGGGCGAGCAGATGACGATGAGGCGGGTCTTAGGCGTGATGGCAGCCTCAAGCTCGGCAGCGGTCACCTTGAAGTTCTTCTCCATGCTGGAGGGCAGCAGCACGCTCTCACCACCAGCGAGGTTAACCATCTGGACATAGCTTACCCAAGCGGGAGTGGGAATGATCACTTCATCGCCGGGATTGATGAGCGCCATGATGACGTTGCACAACTCATGCTTGGCACCGTTACCGATGACAATCTGATCGGGAGCATACTCCAGACCATTCTCGCGGCGCAGTTTCTCACACACGGCCTGACGCAGCGACAAATAACCGGGAACGGGAGAATAGAACGAGAAGTTGTCGTCGACAGCCTGCTTGGCAGCCGCCTTGATGTGGTCAGGGGTGAAGAAGTCGGGTTCTCCCACCGATAGGTTGATTACATCCACGCCCTGAGCGCGCAACTCGCTACTCTTCTGTGACATGGCTAGTGTGGCACTAGGTGCCAGTGCGTTAATTCGGTCCGAAAGTCGGTTCATTGCTTTGTCAGTTTTTAGTTTAAGTTTTTAGTTTTTAGTTAATTAGTCTTTGAATACCGCAAAGGTAGGCATTTTTCGGTGAACAGGCAAATTTTTATTTGTCCGTTTCGGGATGCCGTTCCACGACACGGCCGTCGACCACCTGATAGCGGCGGTCAAACTCCTCGCGCGTCCTTTTCCACCGATTGTGGCTCCACAGCCAGTACTGGGGAGCGCGGTTGATGGTCTGCTCCATCAGGCGGAAGTAGGTGTCGGTCAACTCATATTCCGCCATCGAAGCCGGATCGCGTGTGACCACCTGCATCTCGCACTCATAGTGGCCTCGCTTGACACGCTTGACATCGAGATAGACAACAGCCTGGTTGCGCGAACGAGCGATACGCTCGATGCCGGTGAACACGGGGGTCTCCTGGTTGAGGAAGGTGAGCCAGTGGTGGATATTGTGCCAAGTGGGCACCTGGTCGTTGATGTATCCCAGCATGGTCGCCTTGCCGTCACGCTCGTTGCCCAGCACCCAACGCAGGGTGTCGCGGGTAGAAACGCAGACGGGTCCCATGCGGTTGCGCACCTTGAGCACCACGCGGTCAAACACCGTGTTCTCGAGCGGATGGTAGATTTGTCCGAGGACGGCATCGTGCTGCAACGGCGGCAGCCACAGGGCAAACGAGGTTACCCATTCCCAGTTGCCATAATGTCCCAGCAACAGGGCGATGGACTGGCCGCTGTTCAATATCTCGGCCACCTGCTCGGCCCCCTTGAAGGTCATGCGGCGCATGATGTTCTTGCGACTGATGGTCGCCGACTTCACCGTCTCGACCAGTATGTCGCAGAAGTGGCGGTAGAACTGCCGCAGGAGCCGCTTGCGCTCTTGCTCGCTCTTGTCGGGATAGGCATTGGACAAGTTTTTCCAGATCACACGATGACGGTAACGCAACACATGCGCCACCAGCAGGTAGAGCAGGTCGGAGAGCAGGTAATGCACCCACAAGGGCAGCAGCGACAACGTGTACCACACGCCTGTCACTGCCCAATAAGCCATATTGTCGAGCACCTTCTTCATTACCGACTGCGAAAGTACTACTTTTTCGCTGCACAGACAAATCCACGGCCTCCTCTGGGTCTAAAAAACGAGGAATCTCCGCCAAAAGCAGCTAAATCTTCCTTTTTCATTTTCCGTTGCGATTGATTTAGAGTAATTTTGCGGGCGCTATGAAGACCATCATCAATTTTTTGAAGAATTGGACGTTGCCCAGCGCGATAGTGTCGGGCACTGTCATCTATTTGATATTTTATTGGGTCCCAGCCCTCGACCCCGTGAGCGAGGTGATGGCACCGATATTCGATACCATCCTGCCGCTGTTCATGAGCCTGATCCTGTTCACGACGTTCTTGCGCGTGGACTTTCACAAGATGCGTCCGGCGATGTGGCACCTGTGGGTGTCGGTATTCCAGGTGGCGCTGGTGGCACTGCTGGTGGCACTGATTCTGGGCTTTGACATGCAGGGCAAGGACTTGATCCTGATGGAGGGCATCTTGACGTGCGTCATCTGCCCCGGAGCCAGTGCGGCTCCCGTCGTGACGGGCAAGCTGGGCGGTGATCTGGAGACGATGACGAGCTATGTGTTCCTGTCCAACCTTGTGACCGTGGTGGCCGTTCCCGTCGTGTTCCCGCTCATCGACAAGGGTGTGGATATCGACTTCTGGGTTGCATTCGGCATGATCATGTACAAGGTGTTCCTCGTGCTGGTGCTGCCGTTGATTGCTGCTTACCTGGTCAAGCACTACCTGCCGCGCGTTCAGCAACGCCTGGTGGCTATTCAGGACTTGTCGTTCTACATGTGGGGCATCTCGTTGACCATCGTCACGGGCTGCACGGTGAAGAACATCATCAACAGCGGGGCTCCACTGGTCTTCCTGATTACCATCGCCCTGGTGTCGCTGTTGATCTGCCTGGCACAGTTTGCCGTGGGTCGGTACATCGGTCACTTCTTCGGCACCGTCATCGAGAGCGGACAGGGCCTGGGACAGAAGAACACGGCCTTTGCCGTGTGGATTGCCTATACCTACCTCAGTCCCCTATCGGTGGCCGGACCCGGCTGTTACATCCTGTGGCAGAACGCCATCAATAGCTTGGAGATATGGCACTACCGAAAGCAGGCTGCGCCTCGGGAAAACTAAAACAAGTTTTGTTTTCCGCTCGGCTTGCACTGCCTTTGGCATCACCGCAAGCAACAAGAGTCTCACGCCAAGTCGCAAAGTCGCTAAGCGTTTTTTCAGACAACAAGAACAACACTCTAAGACAACAAGAACAACTTTATTCTTGGCATCTGTATTTTTGGGGCTTCATGCGCCAAAGCACTAAATACTATCTGTATGATGAAGAAACTGATTAATCCATATCTAAACAAGGAGGGTTACAACTGCTTCGGCTGTAGCCCGACGAACCCCATCGGCCTGCATCTGGAATTCTGGGAAGACGGCGAGGACATTGTCACCACTTGGTCCCCAAGTGTCAACTATGACGGCTGGGTAGAGACCCTGCACGGCGGCATCATCAGCACCCTCATCGACGAGCTAGCCAACTGGGTACTCTCGCGACGCCTACAGACAGCCGGTGTCACCACCAAGCTGGAGGTGAAATTCCGTCGTCCCGTCTCGACACGCGACCCGCAGATCACCCTGCGCGGCCGCCTCACGGGGAACGTGCGCAACTACTACACCGTCCACGTCACGCTGCACGACAGCCAGGGCAACCTGTGCGACGAGGGCGATGTCACCTACTGCATGTTCGACAAGGAGCGCTCCCGTGAGATGGGCTTCACGGCCTGCCTCACCGAGGAAGAATCACAACGCTAGCCTCATTTTTTCAAGCCAAAGGCTTGAACTACAGGGACAGGACGGCTCCTTTTTTTACAAGCCGGAGGCTTGCAATACATCGACGGGGCGACAGGGGGGCGCTTTTCAAGCCAGAGGCTTGAACTACAGGGACAGGACGATTCCTTTTTTGCAAGCCGGAGGCTTGCAATACATCGACGGGACAGCGGGGGGCGCTTTTCAAGCCAGAGGCTTGAACTACAGGGACAGGACGGCTCCTTTTTTACAAGCCGGTGGCTTGCAATACATCGACGGGACGGTGGGGTGATGGGGCTTGTTGTGGGTGGGGCGGAAGTGTTAATGAAGTGTTAACGAGGACGTATTTGTCGCTGTCTGCGCTTTCTTTCTTGATGAGATTCAGGCTGATGGCTTGATCAATGATGTCTTGTGAGCGGGCATCTTTCTTGAGCTGACGCTGGCGGGTGGTGACCCGCGTGGTCAGGTCACTGGCTGTGACGGACTCTCCCGGCTGAAGGACATCGGGGATGATGGTGTCCAAACCGTCATCCGCCCTGTTACTATTCATGGCTGCCTTCTCGGCCTCGTGCGGGAAGTTGTCGGGGCCGATGGTGAAGCGGAACTCGGTATTGTCGGGATGGCGGCTGAGGTCGTAACTGCGGATGAGGCGGACGGTGGTCACCTCGTGCTGCGTCGTTAAGGCGAAGACATCAGAGGAATCTATAAAGAGGTACTTGCCTAAGTTTCCCGTGGTCGAGGCTTTCTTGGAGAGGTGGTTGTAACCGACAAAAAGGAAACTGGTCTCGGTGTGATTGGTGACATCCCTGACGATGCGGCAGAATTCGGTGGCGATGTTGACGCCACAGAAGGGCATGAAGTGGTCAATATCATCGATGACGACAAGTGCAGGGGTCAGCTCCTGGATCAAGGCCTCGATGCGGCGGTTGAGCGCGAAGAAGTTGTCCCGCTCGCTGCCGAGGACATCCAGGCAGACGAGCTGCAGCCTTGCCCCGCTGGAGACATGTGCCGACAGTTCACGGAAAAGCTGCGCGCTGACGTGCGGGCCATGGATGGTATCGATCCACAGGACGGAGCGGGGTGTCGCGGTCGTGGTGAACGTTTGCCGCCTGATGTCGGATCGACGTGTGGTATCGATGGTGACGGAGACAGTGTCACTGACCTGTGCAGAGGGCACATTGGGACAGTCGCCCGCGAGGACTGCCGCCGCAAGCATCTTGGCGAAGTGGTGGGCACGGCAGGTGTCCTTTCCCGTGAGATAGGTGCTGTGATTCTGGCGCAGGAACGGCTGCCCGTTGATGCTGACGAGCGGCTTGATGGTGAAGGGAGTGAGGTCGGTGTCACTGGTGAATTGGCACTCTTGCCAGGAATCGTGCTGGCTGATGTTGGCCTGACGATAGTAATTGATGTTCATCATGGTAATGAATGGTATTGATGTGTTTAACTTGGTAATATCGCTGCAAAGATAGTGCTTTTTCCCGCGATTGTCAAGAGGGGATGGCGGATTTCTTTTTCAAGCCGGAGGCTTGAACTACAGGACAGGACGGCTCCTTTTTTGCAAGCCGGTGGCTTGCAATACACCGACGGGACGGTGGGGGCGCTTTTCAAGCCAGAGGCTTGAACTACAGGGACAAGACGATTCTCTTTTTACAAGCCGGAGGCTTGCAATACATCGACGGGACGGTGGGGGCGCTTTTCAAGCCAAAGGCTTGAACTACAGGGACAGGACGGCTCCTTTTTTACAAGCCGGTGGCTTGCAATACATCGACGGGACGGTGGGG
>JAFTEU010000168.1 GCA_017453505.1 Muribaculaceae bacterium
TGACTAACGTCAATGACCTTGACATGAGTTTCATGCCGGAGCGACGCCCCTTAGCCATTTTTATTGAACCCAATGGTAACATGACCACCAACTTCAACCCAGAGTGCATCAAGCATCCTAATAACAAGTTTTATAATCAAATCGAGGCTCGTGAATATGGTTTAGGCTGCTTCATCAACCCTGACACATCCTCGTCTGAGTTTGCTCAATATGTTATCAAGAACGGCCTCGTGCCCGATGCCATGCTCAACGATACCAGAGGCATGGATCATGGCAGAGCAATCATGCAAGACAACATTGAGTTCCTTGCACGCTGCATGAGGCGGGATATTGACACTGATGAACCTTTTACTACACGAGGCGGAACAAAGGTTGAAGAGACACCCACCAGAGACACGAAAGGCAAGAAGTCTTACGATCAATTCATTGACGAGATACTGGAATTGGACGATTTCCAAAGCAAGATGCACAAACAGTGGTTCCTCATTGACGCTGACGAGATTTCCACCGTGGTGGAGGACGACTATAAGCGTGAGTTCACTATCCCCACCCGTGAATTGTATGAGGCACATCTGTCACTCACTCCTGACAATATCACTAATCAAGCTGTAGCACCCTTCATCTCGCTCAATAAAAACATTCCACCTGCAACTGCCATATTATTCAATGTCATGGGACGGCAGCACATGTGGCGCAAATTATTTGAGGCACTCATGAAATCTGGCTACGACAAGCCATCGAAGTAACCGTTTTCACACAAACTCACATTATTTTAAAAATAAAAAGTGGCTGCAATGATTGTTGTAGCCTTTTTTTAAATAATTTTGCAGCCAAAAATAATAATTTTATGGACAAGATTGACGTGAAGATTGTGAACCGTGGGCCGCACGAGGTGCCGCAGTATGGCACATCACTGAGCGCGGGCATGGATCTGCGTGCGTGGCTGGAGGAGCCTTTGACCCTGCAGCCGTTGCAGCGGGCGCTGGTACACACGGGTATCTATATTGCTCTGCCCGAGGGCTATGAGTGTCAAATCAGGCCCCGCAGCGGCCTGGCCTTGAAGCGCGGCCTCACGGTGCTGAACACTCCTGGCACCATCGATGCCGACTATCGTGGTGAGATCGGAGTCATCCTGGTGAACCTGAGCAACGAGCCGCAGACCATCGAGGACGGCGAGCGCATCTGCCAGATGGTAGTCGCGCGCCACAGCACCGTGGAGTGGGTTCCCGTTGAGAACCTCGATGAGACGGAACGCGGAACAGGCGGATTCGGGCACACGGGAACGAAATAATTAGGAATTAGGAATTAGGAATTGGCATCCGCATTCTGATGACTGACGACTAAAAACTGACGACTGAAAACAGAAAACTGATGAAACGATATCTTGCAATAATAGTTGTAGCCCTGATGGCGCTCACTGCCATTGCGGGCAAGAAGGCGACAGACAACAAGGCCACCCCCCTCTCAGACCAGCGCAAGGCTGAATACATCTTCATGCAAGCTCAAAACGAGAAGTTGAAGGACAATTATGACGCGTTCTACGACCTGTTGAGCTATGCCCACGAGATTGACCCGACCAACACGGCCATCTCCTATTACATGGGCATGTGCCTGCTGAAGATGAACAACACAACCAAGGAGCGCTGTGAGGAAGGGCTGGCACTGATGAAGCAACACTTTGAGGCCCAGCCCGAGGATCTGTATGAGACCACCTTCTATAGCGACGCCAACATGCAATTGGGACACCCTGACGAGGCCTTGCGGGCCATCAAGCTGCTCAACGAGTATAACCCCAACCGGCTGGAGCTGCAGGTGCG
Source organism: Muribaculaceae bacterium (assembly GCA_017453505.1). Lineage (GTDB taxonomy): Bacteria > Bacteroidota > Bacteroidia > Bacteroidales > Muribaculaceae > Sodaliphilus. The sequence continues at coordinate 1,818 of JAFTEU010000168.1, forward strand.
GCTGGCCGAGGCCTACTCCCGTTCAGGTGACTTTGCCAAGAGCAATGCCACCTATGACAGCATTGCAGCCATCTTCGGCGACGCCATCCAGATCACGTCCAGCAAGATAGAGAACTACATGGCGATGAACGACAGCGCCGGAGCCTTGAACGAGATGCGCGGCTTGCTGGCGACCGCTCCACAGAACGATTCTTATAACATCGCGATGAGCAGCCTGTGCCAGCACTACGGCATGAACGACAGCGCCCTCTACTATCTGGACCGGGCCCAGGAATATGCTCCTGACAACGGCTACATCTACCTTGCCCGAGCAGAGTATTACAACACAATCGGCGACAGCGTGGCCTATGAGCAACAGATCTATAATGCACTGACCGCCGAGCAGCTTGAAGTCGATGACAAGCTGAGCGTCCTGCTGGGCTACATCCGCGAGCAGCTGGCCAAGGAGGACACTACCCAGCGCATCGACAACCTGTTCACCGCCCTGATCAAGCAACATCCGCACGAAGCCAAGATCCACCAGTTGTATAGCGAGTACCTTTATGCCAAGAAGGACGTGAAAGGAGCCATCGAGCAGCTGGGTTACAGCCTCGACGTGAATCCTACCGATGCCAGCGGATGGCGCAACATGGTCATCCTTAACATGCTGGACGACAACTATGCCGATGCCATCAAGGCATCGGAGAAAGCGCTGGAATACAACCCCGACAACCTGGACCTGTACAGCTATGTCGCTGGGTGTTATCACCAGATGAAAGAATATGGCAAAGCCGTCGAGACTTATCGCAAAATCCTATCCCTGACCGACTCGACCGACCTGAGCCGGCAAGCCGAACTCTACACCGGCATGGGTGACACCTACAGCGAGATGGAGGACACAGCCATGACGGTGCAGTGCTATGAACGCGCACTGGAACTTGATCCGGTCAACTCTAGCGCACTCAACAACTATGCCTACTACCTTGCACAGAGGGGGCAAGACCTGGATCGCGCTGAACGCATGGCTGCCCTGGCCGTCAAGGATGATCCCGACAATGCCAACTTCATCGACACCTATGCCTGGGTATTCTTCGCTAAAAAGGACTATGAGAAAGCGCTGATCCACATCAAGCAGGCCGTTGAGAATGACGAGGACGAGCACCTGCTCGAGCACTATGGCGACATCCTATGGTTCAACGGCGAGAAAGAACAGGCTATCGAGCAATGGACCAAGGCGCTCGAGAAAGAGCCCGAAAACCAGCTGCTGCAACGCAAAGTGAAAGACAAGAAATATTATGAAAATGAAAAATAATATCAAGTACATAGCCATCGTCACACTGACGATGCTGGTAGCCGCATGCGGCACATCCAAACGCGCCACCGATATCACCCCGACAGGCCCAGCAGTGACAACGGTGACAAGCAACGACCCCATTGACGACATCACGGCAACGCTAGGGAACTGGCAGACGTTGCAGACCGGCGGGAACATCTCGCTCAAGGCTGGCAGCAGTTTCTCTTCGTCCATACAGTTGCGCATGGTGCGTGACCAGGCCATCTTCATCTCACTGCGACCCGTGCTGGGTATCGAGGTCGGGCGGTTGCTCATCACCGCCGACAGTCTGTATGCGATTGACAAGGTGCACAAGCGCTATATCGCCGAGAAGGTTTCCTTACTCACCAGTGGCATCCCCGTCACCGTGAGTGACGTGCAGGATATGTTCCTGGGGCGACCTTTCGTCCTAGGCAAGGGGACACTGAGCCAGGAGCTGAAGCCGCAGATGTCAGTTCAGAGCCAAGGTAATAAACTTATCTTGAACGCAGTCGAGGCATTCAAGGGATATAGCTACAGTTTCACTTTTGACAAGTCAAACCGCATTCAGTCACTCAGCATCTCTAAGCAGGAATCGGCCACAGGAGCCTATGGTGTACAATACAGCGGTGTGCGCAATACTCAAGCCGGTAACATCGCCCACGGCATCAACGCCAGCGCCACCATTGAGAAAAAAAATGTGGAATTGTCTCTCAGCTACAAGAACATTGAATGGAACGGCAATGTGAAAATCGACCGCAACATCCCGGGCGGCTATACACGCATGAGCGCCCGTGACCTGTTCTCGCTGTTCTCCAATTAGAATCCTGAGGGTGCAGATGTCCAGAAACAGTGCTCGAAATATACTTTATCGCTGTTTTCCTCGTTATGTTATTATATAACATAAAATAGCCAATGAAATTGCATTCCCGTATATTCTCTCTGCTGATGTGCCTGTTGTGCGCAAGCCTGGCATTTTCACAAGTTAAGATTACCGGTACCGTAGTGGATGCCACTGGACAGCCCATTGAGTTTGCCACAGTGCGACTGCTGGGCACCGCAATCGGCACAAATACCGACACCAAGGGCGCATACGAGATAACGGTTCCCAAGGCCGACACTCTGATGGTAGAGTTTTCGTGCCTCGGATACTCGACGGTGACACGTCAGCTTATCGAGCCCGAAGGCACCGTTACCATTAACCCTAAGCTCTATGAGAAAACACTCGAGCTGGGTGAAGTGGAAATCACCGAGTACAAGAAGCAGACAACCACGATGCAGGGCATCGATGTGGACATGCTGCGCCGCACGCCCGACGCATCGGGCGGCAGTGTCGAGTCCATCCTCACCACAATGGCGGGTGTGAGCTCCAAAAACGAGTTGAGTTCCCAATACATGGTGCGCGGTGGCTCTTACGATGAGAACAGCGTCTACATCAATGGCATCGAGGTATATCGCCCACAACTCATCAGCTCTGGCCAACAGGAGGGCATGAGTATCATCAACCCCGACATGGTGCGCAAGGTAGATTTCTCGACGGGCGGCTTTAGCGCAGCCTATGGCGACCGCATGTCGTCGGTACTTGATATCACTTACCGTGAGCCAGAGGCCTTTGAGGGTGCCCTGTCAGCAAGCATGCAAGGTGGCAGCCTGATGCTCGGACACAGCACCCGGCACTACAGCCAGATGCACGGAGTGCGCTACAAGCGCAACTCGTCCCTGATGGGTTCCCTGGACAGCAAGGGCGAGTATGACCCGCAGTACTTCGACTACCAGACGAGCCTAGTTTTTAAGCCGACCAATAAACTGCGCATCGCCATGCTGGGCAATGTCAGCATCAACGATTACCGTTTCACGCCTGTCAACCGCGAGACCAGCTTCGGTACCAGCGAGGACGTGAAGTCGTTCACCGTCTATTTTGACGGTTACGAGAAAGATAAATTCCAGACCTACTTCGGTGCAGGTGCCGTGACCTACTCTTTTAACGACAAGGGCACCAACCTGACGTTGCAAGCCTCAGGCTACCGCACCGACGAGCTGGTGGCATATGACATCCATGGTGAGTACTGGCTGGACCAAGCGGGGCAGGAGCTAGGTGTCGGCAAGTATCATGAGCATGAGCGCACGCGCTTGAAGATGAATGTGATGGATCTGACCCTGCGTGGCAATATCGGCATCAACAACAATAGCATTTCCTATGGAGTCTCGATGCGACGCGAGAATATCTACGACCGTTCGCGCCAGTGGCAATGGCGAGACAGTGCAGGCTATTCCCTGCCCCACATCCCTGATCAGGTCAATGTCATCTTCACCGAGTCGTCGAGCAACGACCTCAACACCACCCGCATCGCGGGGTGGCTAATGGATACGTGGCGCTTCACGACCAATGCGGGTTACTGGTCACTCAATGCGGGATTGCGTCTGTCCCACTGGAACTTTAACGGCGAGACACTCGTCTCGCCGCGTGTGAGCCTGGGCTTTGTTCCTGAGCGCAATGGCAACCTGTCGCTGCGTCTTGCAGGTGGTGTCTATTATCAAGCTCCGTTCTATAAGGAGTACCGGCAACAGTTGATGGATACGCTGGGCAACCGCAACATTCTTCTCAACAAGGACATCAAGTCTCAACGCAGTATCCAGGTCATCCTGGGCAGCGATTACACTTTCCGTGCACTGGACCGTCCATTCAAGTTCACCGCCGAAGCCTACTACAAGAATCTGTCCAACCTCATCCCCTACGAGATCGACAACCTCAAGCTCGTCTATAGTGGTGTCAATTCTTCTAAGGGCTATATCGCTGGCCTGGACATGAAACTGTTTGGTCAGTTTGTCGAGGGCACCGACTCGTGGATCAGCTTCTCACTGATGAAGACCCAAGAGGACCTGAACGGTGTGAAGGTTCCCCGCCCCACCGACCAGCGCTATAGCTTCGCCTTGTTCTTCACTGACTATTTCCCCAACATTCCCCGTCTCAAGTTCAGCCTCAAGGGCATCTTGAGCGACGGTCTGCCCACAACGGCACCCCACTTGACACGCGCCGACTCCTATGTGCGCCAACCCACCTACAAGCGTGTCGATATCGGCCTGAGTTACGAACTCATCGGCAAGGAGCATCGTCCCATGAGCGGTCTGTTCAGCCACTTCAAGGAGATCTGGCTGGGACTGGACGTGTTTAACTTGATGGACATTTCCAATGTGAGCAGCTACTACTGGGTGACTGATGTCAATGACATCCAGTATGCTGTGCCTAATTATCTGACCCGCCGCCAGCTCAATGTTCGCCTTTCTGCCTCATTCTGACAGAGAGGGCTGTGCGAGAATTGAGTGGATAGCAATTCCTTCAACCTTTATAGAAAGTTGCAGGATCACCAAAGGCTGCAACCATCTCTTCAAAGCGTTTTAACGTTCCCTCACCGAACTTGGCGAGGGATAGACGTGCACGCTCCAGAGTCTTGGCTGGATCGCCAGGATGGCTCTTGGAGAAGAACTTGTCGGCATAGCAGATGACTTTCTCCTCTAGCGACTCGGGCAAGAGATCACGCGGCGGCATGATGGGCAGATGCTGAGAAACAATCTCGTCCGAACTGATGCCGGCACCCGTGTGCCGCTCGCAGACGCGACCATGGCGGAAGAGACCCAGACCATCAAGCATCTGCCGCCCTAGGATGCCGTGCAGGATATAAGGCTCGGTGCCATGGCAATGGATTCCAGGAGCATCTGTGCGGCACATGCCGATGTCGTGAAGCATCGCGGCTTCCTCGACAAACTCGATATCGATGGGCACATGTTTATCGATGAGGCGCTGCGCTATCACCACCGCCAGGTCAGCAACCTGACGGCTATGAAGAACCAACACCCGGTAATCATCATTACCGGGTGTGTAGTATCGTTCAATGATTGATAAACAATCTAGCATGTATCTCAAGCAGGAATTAGTCAACCATGACTACCCAGCCGTGCTCGTCGGGATAGTCGCCCATCTGGATAGCACGCAGGCGGTTATACAGGGCGGTCACCTTGGGACCAACCTCACCGTCCTTGCTGATAACATAGTGTACGTCCTTGTCCATGTCAACCACCTCGCTGATGGGAGCGGTAACGGCTGCGGTGCCGCACTCGGCTGCCTCATCGGCCTCGGCCAGTTCCTCCAGGGGGATGGGACGAGCCTCGACTTCCATACCCAGGTCACGCGCGATCTGCTGGAGGCTCATGTTGGTGATTGAGGGAAGGATAGAACCCGACTTCGGGGTGATATAGGTGTTACCTTTCACGATAAAGAAGTTAGCGGGGCCACACTCGTCGAGATATTTCTTCTCCTTGGGATCCAGGAATAGCGCTGCGCTGTAACCAGCGGCCTTGGCACGGGCAGTAGCACCCATACCGGCTGCGTAGTTGCCACCCACTTTCCAGCGGCCGGTGCCACAGGGAGCGGCACGGTCATACTCACGGTAAACAGCGACCTTGGTGCAGTGGAAGCCCTCCTTAAAGTACGGGCCAACAGGGGTAACAAAGATGATCACGGTATATTCATCGGCGGGACTCACACCGACGCGGGGCGAGATACCGATTTCGACGGGACGCAGATAGAGCGAGCTGCCGCTGCCATAGGGCGGGATAAAGCGCTCGTTCAACTTAACGACCTTCTTGCACATCTCCATGAAGATGTCCTCGGGCAGGGGCTCCATGAGGATACCACGGGCACTGTTCTGCAAGCGCTTGGCATTCTCATCGGGACGGAAAAGCCTGATCTTGCCGTCCTGACCACGGAAGGCTTTCAGACCCTCGAAAATCTCCTGACCGTAGTGCAGACAGCTTGCTGCCATGTGCAGGTTGATGGTCTCGTCCTGGGTGACTTCGATTTCACCCCACTTGCCGTCCTTGAACGTGCAACGCACGTTGTAATCAGTCTTCATGTAACCAAAAGGCAGATGTGCCCAGTCAATGTTTTGTAAATTAGTCATACTCTCTGTTTAGTTAAGGTTATTAAATGGTTTTAGTTCAATTCCTTGGTTCAATACGATGAGGCGGCTAGATGGCGACCTTCTGGGTCAAATTCCCGATTCTCACCAGGTAGATACCTCGAGAACCGAGCCTCAGTTCACTGGTGCCTGGTTGCAGAGTGGCTTGAGATACCACCTGACCCAAAATCGTATAGACACGTACGGTTATACGCTTGGGTGTGACGATAGTAATCGTTCCATTGCTACCATAGATCTCAACGCCATCGCTAGTGCGCGGGTCATTAAGACTCTTGCCAGTCATCTCACGGTTGGTTTCATGCCACTGAATCTCGGCTAGGGCATTGTTTCCTAGTCCTAGTGCGAGTATCATTGACAATATGACCAACAGTCGTTTCATCGTTCTTCTGAATCAATCAACAAAGTTATAACTATTTTTTGGAGCGCACAAACCTTTAAAGAAATTTTTCTTTTAATGTTAAAAAATCCCGTCCATCAGACACACGCCCCGGCTCCAAAGCAAGCTGCGTCAAGCATTCATATGCCGTGTCGTGTCCCGTGGGCCGTGGCTCTGCCACGGTACAACCGCATGAGTAGTTTTAAATAGTCAATCCTGTCCTTCTAGAGAATCTAGAATATCTATAGCATCTAGCGGGCAGATAAAAAAACGAGAGGCGACATCCGCATTGGACATCTCCTCTCTTAGGGGGCGGTTACCTACGCCTTCCCGAGTCGCTGACCGTCCGCGTGGGGACGCTTAGGGCTCTGTGCCAGGAACGGGGAACGGTGGGACCCTCACGCTATGACCGGCGACCATAAAAAAACGAGGGGGCCGCTGTTTCCAGTGACTCCCTCTTAGGGGGCGGTTACCTACTCTCCCACTTTCGCAGTACCATCGGCGTGGTGAGGCTTAACTTCTCTGTTCGGAATGGGAAGAGGTGGGACCCTCACGCTATAACCACCTTGATCTTTACCTTTTCAGCACTAACGGCGCATCTTGCATGTGCCGCGGCTGTGTTACTTTAAAAAAGAAACCATCGGGGGAACGCTTCGCGCGAAAACCGTCTTATCGCGATTCTCTATCGTCCTGCCTCCAGGACGGACAGTCTGTACTAAATCGTACTCCATCGAACAAGCCCGTTTTGCTGTATCTTCACCGCTCGCCACGCCCTACATCATAGAGCGCAGCTCGCGCAAAGAAAGCTTTCGGGTGATTAGTACGGCTCGGCTGAGGACGTTGCCGCCCGTGCACCTGCCGCCTATCTACGTCGTCGTCTGCAACGACCCTAAGGGAGATCTTATCTTGAGGTTGGCTTCGTGCTTAGATGCTTTCAGCA
>JAFTEU010000169.1 GCA_017453505.1 Muribaculaceae bacterium
ACGAGGCCCGATTCTGTTCTATCCTGCTGCCCCAGGCCACACGAGGTCTTCGACCTGTGCGCCCTGGGGTTCATGATAGTCAAGGCCGTTGGCCTTGTGCAGGCCTTCGACCTGCTAAACTTTCCCCGGACACCAATAATTTACTACAATGATTAATTGTAGACTAATCCAAGCGTCTATTCATACATGTCGCCAATTATCGTCAATAAGTTGGTTGTCAGAAATCAATTAAAACCAGACACTTAGCGGCTTCGCGGTTTTGCGTGAGTTTTTTCGGCAGATGATCCGGTGAACAGTTACTTGAAATGACAAAATGGTAAAAAAATATTGAAAAGTTGTTCAAAATGAATTAAATGTTTGGGAAATTGTTTTTTCTTTTTGTAATTTTGCGGGGCTTTTCTAAAAAATAATCATTCTAATATACAACATTTATAGATTATGAGAAAATTTTATTTAACAATGATTGTCGCTCTCGCGGCAATGCAGGCCGTGGCCGGGACAGTCGATCACGCGACTGCTCAGGGCAAGGCTGCTGCCTTCTTGAAGGCTCAGGCTGGTAATACTAAGTTTGCCGCAGCGCCAGTGGAGTTCACTTCGGAACGTGTGGTTACTAACTCGGCAAATGTGGCTCTCCCTGTGTATTACATCTTTAATACTCGGGATCGCTTCATTATCGTATCAGGTGAAGATCGTGGTGAGGAAATCCTTGCTGTGGGTGATGGAACTCTTGACTTGAACAATATTCCCACTAACATGCAGTACTGGCTTGATTTCTACAAGAAGCAGATTGAGTACCTGCAGGCTCGCCCTGGCATGGTCGTGCAAACCATGTCTCAGACTCTGAAAGCACCGAGCCGCGCTCAGAATGTGTCACCGCTGCTGACAGCCCGATGGGACCAGACAACGCCCTTCTGGAATCAGTGCGTCTTCAACAGCACTCAGTGCCTGACGGGATGCCCTGCTACTTCATTGGCACAAGTATTCTATTACTGGAAATATCCGACAGCTGCCACCCCCTCACTTTCTGGTTATACTACCGGTGGTTACACTATCCCTGCATTGCCTTCAACGACGTTTGATTGGGTTAACATGAGAGATTACTACGGGTGGAACGGAAGTTCCGGCACTACTGCTCAGAAGGCCGCTGTGGCGACTCTCATGCGTTATATCGGCCAGGCCGAGCACATGGAATATGGTCCCAATGGCAGTGGCATCAGCTCAAGCCGAACAGACCTGATCGCAACCGCCTGCAAGACCTTCGGCTATGACAGCAATGTCCGTGCGATTTACAAGGAGAATGCTTGGGGAAGCACAATCTATAACGATACTCAGTGGGCTACCCTGATGCAGAACGAACTCGCGGCAGGCCATCCTATTGTATATTGTGGATTGTCGACTACATCTGGTCATGCCTTTAATGTGGATGGCTACACCGTTTCTACCAACATGTACCATGTCAACTGGGGCTGGAGTGGCTCTGGTAATGGTGACTTTGCACTGAATGCCTTTACTGATATGGATGGAGAAACCTTCAATGAATATCAGTCGATGGTCATCGGTATCCAGCCTCCTGGTGGTCAGGTTACTTTCCCCGTGCTGAATATAGAGCCCGAGTCTCTCGACTTTGGCACCGTTAAGACGGGCGAATCGGTGACCCGCACCTTCCATGTGACGGGATCCAACCTGCTCGGTGACATCACATTCAGCCGCAGCTCTGGTAGTACTGCCTATAGCGTTTATCCTGAGTCTCTCACCGCTGCTGAAGTTGAGGCAGGTGCCGACATCACGGTGACCTTTGCTCCCACGACGGGTGGCACTCTGACGGCCAACATCCAAGTACAGGGTGGAGCTGCCGAGTCGTGTGTTGTCGCTTGTACTGGTGTAGCCCAGGCTGTTCCCAAGCTCACGGCCAATCCTATGGAACTCAGCTTCACTACTCCCGTTGGTGAGACTGCTACCGGAACCTTTAACCTCAAGGGCTATAATCTGGAAGGCTACGTCTATGTGTCGGTAGTCAACAATACCGGTGGCTTCTCTGTCACCCCTGCTAATGTTACTAAGGCAAATGCCATGAATGGCTATGACATCACGGTATCCTATAAGCCGACGAATCCCGGTAATCACACAGCTCGCGTGATGTTGCGCAGCAAGAATGCCGATACCATCTATGTGGCATTGAATGGTGTCGCAACTGTCACCACCTATGCTCCCGTGATGCAGCCCGCAAATGCCAATTATGTGACCAGCTCCTCGTTCCGTGCCGACTGGACCGACCAGACCATGGCTAGTGCTGTTGCCAGCTACACCCTGTGGTATGCTACGGGTAGCGATGTCAATACCGTTACTGACATCACCAATAAATACTACACGCTCGAGAACTTGACTGCAGGAGCCATGTATTCCTATAAGGTTAAGGCTATCTATGTTGATGGTACCGAGAGCGACTGGAGCAACACCGAGCAGGTGACCCTGCTGCAGGGACATAACTTTAATCCTGGTGATGTGAACCACGATGGCCTGGTGAATATTGATGATGTCACTGGATTGATTGACTATCTGTTGGGTTCAACCAGTGATGTATGCTCTATCTGTGCCGACGTGGATGGTAATGGCAGTGCCAATATTGATGATGTCACTGGATTGATTGACATGCTGTTGAATGGCAGTGCTCATTGAGATTGAATAATCAGGCTTGTCACGAGGCAAGCCGTCATGAAAAAGAATCGGGACGCTACCCAATAAAGGGGCGTCCCGATTCATATTATGTTAGTTGTGATAATAGCTATCGGCAGGAGGTTGATGGCGTGATGGTGAAGCCGCGCAGGAAGGCGTCGGTGTCCATCCTCTTCTTGCCTGACTGCTGCAATGACAGCACTTGCAGCCAACTGTCACCGCAGGCCACGCACAGCGTCTTGCGGTCGGCTCTCATGGCACCAGGCGCTGGGTTTTCGCCCGTTGCAAAAGCTATCGGCTCGCTGGTCTGATAGATCTTGAGTGTCGTGATTTCCTTGCCGCTCTCGTCGGTCAGTGTTGTCCAAGCAGCGGGGTAGGGCGAGAGGCCACGGATGTGGTTGTAGAGTTCCTCGGCAGGACGGTGCCAGTCGATGCGGCAGGTGTCCTTGAAGATCTTGGGCGCGGGGGTGGGCCGCTGTCCAGCGGTGAGCATCTGGTCTTGCGGGATGGGCTTGACCGTGCCATCGATGATGGCGTCGACGGTCTCGATCACCATGCCGGCACCCATGACCATGAGGCGGTCGTGGATGTCCTCCACATTGTCGTGGCGGCCGATGGGACAGCTGCGCTGCTGGATGATGTCGCCGGTGTCAATCTCGTGTTTGAGGAAGAAAGTCGTAACGCCGGTCTCGGTGTCACCATTGATGACGGCCCAGTTGATGGGTGCCGCTCCGCGGTAACGAGGCAGCAGTGAGGCATGCAGGTTGAATGTGCCCAGCGATGGCATCTGCCACACGGCCTCGGGTAGCATCCTGAAGGCGATGACGATAAACAGTTGAGCACCTAGCGAGCGCAGCTCTTCAATAAAGGCCTCATCCTTGAGGCTCACGGGCTGCAGCACTGGCAGGCCGTGCTCGACGGCATAGCGCTTCACGTCGCTCTGTTGCAGTTGGCGGCCGCGTCCGGCCGGCTTGTCGGGCATGGTGACCACTGCGGCCACATTATAGCCGCCATCGACGAGGCGGCCCAGGCTCTCAACGGCAAAATCAGGCGTGCCGAAGAAAACTATCTTTAAATCCTCTTTAGTCATATTCTGTTGATGATGAAAAATCCTCACTACTAAAATGAAATACATAATGCACCGCCCAATACCCACTGGTGCAGGTGCTTGCGGGCACTTGAGGAATAGGTCTTTGAGGGATCGAAAAGATTCCTGTCAAAATGGTCAAGGATATCGGGGGCAAAGTCCGTGATAAACCCAAGTGGGCAATAGTGGGCGGTATAGGTCTTGGTAGCATAGTCATAGTCCAAGAACAATCGCCAAGAGAAGGAATTCTTGTGGGCATAGGTTAGCGAGAAGCCTGAGCCGAACTTGTAGGAATTGGATGCTTCTAAGTTGATGTAATCCCACTTGCAGTCGATGGCTTCGTCTGTTGTTAAAAAGTGGCCATTCACCTTCTTCATTTTAAAGCCCGAGAAGTAGCCATCCACGTCCACGTCATCCATCACACTGCGTCCTGCTAGCACCTTGGCACCTAAAGCAAACCGTGATGACAGCGGCAGGTTGAAATAAAGGCCCGCGTCGGCGGCAAATTCGGTGATGTGGTCACTCTGGATGTTCAAATAGGCTTCTGTTACACCTTCCTTTAATTCGGGATCATTTGCAAGTCCCTCTCTCATCTTTTCTTCCTCCTTGGTGGCAAAGGATGACCATTTCTTGATAGGGGTGGCTTTCACGCGCAACCTCGCACCGACACCGATGTACCGATTGAAGAAGTAGGCGGCTTCGGCACCCACTGCCGTGGCATTGCCGAACTGGAGTTGCATGGGCGACCTGTCATGTTCCTCTCCATAACCTTTGAAATCAAACGGCGGCAAAACAAGATTCTTGTTGCCAAAACCAATACCCATTGAGATAGAGAAGAATGAAGGCTTCTTGCTCAGGTCAGGGTAGATGCTGAGATCATTCATGAGCAGTCCTTTTTCCTTGAACAGCAGGTCACAGATGCCATAGGCCAACTCAGTTGACAGGATACCGATGCCGGCACCCGACAGCACATCGCTGATCCAGTGGCGGTTGTTGAGCACGCGCATTACGCCCGTAGCAGTGGCTACAGTGTAACCTGCGATAGAATACCACGGCGAGCGCGTCAGGCCATACTCCTTGTGAAGAATTGTTGCACCCACAAAGGCTGTCGCCGTGTGTCCCGAGGGCCATGAATTGTGGGTCGAGCCGTCGGGACGCAATTCGCTGGCAGTGTATTTGATGCCATTGACAAATCCCGCCATCACCGCATAGGACGCTAACGACGATGCTGCCAGGCGTGGCCAGCTGGAGCGCCCCTCGACACCTGCCAGCTTGAGGCCTACTGTCAGGCCGATGCCTGCAAATTGCGTATAGTTGTCGATCTCGGTGTGAAAATTGTACTTGATGAGGCGGATTTTGGTGTTTTCGTTTTTATAGTTCTGGCGGAAAGCCTCTTTCTCGCCCTTGATGATCCAGCCGGCGGCAAACACGGGAATTCCCACCCACGTCTGGTCCTGCAAGAAGGTGTAGGGCTGGATGCTGTAATTGGTCGTATTTTTCAAGAAATGGAAATCAGGGCCCTTGTATTCCCTGTAGTAGGATGGCCCTATCATCTCGAAGCAACACAGCGGTAACACGTCGTCGGCATTGATGACGACGGTGTCGGCGGGAAGAATGGCTGCGGTGTCAACGGCTGCGGTGTCAACGGTTGCCGTCATGACCTCAATGGCCGTTTCCTCAATGTCAATAAGACATGTATCGGGCAATTCGTCGGCCATGACGGTAAAGCCCGTAAGCAATAGAAGCAGAGATGATAGTGTAATGTGGATTCTGGACATAAAATATTAATCGTAGGTGTAGTGTTTCAATACTTGACGGTAGCTGTTGAAAATCTTGCTTTTGGAGACAAAGCCCACATAGTGGCCGTCCTCGTCGACGACAGGCAGGTTCCATGCCCCAGTGTCGTCAAATATCTTCATCACCTTCTCCATGGGAGTGCCCACCACGATCTTGGCAGGCGGGACGGCCATGAATCGGTTGACGTTCATGCGTCGGTACAGGTCGGGGCGGAACATGATGTTGCGGATGTCGTCGAGCTGTACCACACCGATGAGCAGTCCGTCGTCATCGGTCACGGGGAAGAGGTTGCGGTGGCTCTGGGCAATGATGTCAACCACATCCTTGAGGCTCATCTCGGGATGAACGATTGAGAAGTCCTTCTCGATGACACTGTCCATCTTCAACAGCGTGAGCACCGAGCGATCCTTCTGGTGGGTGAGCAGCTCGCCTCGCTTGGCAAGACGTCGTGAATAGATGCCGTAGGGGGTGAAGATGCGGCAAATGGCATAACTGCTGGCCGACACGATGAGTAGCGGCAGGAACAGTTCATATCCACCGGTCATCTCGGCCGTGAGGAAGATGGCCATCAGGGGCGCATGCATCACGCCTGCCATCACTCCCGCCATGCCCATGAGGGCGAAATTCTTGATACTCAGCGGCATGTCGGGGTCGATAAACCCGAGGTGGTTGAACAGATAGGCAAAAAACACGCCCGTCATTACTCCCACAAACAGTGAGGGCGCGAATGTTCCACCCACGCCGCCGCCACCATTGGTGGCCGCTGTGGCGAATACCTTGAAGGCTCCGAGTGCGAACAAGAACAGCAAGACCGCGAATGTGTTGTCACGGTAAGCATAGAACAGGCTGTTGTTGAAGATGCCTGTCACATCGCCATTGATGAGGCGTGTGATGCCGTCGTATCCCTCACCATAGAGCGGTGGCATCAAGAAGATGAGGATACTCAATGTGATGCCGCCCACGGCAAACCTCACCCAACGGTTGCGCAGCCGCTTGAAGCGTCCCTCGATGCGGTCGATGAGCGTAATGAAGTAAAGCGAAACAAAGCCGCAAAAGACACCTAGCAGCAAGACAAACGGGATGCGTGAAGCGAAGAACGGCTCGCTCTGCGAGAAGAAGAACTCGACATTATAGCCCGTAAAGACGTAGGCCACCGTCGCGCCGGCCACCGAAGCCGTGATCAGCGGGATAGCGGCACCTGCCGTGAGGTCGAGCATGAGCACCTCGACGGTGAACAGCATGCCGGCGATGGGAGCCTTAAAGATCCCCGCGATACCAGCCGCCGCACCACAAGCCACGAGCATGGCCAGCGTCTGCGGTGTCAAGCGGAAGGCCTGCCCCAGGTTGCTGCCGATGGCTGCACCAGTGAACACGATGGGACCCTCGGCACCGACCGATCCACCAAAGCCGATGGTTACCGACGAGGCGATGAGCGACGAGTACATGTTGTGAATCTTGAGGCGGCTCTTCTTCAATGCCAGGGCATAGAGCACGCGCGTCACACCATGTGAGATGGGTTCGCGGGCAACGTAATAGACATACATGCTGGCCAGCAGGATGCCGATAGCGGGAAAAACCAGATAGAGCAGGTTGCCCTGCTCAATGTTGAAACGGCTGGTCAGGAATCCGGCGATGAGGCCGATGAGCGTCTTGAGCAGCACGGCCGCCAGGCCTGCAGCAATGCCCACAATGAGCGCCAGCATGACGACGAATGTCTTCTCGGGAATGTGCTTCTCTCGCCACACGAGCAGTCGCAGCCACCAGCTGTTGCGCTCGTTGCCGCCGCTCTCGGCATCCTGGCGTTGACGTTTCATGCTGCCCTGTGCCATCACATTCCTCGTCCTTTAAAGACGATGCTGATTGTATAGATTAGTATCTTCAAGTCGTTGAGCAACGACATGTTGTCAAGATACATGAGGTCATATTTCACTCGCTCGACCATCTCATCGACGTTCTTGGCATAGCCAAACTTGACCATGCCCATCGATGTGATGCCAGGCCGCACTTGATGCAGCAGGGCATAGGCCGGTACGCGCTTGATGATCTGGTCGATATAGTACTTGCGCTCGGGACGGGGACCCACGATTGACATGTCGCCCTTGAGTACATTCCAGAATTGCGGCAGCTCGTCGATGCGGTACTTGCGCATGAAGCGTCCGAACGGTGTGATGCGCGGATCATCGTCGGACGAGAGTTGCGGCGTGCCGCTGGCCTCGGCATCTTGTACCATCGAGCGGAACTTGATGATGTTGAACGGCTTGTTGTGTAGACCGACGCGTTGCTGCAAGTAGAAGACGGGTCCGGGGCTGGTCGACTTGATGATGCTTGCCACGATGGCATAGAGCGGTGTGAGCACAATGAGCGCGATCAACGATACCACGACATCAATGGCACGCTTCAGGTTCTTGCCGCTATCGCTCATGCTGCTGTCCGAAATATTGACCAGAGGCTCGCCATAGATGTCCGAGATGCGCACTTGACTCTGAATCATGTTGAAGCGCTCCGGCGCGATGAGGATGGGCAGGCCCAGTGAGAACAGCTTGTTGATGGCATTCATGGTCTGGACAGTATCGTCACGTGTGGGCACGACAATGAGTTCCCAGATCCCCAGTTCCTCGCACACCTCGTGCAGTTCGTCCAGCTCATAGTTGGGCAATGGATTACCCTTGACAGGATTCTCTCCCGGGATGTTGACATAGCCCATCACCTGATGACCGGTGGCCTTGCGCATCGAGTTCATCTTGTTGACAAACGCCACTGCCGCCGAACCGCTCCCCACGACAAGTGTCGGGAAAGTCCAGCGCCGTGACTTGATCAGGTTAGAGGCAATGTTGGTGGTGATGCAGCGCGCAGCATAGACAAAGCCGAACAGCAGCAGCCACAGGATGAGAATCATCTCATAGTCGCTGCCTCGCACACCGATGACATCATTGATGAGAGCGAGGAAGAAGATCAGCAGCGTGTTGATGCCAGCGCTGGCCATGGTAGTGAGCAGCTCCTGGATGCGCGACTTGCGGCACACGTTGTTATAGTAGCCGCTGAAGGCATAGGTCACCATCATGAGTAGCGGGAAGAACAACTGTCCCAGCAGCACCATCTTGCTCGACAGATAGGTGCCCATGTTGCCGTAACCGATAACAGCCCCCATGTGGTAACGGACGATATTATAGGTGAACCAGGCGAGATTAGACATCAGGAAATCACCAACCACATACTTGATGCGTTGCTGGTGAGCCTTGTTGCTGATGTCTAGCCTGATCTTCATGACGCACTGGAATTTTTATCGGATAATCTTGAATGTGCCGTCCCTGCTCAGTAGGATGATATTGGACGGCTGGTGTGGCGTAGTGTCGCCCCGGCGGTACTGGACAGCATAGTCCACGCCTTGAACAATGGAAGGATCGATGTCGGCAAAGGTCTTGGCCGTTGGTTGCCCACTCACGTTGGCCGATGTCGACACGATGGGTTTCCCGTATCGCTCGCACAGGCTGTGGCAGAATTCATCACCAGGAATGCGGATGCCCACGCTGTCCTCAGCGCCCAGCACGTTGGGTGCCAGGTTATAAGCGCCCTCATAGATGATGGTCAACGGCTTGACAGCCACGTCGATGAGTTCGCGGGCAATCATGGGCACATCGATCACGTAGTGATCCAGATGGTCGGCGCTGTCGATGAGCACGATGAGCGCCTTGCTGTCATCGCGCTGCTTGAGTTGATAAACACGGTTGACGGCATCGGCATTGGTCGCGTCGCAGCCGATACCCCATACGGTATCGGTAGGGTAGAGGATGAGCCCTCCGGCGCTCAACGTCTTGAGGCATTGGACGATATCGGCTTCCTGCTGCTGTCTGGTTTTCTGTATTTGTTCCTTGCTTGGACTCATTTTTTATGGTTTACAATATGCAAAGATACAGCAAACAAATCATACCTGCAACATCAATTGAGAATAAAAAAGACAATAGGAGCCATACTAGAGGTGAAAAAAGCCATGAATGTCTTGATGAGGCTGATTTTATCTGTTGACTATCACCTTCAATCAGCTAAAAATACGTACCTTTGTTCGGACTATCCATTTTAATGGAAGCTCCCCCCTTAATTGTTCAAAAGCAAGCGTTTTTTTGCCGGATTAAAAAAAATTCAGTCTTGTGAAACTTTTTGAATGCCATGGTGCGTCTAATGCATGAACGCGGCTAGCAACGTGCTCATTGAACAACTAGAATCAACAACAAACAACAAAACAGTAATAAGACAATGAAAAAGACAATTCTGACACTCGCATTGATGCTGATGATGGCGCTGACCAGCGTGGCTGCGCCGACCGTCACTGCAACTCCCGCCAGTGGCACACAGTTGGAACTCAAGAACGACTCTGTCGTGGTAACCGATGGTGACAAGTCGGTCACGATGAGTGTAATGGAAATGGAGAAAATTAATCAGAAGATCAAGGACACCCTGGGTGACACCCTCGCTGGCGGTAGTGGAACGACCGTGGAGATTGATGGCCGCCGGCATGAACTCACTTCCGATGATGTCAGGGTGATCAGCAGCCAGTGGGCTGTGACCTCTCAATTCATCGCTTGCGCCACGATCGCGGGTTTGCTGGCGCTGGTTCTGCTGGTGCTGTTCTTCCGCTTCCTGAACCGTCGCAATAAGTACCGTGTCATCGAGAAGGCCATTGAGAACAACTATCCGCTCAACGAATTGTCGCTGGGCGACGTGAAGCACAGTGCCATCTATGTGCAGCAGCCTGTTGTACAGGCTCCACCTGTGGTGAATGCTGCCTCTGCCCAGCAGCCGGGTCAAGTCCCCGTGGGCTCCCCCATCCAGGGTCAGACTGCCAGCAACCCCATCGTGATGACCGACATGGTTAACTGGCGTGCCTTGATGCCCGCCGTCAAGTGGATAGGCTGGGGTGCTTGTCTGGTACTCTTCAGTATAGCCATCGGTGATGCTAGAAATCCGTTCTGGCCCATCGGTTTGGCACTGATGTTTGTGGGCGTGTGCAAGGGCTTTATTCTCTACAAGGAGCAGAAGGCACTGCAACAGGCCTGGTCTCGCGCCCAGCAGCGTGCTGCCGCTCCTCAGCAGGAGCCCATGCGTGAAGGCATCCCCGTGCCGCCGCCCTTTGACGAGGACTACAAGGCCGAGGATAATGCTTACTGATTCTTTCTACGGATTAGTAACAATGTGAAATTGATTGAGAGATGCTCTCTAAGTTTGATGAAATAAGACTGCTGTCGCAATGCGCCCTGGCCGACAACCGGGACGCATTCGGCAGGCTCGTCGAGGCTTACCAGCCGCGCGTGCGACGGTTCCTGCTGAACCTGACCACGGGCGACGAGATGCTGACCGATGACCTGGCGCAGGAGACTTTTATCAAGGCATATGTGGGCATCCGTAGCTTTAAGGGCTTGTCGTCGTTCAGCACATGGCTGTACCGCATCGCCTATAATGAGTTCTATAACCACATGCGCCGCCACCAGGAGGAACACGTCGATGACATCACCCGCCTGGCCGAGGCTAGCACCGCGGACAGCGATGCGATAGATGCCTCGATGGCAGTGCAGCGGGCGATGGCTAGGCTGGGCGACAGTGAGCGAGTGGCGGTGACGCTGTTCTACATCGAGGATCAACCCTTGAAGCAGGTTGCCAAGATCATGCAGATGCCCGAAGGGTCGGTAAAATCCCTGATCTACCGTGCAAAGGGTAAAATGAAACAAGTCATTGAGAGTTAATAGTTGTTTGTGAGATAATCAATTTAAAATCAAGCGATATGAACGATATTGAAGATAAGAAATTGGCTCAGGTGCTCAAGCAGGGAGCCCATGACCCGGGAGAGAACCCTTGGTTCACGCGCCGCGTGCTCAACAAGCTGCCCGAGAAGCAGTCCCGTGGCTCGTGGGCCACAACTGTCGTGTATGCCATCGCTCTGGTGGCTTGTGTCATCTGCTGGCTGGTGATGCTGCGTGGGCAGGATTGGGCTGCAATCACCGTGCGTGACCTGCTCTACAACGTGATGATGGCTACCGTGACGCTCACCGTCCTGTGGCAGACGATCGTCTCGCTTCTCCACGCCGCCGACGTGTGAACGACCTCAGTGTTTCAGACCACAGTGGCAGCATAGATGACAACACAGCATTATTTCGGGTAAAAAATTGGAAATTTGGGCTCGTGCTATTACTTTTGCACAGTTTATTTAAGAATGGAGGTGAAGATGAGACGTTATTGTTTATTTCTGGCTTTGATGCTTGCTGTGATGAGCGTGATGGGGCAGAGCAGGCTGGTGCCGACGGCAAAGATTGAAGATGCTGTCGGTGATGGCTATATGGCGATTGTGAAGGATTACCTGCTGCATGGCCAGCTGGATGGTTATGGCAACTATCCGTCGTTCATCTATATGGCGCGGCCATCATTTACGGGTGAATATGCCTTGACTGGTAACGGAAATGTGCTGACCTGCACTTGGGCAAAGGAAAATCTGTACTATGCTAACATCCACAATTTAGACAACAATCGCAAGGTCAAATATGACCCTGCAAAGGTGAATACCTACCAGATGCAGGTGCCTGACAGCGTGATGCAGATGATGGAGACGCTGGTGGAGTCGGCAGTCGAGACCTCGTCTTATCTTTTCAGGCGACTTGGCTTTGATGGCGTGACCTATCACCTGGAGGCGCATGGTGATGCAGCCGAGTGTTGGAGCCCCAATGACCGTTGTGATGATTTGGTCACCCTCATGGATCAGTGTTGCGCTGCTGTGGTGCAGAACCGTCTTGACAGCCTCATCGCGTTGATGCCCCAGTTGCGTGAGATGGCATTCAGTTTCAAGCAGGATTATCCTGATGACCTCTTTGAGTTAGTGTCGCACAATGTCAAGACCTATGATATGGATCTTGAGACGTGGTATTATCAGTATCTCTCATCCCGCAATGTGCAAATCAAGTGGGAGGGTGAAGACGAGGACTCGTTGCAACGGGTGTGTGATGAATTTGAGGCCCGGCATGGCCAGGAGTTAATGGCGTTCTCAAAGTGGTTGACCTGCCGTCAGTTTGTTGATGACAGGGTGTGCTTGCATGAAGAAGACCTTCAAGAGGGTGGCTTTGATGCTCTATATCAGCAGTTCTTGACTCATTGGGAAGAGTTCTTGAATCAGCACCAGAGAAGAAATAAGTAGGAAACAATAAGTACAATAAATACAATAGCTTGAAAATCAGCAGAATGTATTTATTGTACTTATTGTCTACCTCTTATCGGAGCGAGTGTTTATTTCAGATTGAAAAACTGCTTGCTGCGGGCGAGGATTTGTGGGTCCTTGATTCTCTTTAACTCGTTCAAGATCCACTCGGGGTTGATATCTTTCATGCTCTCCTTCAGACCAAGAGTCAGCTGTGCATCGGGATGGTCGAGGCACCACTGCATGATGCCTTGTGTGTCACAATACATACGGTCAGACACCAGCATGCCAAAGTCGCCGAGCAGTTGGGCGGGCTCGGTGATGTGCCCGCGCGCCTCGTGCAGCAGATTCTCAAGACGGTCGCAGAAGGTGGTGTCGCTCAACGGTGTCCATGCCATCACCTCGAGTTGGCGCTTGTAGCGCCAGTAAGGGGTAATCAGGGTGGTGTCGGCGCTATAGACTGTACCGATCTTGCCGATGGTAAAACGCCCGTCATTGCCTATGGTCACAGGCAGCTCGTTGTCGATGAACCACAGCGTGGAGTCTGTCTCGATGCCGTCTCGTTGTTCATTGAATGAAATCCAGCGGCTGACGTTAATGGGCTTGCCCCACTTGTCGGGCATAACCATGCGCATCGAGTCGATACCTATGTGGCGGGTGTGCTCGTCAGCGTCGTCCCAGTAGGACAGGTTCACAGCACCGCCGCACTCGCCCAGGCGCATGAAGTCGATCATGCCATCCTTGCCATAGGTCGCGAGCCAGCAGGTGCGCATGTCGCTGTAGGCCGTATGTCCCAGCAGCAGGGTGATGCCCTTGTCGGGATAGTCCTTGACTCCCCACACACTTACGGTCGTGTTCATGGTGTCCACATACATCACCTTGTCAATTCCTAAAGCCTGACATGTGGCCAGGTCGAGGATCATGTGGGGAAATTTCTCGCCATCGTTGTCATAGCGGAGATCGTTGTCGCTGAGCTTGAGCGAGTCGTCGCAGATGCCCACGCTGCACAAGTAGTCGTGCCCGTTATTGATGGCATCGCCATGCTGCCACTTGCCGGTACACGACACAATGGCCAGCGCCAGAAGGATTAAAACCAGATGTCTCATATCTCAGTTGTTAGTTTGTTGACAAACGCAAAAACGCGGATGCCATTGTTTTTATTGTATTTATTGTCTTACTTTTAGAATAGAGCACGATGGTTAGCTGTCGAGTTTGCGGTAACGCACGCGGGTGGGCTCTTCCTTGCCCAGACGCTTGAGTTTGTGCTCCTCATACTCGCTGTAGCTGCCCTCGTAGAAATAGACGTTGCTGTTGCCCTCAAAGGCCAGGATGTGGGTGCAGATGCGGTCCAGGAACCAGCGGTCGTGGCTGATGACCACGGCACAGCCGGCGAAGTCCTCAAGACCTTCCTCGAGAGCGCGCAGGGTGTTCACGTCGATATCGTTGGTGGGCTCATCGAGCAACAGGACGTTGCCTTCTTCCTTCAGGGCTAATGCCAGTTGCAGGCGGTTGCGCTCACCACCCGAGAGCACGCCGCACTTCTTCTGCTGGTCCACACCGCTGAAGTTGAAGCGCGACAGGTAGGCGCGGGCGTTCACGTCGCGGCCCCCCATGCGCAGCAGTTCCACGCCTCCAGAGATGACCTCATAGACCGTCTTGTCGGGGTCGATGCTCGTGTGCTGCTGATCGACATAGACCGCCTTGACGGTCTCGCCCACCTCAAACGTGCCGCTGTCGGGCTTCTCCAGACCCATGATGAGGCGGAACAAGGTCGTCTTGCCGGCACCGTTGGGGCCGATAACGCCCACAATGCCGTTGGGCGGCAGCATGAAGTTCAGGTCGTCAAACAGCAACTTGTCGCCGAAGGCCTTGGCCACATGCTGGGCCTCGATGACCTTGTTGCCCAATCGGGGGCCGTTGGGGATGAAGATCTCGAGTTTTTCCTCTTTTTCCTTGACGGTCTCGTTCAACAGTTTGTCGTAACTGTTAAGACGGGCTTTACCCTTGGCCTGACGGGCCTTGGGAGCCATGCGCACCCATTCGAGCTCGCGCTGTAGGGTCTTCTGGCGCTTGCTCTCGGTCTTCTCTTCCTGGGCGAGTCGTTGGGTCTTCTGCTCCAGCCAGCTGCTGTAGTTGCCCTTCCAGGGGATGCCCTCGCCGCGATCGAGCTCAAGGATCCAGCCTGCCACGTTATCCAGGAAATAGCGGTCGTGGGTCACAGCGATGACTGTGCCCTCATATTGCTGCAGGTGCTGCTCGAGCCAATCGATGGACTCGGCATCGAGGTGGTTGGTGGGCTCATCGAGCAAGAGGACATCGGGCTTCTGCAGCAATAGGCGGCACAGGGCCACACGGCGGCGCTCACCACCGCTCAGGTGCTCGGTTGACTGGTCGCCATCGGGGCAGCGCAGGGCATCCATCGCACGCTCCAGGCGGTTGTCGAGGTTCCATGCGTCGGTAGCATCGATAATGTCCTGCAACTCGGCTTGACGGGCAAACAGCTTGTCCATCTTCTCGGGATCCTCATAGTACTCGGGCAGGCCGAACTTGAGGTTGATGTCCTCAAACTCCTTCAACGCGTCCACCACATGCTGCACGCCCTCCTGCACCACTTCCTTGACCGTCTTGGTCGGATCCAGTTGCGGATCCTGGGGCAGATAGCCCACCGAGTAGCCCGGGGCAAACACCACCTGGCCCTGGTACTGTGTTTCCAAGCCGGCGATGATTTTCATCAAGGTTGATTTACCGGCACCGTTCAAGCCGATGATGCCGATCTTGGCGCCATAGTAGAACGAGAGGTAGATGTTCTTGAGTATTTGCTTCTGGTTCTGCTGGATGGTTTTGCTCACGCCCACCATCGAGAAGATGATTTTCTTGTCGTCAACTGTTGCCATAATTATCAAGTCGATTTAGTTACTGCTTGCAAAGGTAGTGAATCTTTTCCACTTGTACAAGGCTTTGCCTTGCATTACTTGAACCATGAACCAGCAAGGTTCCTGTACTGCAGGCCATTGGCCTGTACGGGACTGTCATTGCTGCGGTTGTATCGTTGCTATTTCTTTGGCCAGTTCGTTGAGTTGTAGACACTGGGTGCGGGTAATGGTTTTGCGTTCACTGTGATAGGGCCATGGGGCTACGAAAAGTAACTGTCCTCGAGCACAGGCATCAAACTGCTTTCCTCCTGGCTTCCACATTGGAGAGAAGCCATTCTCAAGTAGCACGATTTCCTTCACTCCGGCATCAAATGCTGCTCGCATCACGGCTTTCTCGCATGGGCTGATGCAGGCTGATACCAGCACGGCTCCATCTCGTGCCAGGTCAAGATAGCGGTTCACTTCACGTGCAATGGCCTCCTCGCTGTTGATGCTGCGAGAGCACTGCACAGCCACCTTGATAGGATAATCCAGCAGGAAGCGGTTCCCTGCCAGGGCTACATGATTGTTCTCGATTGTTACCTCATGTTGTACGGTGAAAAACTCTGGATGATGCCGCTTGAGCCACAATCGTCGAGGATTGTCTTGCAGGTAACGCACCATCGTTACCAGTTGTCCCTCATGGGATAGGATGCGGTCATGGTAACCTTCTTCCCACAAGGTGGTACCCAATAGCTCACGAGCTGCTGCATTACATCCGATCTTGAAACCATTCACCACTTGTCCCAGGTGATAAGGCATCTGCTTTGTCACAAACAATATGCCGTGCATGTGGTCGGGCATCAGTTGGATTTCCATAGGCTTCACTTCGGGGTAATGGATGGCGATTTCACGCCAGCAACTCATTACCCGTTCTCCTAACAGTGAAGGCTTTATCCATGCCTCCACGTGGCTCTTGTCAGGACCAAGAAGCTCGCCCAGCACTGGCCGCCGCCCTTCAACTGTCAGCGTAATCATGTAGATGCAACGGCTGCGGTAGTCGTGAAATGCGTTGCGCCGCTTCATCGACCGCCTCACCTTATGTTCGGTGTGATGCCGTTCCCACCACTGCTTGCGTTGCTCCCCGCGTTTATCCTCCATGTGACAAAGGTAATCCATTCCTGCCGCACCACCAAGAAATCCCCTCTAAAATTGACACAAAGGAGCCTCAGAACCTACTGCGCTAGCAGAGAGTTCCGAGGCCTGTGAGCCCTCCGAAATTAATAACTATTACAGTTTGAAATTAATCGGGATGGTCATCGTTGAGGCCACTGGCTGCCCATTGAGGCGAGCTGGCGTGAAGCGTGGTAGCGATTGGCACATGCGCAAAGCCTCGGCATCAAGTAAATCATCTACCGATTGGATAATTTCAGCGTTGCTCACATGGCCTGTTGATGATATGGTTATTTTGACAACCACTTTACCTTGAATATTCTTCTCGGCCGCTGCTGCTGGATAATGAAGGTGTCTGGCAATATAGCTTGACAGCGCATAATTACCTCCCTGAAACTCTGGCCCAGCATTCGCTTTGGGAGTTTGTTCTGCATGCGGTGCAACGTGGCGTTCTTCTCTCGCTGGTGTTGTGGGAGCAGTATTAACTTGTTCGCGTGGTTGATTTGTGGACTCTGTTTTTAATGGTTTTGACTCTGCTTTTTCTGATTCTGTATTAGTCGATGTCGGCTGTGATGACCTTTCTTCATAATATTCATCATATTGTGCATCTTCGTTCAACGGTTCTTCTTGCAATGCAATATCGTCTTCATCTTCACTGCCAAAAAGATCTATTTCTTCATTATTCTCTTCTATTATACTTTCAGCAGAATCAGATGCAACTGAAATGCTGTCAGTTGTCACTTGAACCTGTGTAGCCTTTTTACCATCCTTCAAAACAGCCCCAGAACCATTTAATATCAAAGTGAAAAGGACAGGTATCATGATTAGAGATAAAGCCGCATGGTATTTATAGCTTTGAAACTTCTTCAGATGGAATTTCTGAACCTCCATTTGGGCTGCCGATGTCCACCATTTATAGTGTCTTGAAAACAATAAATCATAATTTTCGATAGCCCATGCGAAACGCCAATTCACATAATCTTTGGCATTAGGTTTCAACAAGCCCAATAGGAAATAATATAGAGCTACACCCGCGCAGGAACCAAAGAAAATACTCCACTTGAAGTGTGAAAAACAAGCCACAATAGTCAGTAGAGGGGCCCAGTTGACGATAATATTCGCGATATGCCCCAATGCTATAGCCCAATAAAAGCTGCCTTGCTTAGGATTGGCTTTGCGAGTGTTATCATCGTCATTAAGTGGACTTACTATGACCATTGCAATTAATCCGCCAATCAACAGCCCAATACCTATGATATAAAGTATTGATTGAAAATTAAATACGCGAGAAAAGTCATTGGCAAATCCTGAAAATACTCCCGTCACGATAAAAACCACCAATGAGAGGATTGTTGCAATGACAAAGCCAATAACCACCTCATGGTTATAGAATAAATCCCACCAAAAGAGTTCTTTTTCTTCGTCTCCTTGTATCCTATTCTTAAGCCAACGTCTAAATAGTTTATTCATAATTGATTTAATTAGTTATTATTTGAATTGTGGTTCTCCGATGAATGCCTTGTGAAACTTGTGCCAGTATTCCCAGTTCTTGCCGGTGGGAGCGCTGGGATGATGGACGCGCATGGCGGGAATGCTTTTCCCCTTAATGGAGTAGTGCCACACTGGGCACGAGTCGCCGCCGACCTCGATTGAGATCTCGGTGCCATCCCACGCGGGTAGCAAGCTGTAGAGCCGTTGCCCCCACACGATGATGGCGTCTGGCTGGTATTGTTCAAGCAGTTCACGAAATGCTGCTTCGCTTTTTTGCTGCACGGTCATGTCGGGTGCTGTGCGTGGCCCGGTAGTCGATTTCTGGAAGAAGTTGTAAAACAGGATGCTGTTCCACAGCTGCTCACGTTCCTCTTGGCTAATCTCTCTACCTGTTAGTGCCCGCTCAAAGCATAGGAATGTCTGCTGATAGGATTCGCCCCAATAGTCATAGACAAACTCCTTGATGGTGCCGATGGTGTCATCTGTTTGATCGGGCGCATCTCCATAATGGCTCTCACCCAAAACCAGGACTTTCTTGCCAAACACTCCCCCCGTGTTGTAATCACTGCCAACCCAGGGCTGGAAAAAGATCTTAGAATTGTTGCTCATGATTTCTTGTTATGTGTTATTGGAAATTATTTTCTACAGCATGGGGGCGTGGGGGCCTTTGTTGGAGCCGTTGGGGTGGCGGTGACAACGGTTGCTGGTCATGGACTGGATACTGGGAAACTGTTGGCCGCAATATTTGCAGGTGTAGCGGCTCTTTTCGCTGCCCTCGTAGGGCTTGTGCGGCCCCTTATTGGGCCCCATGGGATGGCGGTAGCAACGATTTGCCGTCATCGCTTGGACCGAGGAAAAAGCTTGTCCGCAATACTCACATTGGATTTTATTCATAGTCTTTCAATATTGATTAGTTAAACAATTGGTTTTGCAATGCAAAGTTAGTTCACGGTTGTCCATTCATTTTGGTTCAAATTGAGCCATTTGCGGGTGATTGTGGATAAAATGAGCAAATAGTCATAAAATGTCAAAATGGGTTTGTTAAACATCACTTTTTGGATTACTTTTGCAGTCAATTTGAAAAATGATGAATGAATCAGGGCGAAAAGAATACAACCTATCGTGGGCTGCTTGCTCAACTCGAACTCGTGTGTCGGCGTGAGATGAAGACACCTCGCGACTTCGACTGGCTGAGCGATGAGATGCGCACTAAGCGTGGTGAGACCGTTAGCTCCAACACGCTCAAGCGGTTGTGGGGTTACCTGCCCACCAATGTGAAACCCCGCGAGTACACCCTTGACTGCCTGTCGCGCTTTATAGGTTATCGTGATTATGCACATTTTGTTGAGCAGGGTAGGGCCCTTGCCAACGAGGAGTCGTCAAGCGAGGCCGTGGTGAGCAAGAAACTGAATGTGTCCCAAGATCTTGCAGTGCGGGATCGCATTCTGCTCACATGGAACCCTGGGCGCATGTGCACTGTGCGGCATCTAGGTAAAGACCTGTTTGTGGTCGAGAATTCTGAGCGCACACGTTTGCAGGCGGGGAATACTTTCAGGTGCGGACTCATCATCGAGGGCGAGCCGTTGTATATTGATGATTTAGTTCAAGAGGGCCGTATGCCTGTCGCATACGTTTGCGGCAAGGTGGATGGCATCCATTTTGAGGTAATAAAAGCCTCTGAGATAGAAAACCAGTGCGATGAGTGAGCGACTGGATGATAAAGAGTCATCGGCGTCAGGGTTTGTCATCGATGGCTTTGAAGGTGTGACCGATGGTTTCACCCAGTTGACACGTGTCTCTACCTCCCCCACCCATGTAATCACTCGTGCCAAGCGTTATGGCCGGTGGTATGCGCTCAAGTCACTTGCACCCGATGTTGCCGACCTGACAGTCTATCAAGAGATGCTGAGCAAGGAGTTTGAAATCACCATGAGGCTGCAAAACCCAGGTATAGTCCAGGCTGTCAATATCGAGGATGTGCCCTCGTTGGGGCGGTGCATTGTCATGGAATGGGTAGATGGGACTGATTTGGGACAATGGCTCTCCAGGTCCCCCTCGTTGGCCGAACGACGCAAGGCTTTTAATCAACTCTTGGATGCCGTGGCCTATCTGCACGAAATGGGAATTGTGCACCGCGACCTCAAGCCGGCCAATGTGATGATCACCGCTGTGGGCCACAATGTCAAGGTCATCGATTTCTCGCTTGCCGATACTGGCACCCATGCCGAGTTTAAACAACCGGCGGGAACCACAGGATATATTTCACCCGAACAGGCTCAAATCGCTGCCCCCGACGTGCGTAACGACATCTTCTCGCTGGGTGTCATTATGGAACAGATGGACTTGGGTCGGGGCTATGCCCGCATCTCTTCAAAATGCAAATTCCCAGCCGAAGAACGGTATCAATCGATTAGCGACCTGAAATCAGCTCTGAGGCATCCACGGCCAGTACTTTTATTGGTACTGGCTGGAGTGATTGCAGCCGTTGTTGTGATCATGCTGATTGTCATGGTCATTCTGAACCAACCTTCTGCCCCTGTCAAATCATCAGTAGGTTCTCAAGACACAATAACATCTCCCGTGATTGTTCACTCCGAGACCGTGACTCCAATAGACAGCTCACCCGCTCTTGTCGATCCAGCCGGGGATGATGTTATTTTACCCATAATTAAAAAGGAGAAAAGTATAATCCCTGTTGACTCGATTAAATCATCTCCCGTGCAGGGGCGGCCTCGTGACGTGGGAAATTATGGTGCAGCGCTCTCGACTGGAGGTGATGAGTTGGCGTTTGCGCTTCACAAGTATGTAGCTCAACATCGGCAGGATACATTGACCGACGTGAAATACCTCATTCTGGACTATGGTGACATGAAGCGATATGGCCATGCAGTGATTGACAAGTACCTAAATTCAATACATGATCAATTTAACGACCGAGACTTGAACAATATGCGCCGAGTGCTGGTAGGCCGATGCGACGGATATGTGGATTGGATTGATGAACTCGTCAAGAGTCGTAATTAAACTGCTATTGTCTCCATCTTCATAGCTGGTGGTCGCGGGATTGGTATTGCTCGATGACGGGGTCGATGAGGTCGGCAGGAGTGCGCAGGGTTTCCTGTTGGTCGATGAAGTAGAAGCGGCCTTCCTCGCTGATGCCGTAGCGGTTGTCCCACTCGACGCGCCACATCTCGTTGGTGCTGTGATCCTTGAGGTAGAGGCTGGTGAGCGTCATCACGCGGTGCAGGGTGAAGTGGGCCGCGTCGTCGAAGCGCAACTCGGCATCGGTGGTGTAGAAGCGGTTGCCGCCGAAGCGCAACGGCTTCTGGTGCTCACTGGTGTGAAATTCGCCCAGGTCTAGATTGTCCCAAACATGAATGTCTCGGCTCAAGTGGCCCTTGCTGACCTGTTCCAAATTGCCCACGTGGGCTACCAAATAGACCTTGAACTGGTTGGGATCCTCGCCCGTGGGAATCTGGTAAGCAGCAATCGTGATTTCGTCATTGAAAGGCCGCATGCCGATGAGGCGGGCACTGTCGGGCACGCTAAAACCTGTTTGATCAGCAAGTTCACGGCACTGTGCGGCGGTCAGGGTGGGGAAGGTGTCGGGCTGGATCGTGTCGCGGCTGAGCAGGCTATGCCCCACTTGAACCAGATCGGGCAATGTGTTCATCTGTCCATTGGTTTTAATGCTGTTGCAACCCATAATCATGAGTGCGGCAGCTAGTGCAATCATCGTTTTCATTGTCATTTGTTGTTGAACCGCTATATTTTATCTTCCTACAAGTGTTTTGTCAGTGGCTTATCATCCCATGAGTTGACAATGCCGGAGAGCCACTGGCGGGCGCTGGCATCATCCATGCGGTCAATCTCCTGTATCAAGGCGGGACGGTCTTCGGGCGGTAGCTTGAATAACGGCAACAGTCGGTTGTCTTGCCCGCGGTGCATGGTCATCCAACCCAGGAACCGCTGTGGATTCATGTGGTAGAGCTGTGCCACGTCCCATGGGAATGGATTAAACTGGTAATCAGGGTCGTAAGTGGAACTGATGAGTTCGCTGTAGTCATTCCAGGTGTCCATGACTGCCGGGTCATGCAACGAGCACACCAGCATATCCCATGACTTGAAATCAAGTGCCGCATAGTAATCCACCTTGCCTTTCTCGCCGGTCACATGCTGGCCTTGAAGCGTGAACTGCCCCTTAGCATCGATGATGTAGTCCTGATCCCAGGCTTGTTGCCACACTGGAGCCCCCTTGAGGTCTCCGTCAAAGTCCATGACACAACGCCCCATGACGCGGTGCAGTGTCACGCGGTCGTCGTTGAAGGTGATGTGGCTGTCGAGAGTGAAGACGGTATCATTCTCCTGGTTGGACATGTCGATGCGCCACAACAGGTGCATCTCGCGGGTGTTGACGGCATCGAGGAGGTTCCCCTGCTTGTCATAGGTGACAAGATC
>JAFTEU010000170.1 GCA_017453505.1 Muribaculaceae bacterium
GCATCCTTGGCAAGTCCGCACTCACCACAGATGGCATCCGTGACCTGCTCATGCCCCTCAAGATGGAGACTGGCATACAGGATGACAGGCAACTCAGTATTGACTTCGATTTTGATTAACATAAATTAAGAGACACTAGTGTGCCCCTGACATCAAGCGTGGCGACATCGTGATGTTCGTCAGCATGCTGGTCGACAACTTCAACGACATCGCTCAGCAGCAGATGATCACGCTGGAGTTCAACTCTCCTGTCAAGACACTGATGGTGGTATTTCCCCCTGACCACATTCACAAGATTGTTCACAGCCTCATCTCCAACGCCATCAAGTTCACCCCCCGTAATGGCAAAGTGATGGTTGGATTGACTCCGCTTGAGAGCAACAAGGTGCGCATCACTGTCGCCGACACTGGCAAGGGGATCCCCCTCAATGAAAAGAGTCACATCTTCAACCCATTTGACCAGTCACTCAATGGAGATGACGGTGTGAGCACGAGTTTGGACCTCACCCTTGTCCATCAGCTTGTGACCGGCTTGAACGGGACTGTCTCGGTGGAGAGCGAGAAGGACAAGGGCACCACATTCGTCATTGATGTCCCCTTGCTGTCTGAGGCAAGCATCGGAGTTAACGACGACGAGGAATACAACCATCAATTCGCCGAGAAGCGCATCAGGCAAACGGGTAACGGCAACATCAAGCAGAAGCCGCTCGTGTTCATCGTCGAGAACAACGAGAATGTCGCTTTCTTCATTGCCAGCCACCTGCAGCGGGATTACGAGCTGCGTTTTGCCCGCGATGGACGGGAGGCCTTACAGAATGCCATGGATCTGGTTCCCGACCTCATCATCACCGATATCATGATGCCTGTCATGGACGGCAAGGAACTGATTACCCGACTGCGCAACGACGCGTCATTGAACCATATCCCCATTATCGCCCTGACCGCAAACATGAGCGAGCGCGAACGGCTGGAATGCTTCAAGGCCGGAGCCGATAATGTACTGGTCAAGCCCTTCAACTCCAGCGAGCTGCGGATAGTGTCAGCCAGACTGATCAAGCAACGCCTCACCCTGCGTGAACGACTCACCAAGACCAGTAACGACATGAGCGATAACCAGCAGGCCAAGCAGATGAGTAAAGCCGACCAGGAGTTCATCAACAAGCTGGTTGACGTGATTCACGTCCAGATGGCCAATGACGATATAGACATGGAGCACGTCGCTGCGGCACTGTCGCTCAGCCGTAAGCAATTGCGCACCCGCGTGATGGCAATTACTGGGCTCACGCCTGTGGCCTTCGTGCTTCAAGTCAGACTCAACTATGCCCGCCGCATGATAGCGGCCGATAATACCCCCCTGACCAAGATTGCTAGCAAATGTGGCTTCCAGAATCTGTCTCATTTCTCTAAAGCCTTCAAGCAGCAATTCGGAGTCAGTCCTTTGCAATTCCGCAAGAATGTTGACGACATCTCCCTGAATAAGAGTTAGCGATTTTTTAACACCCCTAAAAACAAAGAACAATGATAAACTCCAAAGAATTAAACACCGACCTGGGCAATTGTGATTACCAGCAAGCCGAGCAGATGATCAATGAAGCGATTGCCAACATGGAAGAAATGACTCACATTGAATATGAATCGACAATGCAACGCAAGTCACAGCAATCCAAATTCAAGAAGTGGGTGACTCGCCTGTCAAGGATGCTTCGATGACGATGTGTTTTCACGTTTTTTAGGCTTGATTGACGTGTATTACAAGGATATTTTGTACCTTTGAGCATCGTTTATCACCATCTGTAACAACATGAAGAGAATAATACTGGTTGTAATCATGTTCTGGAACTTACTCTTCGGCAATGCGGCACAACCCGGTGACTGGAGTGCTAGGACGCGTTATGCCCAGGCCAACCGTGAACTGCTGGCCAGCAACGCACCGGTCAAGATAGTGATGATGGGCAATTCCATCACCGAGTATTGGGAGGAACTGCATCCTGCTTTCTTCAAGGCCAATGAGCTCGTGTGCCGAGGTATCAGCGGCCAAGTGTCCAGCCAGATGCTGGCACGTTTCCGTCAGGATGTCATTAATCTGAATCCTCGCGTTGTCATCATCAACTGCGGGACTAACGATATCGCTGAGAACAACGGCCCCTATGACGAGGATATCACGATGGACAATATCATGTCAATGTCAGAGCTCGCGCTGGTTAGTGGCATTCAGGTCGTGCTCTCGTCGGTGCTGCCTTGCGACGGCTTCTGCTGGAATACGGGAGTGGAAGATG
Organism: Muribaculaceae bacterium; assembly: GCA_017453505.1. Taxonomy (GTDB): domain Bacteria; phylum Bacteroidota; class Bacteroidia; order Bacteroidales; family Muribaculaceae; genus Sodaliphilus. The sequence goes on from JAFTEU010000170.1 coordinate 2,277, forward strand.
TAGTGGGCAAAATCCAGCGCTTGAATCGCCGCATCAGCGACTATTGCCGCGACAGACAAATCCCCTACCTGGATCACTACCCGTCGATGACGGTCGACGGCGCTGCCATGACACCGGCATTCACCGATGACGGTGTCCACCCTAACAGTGCGGGCTATGACGTGATGGAGCGGAATCTCTTGCAACTGCTATCGACATTGAATCTTTAACACATTATCAATAAATCATCAAAACATTTTTATGAGAAAAATCACTTTATTTTTCATGGCAATCATCGCAATGACTGCAGCTGCTGGCAATCCGATCAAGGCGGTTGACCGCGGCAATCTGGATCCAGGCACCAAACCTGGCGACAACTTCTACCAGTATGCCTGTGGTGGCTGGAAACTGGCTAATCCTCTCGACCCTCAGTACGCGCGATTCGGCACCTTTGACCAGCTAGCCGAGAACAGCCGCAACCAGGTGAAAGACATCATCACCAACCTGGGAACCAACAACCCGCGCGGCAGCATCAAGCAGAAGGTGGGCGACCTCTATGCACTCGGCATGGACAGCGTGCGCCTCAATCAGGAAGGCATGAAGCCTCTGATGAGCTACATTGAGGGCATCAAGGGCATGAACATGAGCCAGCTCGCCAGCACCGTTGCCGACATGCACTGCGGTATCGGCGACCCGTTCTTCAACTCCCAGATCATGGCCGACATGAAGGACTCCAACACCAATATGCTCTACCTCACCCAGGGCGGCCTGGGCATGGGTGACCGCGACTACTACCTGGAGAAGGACGCTAACACCGTCAAGGTACGCAATGCCTATGTCAACTACATCCAGCAGTTATTCCAGCTCATCGGCTACAAGAAGGGCAATGCCAAGAAGGCCGCCAAGCACGTGATGGCCATCGAGACTGCACTGGCCCAGGTAGCAATGACCCGTGAGGACACACGCGACTACAGCAAGCTCTACAACGTGATGAGCGTGACCCAGCTCAAGGCCGACTATCCCAACATCAACTGGGATCAGTATTTCACCACCCTGGGGCTGAAGGACTTCGACAAGGTGTGCGTTTTCCAGCCCAAGTCCATCGCCAAGGTCAACGAGATGTTCAAGAGCCTCAAGGAACAGGACGTGCGCGAGTACCTCATCTTCAAGTATGTTGACGCAGCATCACCCTACCTGAGCGATGCCTTCGCCGATGCCAACTTCGACATGTACAGTCGAGCCATGTCTGGCAAGCAGGTCAAGATGCCGCGCTGGAAACACTCGCTGGACGTTCCCAACACATTGCTTGGTGAGGCCGTCGGTCAGCTCTACGTCGAGAAGTACTTCCCCGCCGACTCCAAGAAGAAGATGCAACAGCTCGTCGACAACCTCAAGAAGGCACTGGGCGAGCACATCGCTACCCTGTCATGGATGAGTCCCAAGACCAAGGTCAATGCCCTCGTCAAGCTCAACAGCTTCACCGTCAAGATCGGTTATCCCGACAAGTGGCGCGACTATACCAGTCTGGACATTGACCCGTCCAAGAGCTACTGGGAGAACGTGCTCAATGCACGCCGTTTCCAGGCTGAATATGAGTACAGCCAGCTGAACAAGCCCGTTGACAAGGAGCGCTGGTACATGACACCTCAGACCGTCAATGCCTACTACGAGCCCTCCAGCAACGAGATCTGCTTCCCCGCAGGCATCCTGCAGGCTCCTTACTTCGACCCCAATGCCGACGAGGCCTGCAACTATGGTGCCATCGGCGTGGTGATCGGTCACGAGATGACACACGGATTTGACGACCAGGGACGCAACTTTGACCACAACGGCAACATGGTGGACTGGTGGACTGCCGAGGATGCTGCCAAGTTCCAGGAACTGGCCAGCAAACTTGGTGCCCAGTACAGCGCTGAGGTAGTGGCCGACGGTGTGCATGCCAACGGCAACTTCACCATGGGCGAGAACATCGCCGACCACGGTGGCCTGCGTGTTGCCTACAGCGCCTTCAAGAAGACCGAGCAGGGCAAGGGCAACGACCTCATTGACGGTTTCACACCCGACCAACGGTTCTTCCTCAGCTATGCCAACGTCTGGGCAGCCAACATCACCAAGGAGGAGATGCTGCGCCGCACTAAGGTTGACCCCCACAGCCTGGGTGTTAACCGCGTGAACGTCGCCATCCGCAACCTTGAGGAGTTCTTTAACGCTTTCGACATCAAGCCAGGCATGCCCATGTGGCGCGATCCTGCCGACCGTGTCATCATCTGGTAAACCCCCCGATGACACGAATTGTTACAAGGTGTGTGTCATGGTAGAAGGCACCTTCGCCCCGACACACACCTTCTATTTTAGGGGGCTTCTATAAATTAGCTTGACATTGATTTTGATTTATTTTTGAGCAGATTTTGACTTAACTTCGCAGGAGCATAGCGAGCTATGGTCCAAGAAGATAAGGCAAAAGTTGCCAAAAAAACAAAATCTGGTCAACTAAAAGATTAACATTTCGGTAATTTATAGAAGCCCCCTTAATAACAACGATATCAAGACCAGTAGCAGCAGACTCCAGTTATTTTTAACACCTGTACCACAATGGATGAAAACAAGACTTTTGTCACCAGATTTGACCGTCCGTACATTATGGGGGTATCCATCATTGCGGTCGTGCTCTACCATCTTGTGAGTTTCACCAACATCTATCGGCACACATCTGCTTCCATCTTTCTCAATGGTTATTTGGGAGTCGATGCCTTCTTCGTGTTGTCAACATTCGGTTTGTGTTTCTCTTTTGAGAAAAACGATATCACAACCTTCTACAAGCATCGCATCAAGCGCTTGTTCCCCTTATACATCATCTTCCTGCTGATTGTCTATTTCATTTTCCGACCCTCAGCGTCATTACTCAACATCATCGCGTTCCAGTGTAGCGGTCTGAGTGTCATCAAGGCATTGCACACCGATGTTGAATGGTACACACCTTCCATCATTTGCGTCTATCTCCTGTTCCCATTATTGTATTACTGCGGCAAGAAAATGCAGCACTGCAATGTGTGGTGGCACCTGCTTGCAGCAAACGCAGTGGCTGTCTTCGGCCATTTTATAGCGCCTTACATCAGTTTCGGCAATAACTTTGTCGGCCGGTTCCCCATCATTGTGAGCGGTGTCATCATCTATTTCATGTACAAGAACGGCCGCGGCAAGGATGTGTTGATTTACATCTCGTTGCTCCTCCTTGAGACCATGGTACTCACCGAGTCTCATTTCCTGTCGATGCTCATGTTGTTGCTCGTATGGTCGTTCAAGTACATCAACCTTCGTCCTTTTTACAGAATCATCTCATTCATCGGTAAATATTCATTTGAGCTATACCTAGCTCAGACACTAAGCACATTCTACTATATGCGAGTCAGCCCCATTGAGAACAACTACCTGATGGTTCTCTCGGCGCTACTCTTGACAATTCCCATCTTCTTTGCCTTCATAGCCATCTACAAGTACTCCAGTCAACTCATCAAGGCCTAATACCCCTCTAGACAATCTATAGTATCTAGAGAATCTAGAACATATAGTGTGTCTAGTGTGTCACGTGGGCCGTGGCTCTGCCACGGTCACGGCATGACAGGATTTTAAAAGCCCATCTAGCAGGCAGATAAAAAAACGAGAGGCGACATCATTGCTGACATCTCCTCTCTTAGGGGGCGGTTACCTACGCCTTCCCGAGTCGCTGACCATCGGCGTGGTGACGCTTAGGGCTCTGTGCCAGGAACGGGAAATGGCGGGACCGTCACGCGATGACCGGAGACCGGTGACACACAACAATAAAAAAACGAGAGGCGACATCCGGATTGGACATCTCCTCTCTTAGGGGGCGGTTACCTACTCTCCCACTTTCGCAGTACCATCGGCGTGGTGAGGCTTAACTTCTCTGTTCGGAATGGGAAGAGGTGGGACCCTCACGCTATAACCACCTTGTTCTTTACCTTTTCTGCACTAACGGCGCATCTTGCATGTGCCGCGGCTGTGTTACTTAAAAAAAGAAACCATCGGGGGAACGCTTCGCGCGAAAACCTCTATCGCGACTTCACTGCTCTTCAATCGCACTTTATCGAGCCAGCCCGATATGCCTTTTCCTTCACGCTCGCCTGACCTGCACCGCCACGCCTCAGCGCGCTTCCGGCAGATGAAAGGCTCGCGACAAGAAAGCTTTCGGGTGATTAGTACGGCTCGGCTGAGGACGTTGCCGCCCGTGCACCTGCCGCCTATCTACGTCGTCGTCTGCAACGACCCTAAGGGAGATCTTATCTTGAGGTTGGCTTCGTGCTTAGATGCTTTCAGCA
>JAFTEU010000171.1 GCA_017453505.1 Muribaculaceae bacterium
CCCCGATGGGGCTAAATATTGGTAGGGGCCAACACGATGCAGGGGTTCCGTTCGGCTTTGCCTCACTTCACCACCTGCCTATGACCTGGCCAGCCCTAACGGGCTTCAGAGCAAGCCCCATTACACGAAACCACCTGTACGATATTGTTTTCAAGGTATTTATGGATCTTTAGCGATTTTTCCCCGGACACCATTAATATTAAATGAAGTGGCCAGAGCAAGAGCCCTGGCCACCTATAGCGAATCGGTTGTCGCTCAGTGTTACCTGGATGTTTACCTTACCGTCCAGTCGATGGGGGTGGCGAGCTTGTGGTCGTAGTAGCGGCGCAAGTCGCTCCAGCGGTAGTATGGGCCGCTAGCTGCCTGTACCGGCAGGAGTGCCTCATGCTCGTTGAGCAGTACCTTGACGAGAATGTTGTCAGGGGCGTTGCCTTGGGTACCCATGGGGCGGTAGAAAATCATCTGGATGTTGCAGGCCTTGGGGATGGTGTTGTAGTCCTGCCAGTAGAGGTGCAGGCTGTCGAGGTCGTTGCAGCTGTAGTTGACGTTATCGAGTCCCATGAGGCAAGCCAGTGGCAGCACGCAGGTCTCGTGACCGAAGCGCAGCGAGGCACCATGCTCGCCAGTGGCGATGGCCTGGTCGGCCTTCTCGATCATGTCGCGCAGCAGAGCCCGCTCGATGAAGGGCATGCGGTTGCCGTTCTGTGGCGCGTTGGCCCAGTGGGTGTACCAGTAGATGTTCTTCAGACGCCAGAGTTCAAAGATCTCGCCATTGGTGAAGAAACTATACAGGTCAATGTCATCAAAGTCGTGGAAGCCCTGTAACGATCCAGCGATGTCAAACACGTCGCGCATCAACTGACGGCCATCCATGTTGGCCGCGGCCCATGCGGTGTCGTTGACCAGCTGTGCGACGAAGCGTTCGGGATGCAGGTACTTGCCGTACATGCCGTCTGCAATGTGGTCCACGCTCTTGCGCAGCGGGTTGGCCAGGGTGTCCTCGCCGTATCCCCATCCCATGTAGTACATGTCGTGGTAGCTGGCATCGGTGGTGATGCGCAGGGCGGGGTTGAGCGAGCGCAGGGTCATGGTCTCGTTCTGCATCGAGAGGATGCAGCGGATGATGACCGTCGAGCGGGCATCCACGCGGGCATCGCCCTTGAAAACCTCGGGGAAATTCTTGAACATGCGTGCGGCGATCTGCTGGTGCTGCTCGGCACCGACATCGCTCAGGTCACCGGCGCGCCTCTGGGATGCCTCGTTGACCAGCGTCAGTGCGCGCAGCAGCCGTTGTCCCTGCAGGTTGAGCATCCCGGCCTGCTGTGCCTTGCCCAGCTCCTCGACGGGGCGGCTGTAGTACTTGCTGTTGGTCAGCCAGCGGCTGCCGTGGCGGCCATAGTGGTCCATGTAGAACGGCTCGTAGCCTGCGGGAGCTGCGGTGAGTCGCGGCACTTCCACGTCCGAGCCATAGGGGTAGGCATAGTGATTGCTGCCCGAGCGGTCAAAGTTACCGATGACCTGGGTGCGGGGATTGGTGGCGTTGAGCGTCAGGCAGGCCAGCGCTGCCAGGAGATATAATGTGATGTGCTTCATTTGTTCGTCTCGATGATGGGTTGGCGTGAAAGTTTATCAATAAAGTAGTCGCGCACGTCGCTCCAGTGGTAGTAGGGGGCAACGTCGGTGGCTACGGGCAGTGTGGCCTCGCGCTCGTTGAGCAGCGGCAGCATCAGGATGTCGTCGCTGCCCGCCTTGCGGAAGTAGATGAACTGGATGTTGGCCGCCATGGGGAAAATCTTGTAGGTCTGCCAGTATCTGTCAAGAGTCTCGAGGTCGGTAGTGCGGTAATCGGCACCATTCAGTCCCATCAGGCAACACAGGGGCAGCACGACACTCTCATGGCCGAAGCGCATCGAAGCGCCGGGGGCGGCACTGCCGCTGGTGATGGCACGGTCGGCATCCTCGATGAAGTTGCGCAGCAGGTTGGCCTCCATGTAATCGACACGGCACTGGGTCAATGGTGTCTCGCCCGAGTTGATGTACCAGTTGGCGTTATTGTAGCGCCACACGCTGTAGATGTCGTCGTTGCTGAACAGGTCATAGAGGTTGACCCCTTCAAACTGGTGGTGGCTCTGCATGTTGCCGGTGACCTCTATCAGGTAGATCATCATCTTGCGGGCATCGTCGATGCTGTCGTTGGCAAAGCGCTGGTCGGTGAACAGCTTCTTCAACATGCCCTTGGGGTTGATCCACTTCTCCTTGCAGCGCTGGAGCAGCTGGGCCTGGCTGGCCCGCAGGGGCTTGACCACGCTGTCGCTATAGTTCATGTAGTACATCTCGGCCTGGCTGGCATCGGTGGTGATGCGCAGCCGGGGATTGAGCGATGCGAGCACGTCCACCTCGTTCTGCATCGAGAGGATGCAGCGGATGACGATGGTCGAGCGGGCGACGACGGGAGCGCCATCCTGGAAGACCTGGGGGAAATTCTGGTACATGCGTCGTGCGATGCCCTGGTGCTGCTCGGCCCCGATGTCGCTCAGTTCGCCCAGGCGGCCCTGGCTGGCGTTGTGCACCTGTCGCAGGATGTCCAAGACTTCCTGCCCGCGACGGGTGAGCTTGCCGTTGCGCTCGCCCTTCTCGAGCATCTGCAGGGGATAGGTGTACTTCTTCTCATTGATGAGCCAGCGGCTGCCGTGACGGCCGTAGTGGTTGATGAAGAACGGCTCATAGCCCGCGGGGGGTGCCGTTGGGGTGGTGAAGCCGCTAGTGGGGTAGGCCTGATAGTTGTTAGCACTCAACTTGGGGTTGGCCTTGAAATCATCACGCACTCCTGCCGTGATGGCGATAATGCCTAGCAGAAGGACTGTGATTGTGCTGTAAAATCGTCTGTTGATCATATCGGATAATTAATGAAAATAATCGGGCTTGATGTTAGGGCTGCTTGCGCAGTATATAAGTATAATTGTTTCCTGATGCATCCACCTTGGTGAACGTGATGGAACGTGAAGATTCCCTGACCACAGCGAAATCGTTGTGGCTCTCAAGTCCAGGCATCTGGATATAGAAGACGTCTGGAGCGGGAAAAGCGATGACCATGTTACCGCCATCAGCTTCATCCCATGTGCCGAAACTCTCGACCATCTGCTCGAGCCCGCTGACTTGAGAGACGCGGAACACCTTGTTCTGGAACTGGAAGAAGTAGTCGCCCCCGACATTGACTCGTGTGCCATTAGCGATGATCTGCTCGACATGCCATGTGCCGAACCAGATGCCGATGTCGCCGTGGTTGCGTGTGCATGCACCGAGCAGGACCGAGCAGGATAAAACGGCAAGGAGGGTCAGGATGTGTAATGCAGTCTTTTTCATTGTCTCTTGAAGTTAAAGGCACCACGATAGGAAATGCTCAGCAGGGCTCCCCAGTTGTTGCCGTAGAGCGAGCCCCGGTCGATGGCAGCGGTCGCCTTGACCGCCCACCCCGTGAACGCTTGCTTGAGGTAGTAATTGATGTCAAGCGCCATCGAGAAGTCGTCAACACTGCCCACACGGGGGATGATGGGAGTGCCCCACGCCTTGCGGTAAGAACCCTGCAGGCGGTAATAACACCTGCAGGTGAACCAGCCCTCGATGGCGGCATGGAAGCCGCGCAGCACGTTGTCGCGGTAGCGCATGTAACCGTCCAGGTTGTAGAGTGGCGACTTGACAAAGGGCGAGCCGATGGACATGCCGCGGCTCTGGTAGCCATTGTAGATGTAGTTGTTGTAGTAGTCGTCGGCACCCGACGAGTGGCTGGTGATGGGCGTGCCGGGGCGGTCGTTGGGTGTCCAGTGGATGGGACCGCTCTGGTTGGTGAAATCGATGTACTCGATGGCGGCTCCCGAAACGAGGTGTGAACCATTCTGGCGGAACTCAACGCCCCACAGGCCGTCAAAACCGTTCATCTTGCCGATACCCGAGCCGTCTTCCCACAGCCACTGGGTATAGGCGCGCAGGTGCTGATGCCCGCCCAACTGATACTTCAACGCGATGTCCCAAGTGCCCAGGTGGTTGCCCTCGACAAATGAGTCGCCCGCGCTGTTGCCGCCGCTGCCCGCGATAAAGGTGCGGAAGAAAGCCTTGGCATCGGTATCCATCTTGACCGTGCGGGTCACCTGGCCGTTTTCATAGTACTTGGCGGTGCCGCCGAACTGGCAAGCCGACTGGGCACCGATGGTGAACACCAGCGGCTGGTCGGGGTTAGTGCGGAAGTGCAGGCTCTTGTAATGCAGCCACGTGCCCGTGGTGATGAAGTGGTTATAGTAATTATAATGGTTCTCGAGCCACTTGTCGTCCAACTCACGGAAGTAGCCGAATTCGCCCTGGATTTGCAGCCAGCCCTTGGTGAACGGGATGTTCTGGAAGTCGATGAAACCGGCCCTCAGGCCTACAGGGGGGCGGGAATTATTGCTCCATACCAGGTCACCGCTGCCCAATGAGCCATCGACAATAGGCGACGCTTTGTAGGCTTGGCCCGCCACCGCAAAGATGCTGCGGTACTTGCCCATTACATAGGCTTCCTGTAGCCAAATCCGGGCGGGGTGCTGCCGCTGTACCTCGAATTGTCCGTTGCCCACGTAGCGCTCATAGCCCGCACTCGACGTGTAGCCGCCAATCAGCGTGGCACTTGCGCCCCACGAGAGTCGGGCCGATCTCTCCCACGCATGGCTCACACTGGCGTAGGCCAAGGCGGAATACTGCTGTGTGATGATTCCTCCCTGGTTGGATGAGATATAGTAAGGAGCCAACTCGCTGTTGCCGGCATTCGCCACGATGCCAAGATCATAAGAGTCATGACTGACTTGCACCTGGGCACCGCAGCAAGGATAGGCCGTAGTCGTGGTGTCGTTTGCCGTTTCTTGGGCTGCGACCGTCATGATGCAGCAGACTGCCAGCAAGAGCGATGATAGGATGTTTCGAGTCATGGATGTCAGGGTTTGGAGGGGTTGTTCCTGAGCACCTGTGCCAGGTGTTCAAGATAGGTGTCGATGTGGCGGCGCTTCTTCTCGTCGGCTATCTCATCAAGGTTGATGAGGATACCCGTCTCCTCGACATCGCCAAACTCACGGTTAATGGCGGTGCCCAGCATGTGCATCTTGGGCGACAGTCCCATGTAGGCATTGACCAGCGGCGGGATGTTGATGCCGTGCCGGCGGATGAAGGTGTTCAACCGCTTGTAGTCCTCGCGGAAGTCGTTGCCCACGAATTGAGACATCAGCTCGGGGTCATCGTTGCGTGTGTCGGGCAGCGGGTCGATGGGGACCACCAGTGCTTCCTTGTCCTTGAAGTAGAGGTTGAGGAAGCACAGCAACATGTCGCGGCACTCACGGTTATAGGACGGATACATCGTCATCTTGCCGAACATGTACTTGACCTGGGGATAAATGACCGTCAGTGCACCCAAACCATCCCAGAGGTTATCGAGTGCAAAAAGCGCCCTCACTCCTTCTCGTGTGGACTGATACTCAGGACGCACGAACGAGCGGCCTAATTCAATGGTCTCGGGCAGGATATCGGTAAGGAACTTGTCGCTGAAGCGGAACATGTGCCCAGTAGCTATGCGAGGCACGCCGCCAGTGACTTCAACATCCCAGCCACCAATGAATCGATAGGCACCGATGATCTCCCGCTTCTCGGGATTCCACACCAGCAGCTGCTGGCACGGTACAGGCATCGTGTCAAACTCGTCGATATCGCAGGCCTTGCCGGTTCCGCCACCAGCCGCACGGAAGGAGATTTCACGCAATCGCCCGATTTCGCGCATCGTATTGGGCGAGTTATGGGCCGTGATGACGTAGATGTCGTTATCGGCCTTGTTGGTATGCCGCAACAGGCGCTCGGTAGTGAGTTCCTCTTCAATCAGTTGGACGGGGATGGGTTCAATAATCGGTTCCATAGGGCTTATTCTAGGGTTTGGATGGCAAAGCGGCCATTGAGTAAACAATATCACGCAGGTGGGCAGCTTCCTGTTTGGGGTGCGATGCGTCCAGCGAAGACCAAGGTAATGGCTTGCCAATGACCACACGCAGGGTGCTTCCGCATTTCTTGATCATTTCCCTAGGCAGGAAGATGAGCTCGATGTTGAATTTGATGCCCAGGCGCTTGCGCCACTTGGCAAAGCGGTAGAAAAACGATGAATTCCGGGAATCAAAGAAGACAGGCACGATGTCCCGCTGATAGGTGGTGGCATGAACGACGGCAGCCTTCTGCCATGTCAAGTCGGCGATAGTGCCGTCAGGCTGCATGCGGGAGCACAGTCCTGCAGGGAACGTGATGAACTGGTTGTCACTTGCCAGAGCCTCCTCGATCTGGGCGGCATTGGCGCGTGACTGGCTACCATACTTGTTAACCGGCAGGAAAACGCCTCGCAGTGGCTCCACAGCCATGAGCAGGTCGTTGACCAGAAATTTGATCTTGCGGTCATAGCGGTTGCCCAGCAGCGAGATGAGAGCCAGGCCGTCAAGACCTCCCAGTGGATGGTTAGACACGAACATGAATCGGCCCTCATGTAGCTGGTCAAGTCCTGTCGCCTCGACCGTGATGTCCATCTCATCGAGTGCCACAGTAGCGGCATCGACACTGTTCTTGCCTGCCATCTTCTGGAGAATGCTGTTGAGCTTATCTTGACAAATGGTGCGTTCCAACCACCGCACGGCAAAACGCGGGATGTACTTATAGCGCTTGGAGAGACGTTCCCTAAGCACCTTGTCGACATCTATTTTCATCGGTTGGTTGCCCATGATTCAGTTTCTGACTGGATTAAACATACAAAGTTAGATATTTTGACTGAAAATGAAAAGCATTGGGCGAAAAATTTGCCCAAGAGTGCAAAAAGTTCTAATTTTGCCACCCCGAAACTTGTTAAAAAAGACACCACCGATAGTTATAAAGCGCTAGAGTCATGCCCAGACTTACCATGCCAAGGACGTTGCTGCTGCTGGCCGAGGTCATTACCTTTGCCGTGCTGGCTGTCGTTGCAGTGGGCCACTTCGGCCTACAGGATGGTGGCGGCATCACTGCGGCTTTTCTGGTGGCTTATCTGGTGCCATGCCTGCTGTTGTCTCGAGCATGTGGCACGTCCACATCAGCGCGCGTGGTATTGTTGATGTTGGCCATATTGCTGATAGTGGTGTCTTACTCCAACCTATTGCGGTGGACCCAGTTTGAAGAGTGCACGCTGCAATTCCCTGACTTGAAATCCGATGCCCGTGGCTTCTACAAGTGGGCGCTGCTTCACAGTGGCTATGCTGTAGATGAAGCCGGTGTGATTTTCCCCGGATTTCCCTTGATGATGGTTGCGTTGTGGAAGGTGCTGGGCGTGAGTGTGGTCTGGCCCCTCGCGATGAACATGATGTTCACGATGATTTCGGTCGTGCTGACAGGTATGACGACCCGCCGGTTGCTGATCGGCCGGGTGTCGGTATCACACCAGTCGTTGTTGACAGGAGGCATGATACTCACGTGCCTGCTCTTGTTCTACCTGATGATGGGAGTCAGTATATTAAAAGAACCTTCGACCTATCTATCGGTGTCCATGGTGGGGTATGCGTTATCGTCGATGGCGGCCGTTGATGACGAGCGGCACCGCTTGTGGCGAGACATCGTGCTGTTTGTGCTGGGCTGTGCGCTCTTGGCATTGGTGCGCACGACCTTCCTCTATTTCTTTGCGGTTGGCGTGGTCATCATGGCTGTGCCTCACTGGCGCCGTGACTGGATGATGGCACTGGGTATGCTTGCTGTGGCACTGGTCGCCCTGCTTGTGGGAGACCACTTCGCGTCTTACTCCTTCAGCCGTCATGCCGAGATCGTGAGTGGCGGTTGGAATATGCAGCGTTTCTATGTCATGACCGACTCCCAGAAGGTTTATCATGACTTGCTCAATTACTATTTTCTCTACTCAAGCTGGCACAAGGCATTGATGCTGCCGCTCACGATGGCGGTTCAGTTCTTCATCCCCTTCCCATGGTTGATCTCCGAAGAGCCTGTTCTTGCCAATTATATATGCCGGATTACATTTGGCTGGTATCTGCTGGGGGGCATTGCTTTGTTTTATTACCTGTTCATGAGCTGGCGCCGTCATGAGAACATGGGTGCCTGGGCATGGTGGCCGGCGGTCATCTATGCCATTATCGCCTATGTGATGGCGGGATCGATGGCCCGCTATGTGGTGCCATTCCAACCATTGTTTGTCCCCGTCGCCATGTTCGTGCTGTGCCGTCTGTATGAGGACAATCGTTGGCGCAAGCCGTTCAAGTGTTGGGCGATTGGTTTTATCCTCGCGCTTGTCGTTGTACTGGCTATCTGTTATGAGCTGCAGACGTCTTCGATTTCCAGCATGTTGAATCTGCGGTCACTGGAGGATGTGATGCGTGATATGCTGGTTATGGCCGAGAAGTGACCAGCGTTTGTCGGCAAGTTTTTTCTTTTCATCGACCCAAAATTGGCGATTATCGTTTTTAGGTAAACGATTCTAAACTTTCCTTGTCCGTTCAAGTCTAAAGGTCAAGAAATGATAACCGATTAAAACTTGACGACAATGAAGAAAACGATTCTACTTTCAGCATTATGCGTGTTGCTCAGTCTGCCGGCGCTCGCACAGCCTGGTTATCCTTACGGACGAGGTTATCAACCCAGGGTACAGACGGTTGGCCGTCATGGCAACGAGTATGTCGCATGGCATCGATATTACGTCGGCCTGCGCGTGGGTCTGAATGCTTCCCACGTCAATAGCGAGAGTCCCGTGCTCGACGGCAGCGGCATCAAGACGGGCCTGAACATCGGCCTGGCTGCTGGCACTCAACTCACCTACCGCGCTCCTTTGTTCCTTGAGACAGGACTCTACTATAGCCAGAAAGGAGGCAAGAGTGGTTCTGGTGAGGGTAGGTTCACCTATGACTTGAATTATCTGGAGGTGCCCTTGATCATCAAGTACAAGCACTTTGTGGGCAACCAGACGAGCATTCAGCCCTATGCCGGTGGATATCTTTCGGTGGGCACCGATGGCAAGATCAAGAACTACGGCAACCGCACGGCATTCAGCTCATTTGACGACGGCTATTTCAAGCGTTTTGACGGCGGTCTGAAGATAGGTTGTGGAGTGGGTTTCAATATGCTCTATGTCGATGCCAGCTATGATATCGGTCTGGCGAACATCGGACAAGATAGCTTTGACGACACTCACGGAGGTTGCTTTACATTAAACGTAGGTGTGAATTTCTGATAGAACGTGTTTCCAGGTGGCGCGTGCCACGATTCACACCAGTGGCACGCGCATTTTCAAGGTGAAAAAAACCTGTGAACTCCTATTTATTGACAAATTTTTCATACTTTTGCACATCTAGTAATTTTTTAAACTCATTTGCGCTATGAAAAAGATTTACAACTTGCTGCTTTTTGCAGTGCTTGCCTTGGTGATGACATCATGTAATCAATGGGATTCACCTTACTACGTTGACGATATTGTGGGCAGCTGGGAGTCCTACTATGGATGCCAGGGTAACTATGAATATGACATTGCCGGATATGATCGGGTCCGCTATGATTTCTACGCCAACTATACTGGACGCTATACCTACTACGACAGGTACTATGGTCTCTCCTATGTTGACTTTGACTGGCAGTCCTATGGCGACCAACTCATCATCCGTTACTATGATGGTGACTCCGACTTCCTGTACTATGGCTACGACCGCAATGGCGACCTCTTGCTGGCTCTCGATTCCAGGTTCTACCAGTATACCGCCTATCGTCCCTCGGGCTACTGGTCTCCCGCCAAGGAGCTGAAGTCCAGTGATGAAAAGGCTATCGTTAAGGGTGAAGTCAAGACGACAACATCCCGTGCGGTCAAGTCAAAGGATGAGATAAAAGTTGATTAAGAAAAAGATAGTTTAGGGGACTTCTATAAATTAGCTTGACATGAATTTTGATTTATTTTTGAGTAAATTTTGTTTTAGCTTTGCAGGAGCATAGCGAGCTATGGTTCAAGAAGATAAGACAAAATATGCCAAAAAGAAACAAAATACAGTCAACATAGAAGATAAACATTTCGGTAATTTATAGAAGTCCCCTTTAGATTATTTTGTCAATAGTCGTTGGGCATTTCCAGCGGCTATTTCTTTTATGTGTTCGGCCGTGGTTCCTGTGACCTGTGCGACGTGACCAGCGACATCGTCGATGGTCGTGCTTGCATCGTCGGTCTCGATGAGCAACCGCTCCAGCGGGGTCGACATCAGGGCCTCGGCATTGAATCGGGCTCCATAGGAGAGGTGGCATCCTGCTTCTAGTAGTGCGCGTGCCACGTGTTGATTGCTTCGCATGCCGTGAATAATGACGGGGACATTCGTGAGGCCCATCGATCGAAGCACGTCCAGAATGTCTTGGCTGGCTCTCACACAGTGGGCCACAACAGGCATGCCCACGTCATGTGCCAGTTGCAGGTGACGGGCGAAGACCGATGCCTGAACATCAAGCGCTGCACCCCGCAGACGGTCCATGCCTGTCTCGCCGATGGCGAGCACCTGGGGATGGCTGGCGCATTGTTCCAGTAAAGAGAAGTCGTCCTCGGTGAGACTGTCGAGTTCAAGCCAAGGGTGGAATCCCACCGAATAATACCGTCCGGGTTGAGGCTCAAACTGCCTGGGGTCAACCGCAATGAGTGCCGCGGTGGCATCCAGCCGATGGGTGTGGATATCAACAATCGGGGTGTTCATGGCACGGGATCATAGCCGCTTCCTCCCCAAGGATTACAGCGCAGGATGCGCCACACCGCCAATGCCAACCCCTTGAATGGCCCGTGCTTGCGTATCGCCTCGATGGCATACTGGCTGCACGTGGGGGTGAAACGGCACGTGGGGGGCTTGAGGGGAGAGATGAACTTCTGGTAGAAACGGATGGGCAGAATCAGTAGCCAGCCGATGAAGCGAAGCACTTCACGGCAGACATGTACCGTTTCATCGACAAGTCTGCTCATTGTTCTGCGGTTTGGGTGGATGTGGTGGTACTTGCTGAGTGTTCGGTGGCTGCATGGGCGATGCGCTGGAGCAGCAGGCACATTTTCTCATCAATGACACTGTAGGGCGCTAAGGTCTTATCCAGATAGACGAAAGCGATGTCAACCCCTATTCCCGTCTGTTTAAGGACTGGCGTGAGCTGCTCGTGTCGCCGCAGTCTGTAGGCCTCTCGCACGCGTCGCCGCAGGGTGACCCGTTCAACGGCCTTGTGGATGCGCTTCTTGGGAATGGAGATAAGGAATTGGACGGGATGCTCACCTGTGGGGCGCAGCCTGTAGGCAGCGCGCAATGGGAACGCCATCAGCGACTTGCCGTCGTTGAAGAGGCGCTCTATCGCCTTGCGGCTGCACAGTTTCTCGTCCTTTTTCAGCTTATAATCCATTGCGGGTGCAAAGTTACATAAAATGGGGCATGCCGTCAAGCGCGCCCCATCTAAAAACTCTACTTTCTTGTTTCAAGAAGGTTTATTTCTTTTTCTTCTTTGCTGCCTCGGCCTTTGCCTTGCGTGTAGCGGCGGCTTTCTTAGCGGCAGCCGAGCGCTTGGCGGCGGCAGCCTTTTCGGCTTCGGCCTTGGCTTTGCGGGTTGCGGCGGCCTTCTTGGCTGCCTCCGACCGTTTAGCGAAGAGTTCTTGGGCTGTCTGCTGCTCCTGTTTCTTGATGGATTGGGCGACCGCTTTCTTGGCGGCGGCTTTCGCGGCCTTAGCCTTTGCCCTGCGTGTAGCAGCGGCTTTCTTGGCGGCAGCCGAGCGTTTAGCAAAGAGTTCTTCTTCTGTGAGCAACTTCTTGGCGGCGGCCTTTGCGGCTTTGGCCTTAGCCCTGCGTGTCGCAGCGGCTTTCTTGGCGGCCTTGGATCGCTTAGCAAAGAGTTCTTCTTCTGTCAGGGGCTTCTTGGCAGCGGCTTTCTTAGATGCGGCTTTCTTGGTAGCGGCCGGCTTTACCTTTACCGCCTCGCGGGCAGCCTTGGCAGCGGCTTTTTCCTCTTCGGCCTTGGCTTTCTTGAGGTATTGCTCGATAGCGCTTGCCATCGACGGAGTCTCGGGCTTAATGGTGATATCCACCTTGAGTCCTGCCTGGGTTGCGGCTTCGAGTGTCGTCTGTCCCATGGCGGCGATCACGACATTGCGCTCCATGTAGTCGGGGAAGTTGGTCGTGTAAGACTTGATGCCGGCGGGGGTGAAGAACACCAGCATGTCGTAGTCGAACTGCTCGCCCGGCTTGAAGTCGTTGCTCACCGTGCGGTACATGACAGCCTTGACATACTTCACCTTGTTGTTGTCGAGCACAACGGCCTTGTCATTGTGGACATCGCTGACGGGCATCAGGTAAGTCTCCTTGTGGTGCTTGGCGATGATGGGGATGAGGTCCTCCATGAGGCCAGTCTCGCTATAGAAAATCTTGCGCTTGCGGTAGATGACATACTTCTGGAGATAATGGGCAATGGTCTCGCTGACACAGAAATACTTTAATGTGTCGGGCACATTGTAACGCAACTCCTTGCACAAGCGGAAGAAATGATCAATGGCGGTGCGTGCTGTCAGGATGATGGCACTGTAGTCAGGCACATTAATCTTGGATTGTCTAAATTCCTTGGATGACAGCCCTTCCACCTTAATGAAAGGTCGGAATACTATTTCAACACCGTATTTTTTCTCCAAGTCAAAGTAAGGAGATTTCTCAGACGTTGGTCTAGGTTGAGAGACCAGAATCTTCTTAATGCTCATCTATTGTAAATATGCTATAAAATACCACTAAACCAATACGTTACACTCACCATGATGGCCAATGGAACGATTTCGACGGCGCAAAGGTACAAAATAAAATAGAGAATTGATGACAAATTGCCATAAAAAATTCTAAAACCTTTGTAAATGAATATCAGCCGTGCGCATACGTAAAGAGTTGAGGCTATTGTAAATAGCAATTTGCCACTGGACGGATACAGCATCCAGAGGACGAGAACGGGCAGCAGCACCAGCCCCAGCAGCGACTGTGATGACTTGAATCCGTCAATCCACAGTTTTGAACCCACCTTGTCGCTGAAGGTGTATCCCAGTACCTTGTAGATCACCCACTGCGCGCAGTAGAATCCCAGAGCCAGGCCGCAATAGGCCGCAATGTGCTTGAACACACTGCCTTGCAAGGCCGGTGCCAGCGCGGGCCAGGTCAGTTGCACTGCCAGGTAGATGAGGATTCCCTCCACGATGCAGGTATTGGCAATCAGTGCAGCCAGGATGCTCGTCTCGTTGACGGTGTGATCCTCGAACAGGTTCTCGCGGCGCCTGGTCGAGAACATGTTGTGAAAGATGTTGGCGATGTACTTGTAGCCCGTGTGGTAGCACAGCGCCACGGCCAGCAATCCGGCAAGCAGCAGCGACATCGATGGGGTGTCGTGCAGCGGTGAGCGGGCAAACGGCACCGCTTTTCCGCCCGATGGCACTTCCATCAGGGGCAGCGTGTTGGCGTCACCCAGTGCCGAATCTCCCGTCAACGTATCGGGAAAACCGTCCAGGTACTGCGGAGCGTAGTATTGCTCGACAGTATCGACAGGAGGTTGCACGGTATCGGCTGGATGGGTGTTGACGGGCATGGCGGTGATCAGTATTTGGACTCAAATTGCACAGGCTCACTGTTCTCGAGCAGTGAGATGGCCTGCTGAGGAGTGGCGGCAACTTGCCACAGCTGGCTGTGGCTGGACTTCATGAATCCCTCGTCGATGGCGTGTCGCAGCATCCCTAGCAAGGAGTCATAGTAGCCCAGTGTGTTGAGAATGATGATAGGTGTCTTGATCAGTCCCAGTTGCCGCCAGGTGAGCGTCTCGAGCAGTTCCTCGAGTGTGCCCACACCGCCGGGCAGGGCGATGACGGCATCGGCCATCTCGCTCATCATCTGCTTGCGCTGGTGCATGTCGGCCGTGACGATGACATCTTCCAGGCGGTCATAGCACCACCCGTTATCGACCATGAACTTGGGAATGACACCCGTCACCTCGCCGCCTGCATCGAGCGTGCCGTCGGTCACGGCACCCATCAGTCCCACGGCTCCGCCGCCGTTGACGCAGCGCCAGCCGCCCTCGGCCAGCAGTCGGCCCAACTCACGGGCATCGTCATGATAGCGCGAGTCTATATTGGCGCTCGACGCGCAGAACACGCACACGTTTCCTTTCATCTCTCGTTTCATGGCCGCAAAGATACAAAAAAAGCGGCAATTGCCGCTTTTTTAAGTTAGGAGTTAGGAGTGAGAAGTGAGGAGTTGTTATTTGCTTTTAATCCATGAGTCGAGTTGCGGGCGGTACTTGTCGCGCAACAGGCGGCAATGTGTGAGGATATCCAGGTCAGACGGCTCCAGCTTGGTGTAGTCCCTCATGATGTCCACCCATTCCTGCTGGAATGTGTCGATCTGTTCCTGCATGTCCTTCTCATTGAAGGGACGATGCCAATATAGGGCGCTGTACATCTCCTGGATGTAGAACATCCACCTGTGGTGATAGTAGGCGCCGATCAGTCCGCTCCAGTTGCGGCAGGCATAGTCGTTGAGGTGGCCGCCCCAGGTGGTGACCAGGCGGCGGGCATTCATCTCGTAATAGTCCTTGACCTCGGGTGTGGTGCCCAAGTCACGTGCCTGCTGCAGCCATGTGTGTAGCGTGGACTGGGGATGGTGGTTGTTCAACTGATCCAGATCGATCATGAGGTCAAGTAAGTTGTTGCCAAGGTTGTGGACAGCGGTGGAATCCCCTTGCTCAAATGCCTTGTCCATCTGCTGCTTCTCGACGAGGAACAGGTCTCCCAGCAGTTGGCGGCCCACCCAGATGAGGTCGATGGTCATGGCATCGGTGGTGACGCTGTCTTGCTGGAGCAGCCAGTCCCATGCGGCCAGCAGGTCGCGTGGGCTATACTTGACGGTGCGGCTCTCCTTGCCCAGGGTGGGGTAGGAGCATGGCAGCGGAGCCGCAAAGTTGCCAGGCGTGATGTCCAGCACGCTGTCATAGAGCAGTTTCCAGGCTTCACGAGCAGGCCTGCTCTCCTGGCCCGCATGGCGGTCGGCAAGTTCGTTGATGACTTGCTCGTCGGTCTTGCCATAGTCCCATGCCTTCTCCAGGATGTACTCGTAGGGGAACTGCTGCACGTCGAGGCCCTCGAGTGTGGAGCCGATACCCACGAGGTTGCCGCCGCACTCGGCCAGCGCGCGCTCGATGCGCTCTCCCGCTTCCTTGACGCGGCCTTGCACATTGGTGTTGCCGCCAAAGTTGCCCAGGTAGCACCAGATGAACGGTTGGCCGTAGAAACCCTCGTGCTCGCGCCACATCTCCTTGTATTCGCAGTAGTAGTCGAGCATCGTCATCTTGCCCTGGGGCACGCCCGTGAGCATGGCACGGGTGCGCTCGGGCGTGTAGTCCTTGCGCTGGTAGTAGAGGAACCACGCCATCTGCAGCCATTCGGCATCGGGGTCGACGGCAGTCAGGCTCTCATAGATGTGTTGCGAGACCTTGTTCAGGTATTCGGGCTCAAAACTGGGTGGATCCACCTCGTTGAACGGGTCGATGCCGTAGATGTGGTCGGTGCCGAACAGGCGCGTCTGTTCCTCGAGGAACAT
The DNA here is from genome assembly GCA_017453505.1 of Muribaculaceae bacterium. Classification (GTDB taxonomy): domain Bacteria; phylum Bacteroidota; class Bacteroidia; order Bacteroidales; family Muribaculaceae; genus Sodaliphilus. The sequence continues at coordinate 15,630 of JAFTEU010000171.1, forward strand.
GCGCTGGATGCGGCTGTAGAGCGGATCCTCACTGTTGAGGAAGTAGGTGCGGTACTGCTCGTCAAATCCAGCCCAGCCTCCCAAGGCTTGGATGTCGGCATCAGGGAACAGCTCGCGCAGCGCTCCCGGCACATGTCCCGCAAAGGCGGGCAGCACGGGACGCATGTTCAGGGCACGCTCGCGCTCGACGATGCGTTGCTGCAAGGCCGTCTGGCCCTCGAGCCATTCCTTGGGCAGCGGACCGCACCAGCCGTCAATGTTGGCCATGCGGTGCCACGGCAGGTAGGCCGGACCGGTGAAGTAGGCACGCACCTGCTCGTCGGTCATGCCCAGGCGGGTCCACACGTTGTACCACACCGCCTCCTGCCCAGTGATGGCCAGTGGCAGGTTCACGCCGTTGAGGGCCATCCAGTCGATGAAGTGTTCCCACTGCTCCCAGCCCCAGAAGGGCATCGTGTAGCCCCACGTGCAGTAGTTGAGGAAGAAGCGCTGCGGCACGCGTGCCGTGACCCGCTCGGGGGCGGGTACCTCGGGCAGCACCTCGGGTAGATGTAGCGGTGCGTCGCTATACCACGACACCGTCACCTTGCAATAGCGGTTCAGGTAGCGGTTCAGTCCCACCGCCATCGAGCCCGCGTTATTGCCCCCGATGACGACCTTGCCTCCACGGCTCTCCAGGGTGAAAACATCCCGGCCGCCCTCGGCCTGAATCGCGGCGAACTCCACCTTGTCGGCCAGCGCAGGGGACAAGCGCCCGGCCAGTTTACGGGCCTGCTTCACTTCATCGCCAGCCTTGCCGCTGACCATGAGAGTCACCAGCAACAGGCCGTATATCAGTAAAATGTATCGTTTTATCATGTCTTGTCAAGTTTTTAAAATCCTATTGTGCAAAAGTAGCAATAATTCTTCATTCTTGCCCCTTGTAGCCCATTTACCAGCGCAAAAACCTGGATTGCACAAATTTTTGTGCATTTTTCTTGATTTTCTGCACAATTTTCAGTGCAATGTTGTATATTTGCGGCACCAATAGAGAGATTATCATGGATGCTAACTTAACAAGAATCATGGAGCAGCGCGTTGATGCTGTGTCAGTAGCCTTTCACCGCTACATGTATGACCAGATCAACTGGGAGCGGCAGATGTTCGGTCTGGTGGGTCCCAGGGGTGTGGGCAAGACCACTTTGTTCCTGCAATACATTAGGGAGCATCGGGAGCACGCCAAGATGTTCTATGCCTCGGCTGACAATGTTTACTTCGCGTCGCATTCGCTGATTGACGTTGCCGACGAGTTTGCGCGCGAGGGCGGAGAGCACTTGTTCATCGACGAGATTCACAAGTATGGAAACTGGTCTCAGGAATTGAAGCAGATCTATGACAGCCATCCAGACCTGAAGGTTTCGTTCACTGGCTCCTCCATCCTGGACATCACCCAAGGTGAGGCCGACTTGAGTCGCAGAGCCCCCATCTACCGCATGCAAGGCCTGTCATTCCGCGAGTATCTCGCCCTGTTTCATGACCTGCCGTTGCCTATTGCCTCGCTCGACGATGTATTGAACTGCCGCGTGAGACTGCCAGGTGTGCCACACCCCCTGCCTTGGTTTCACGAGTATCTGCAACAGGGGTACTACCCCTTTGGCAACGACCCACAGTTTGAAATGCTACTCAATCAGATTGTAGAGCAGACAATGGACATCGACATCCCGCAGTATGCCAAGATGACAGTGGCTACAGGGCGCAAATTGCGCCACCTGCTGGGCATCATTGCCCGCAGCGTGCCCTTCAAGCCCGTGATGGAGTCGCTCGCTACCGCAGTGGGTGTGAGCCGCAACGTGTTGCCCGATTATTTTGTTTTTATGGAGAAGGCCGGCATGATCGGGCAGTTGCGGGATGCCACGGGAGGCATCCGCGGGTTAGGAAAGGTCGAGAAGGTGTATCTGGACAACACCAACCTGGCCTATGTGATGGGAGGAGCGATAACCGATGTCGGAAATATCCGTGAGACCTTCTTTTATAACCAGATGCGGGTAACGACCGACATCATCGCGTCACGGAATGCCGATTTTGAGATCGGCACCATCACATTTGAGGTGGGAGGCAAGAAGAAAACAAGTCGCCAAATCAAGGGGTTGGACAATGCCTATATCGTTAAGGACGACATTGAAATCGGTAGCGGGATCCAGATTCCCCTATGGACATTCGGTATGACCTATTAAGGACAGTATTCATCAGTGAACCAAGGAGATCAATTATGATTGGAACGATAGTCAATACTTGCACCATTGTGGCGGGCACGTTCATCGGCGTGGTGCTGCACAAGGGCATCAAGGAGAAGTATAAGAATGTGCTCTATGACGCGCTGGGGCTGGCGTGCTTTGCCATCGGCCTGAACGCCGTTGTGACCAACCTGCCCAAGAGCCAGTACCCCGTGCTGTTTATCGCCGCGATGGCCATCGGTAGCCTGGTGGGCGTGGCGCTCGACATCGACGGGCGCTTCCACCGGCTGGTGGAGCGTCGCAGCAAGAAGGGGGGCTCCTCATCGGGGCCGCGTCTGGCCGACGGGCTGGCGACTGCCACGCTCGTCTATTGCATCGGCCCGCTGTCGATGCTGGGGCCTGTCATCAGTGCCCTGGAGGGTGACCACACCTTCCTGTTCACCAATGCCACGCTCGATCTGGTCACGGCGACCATCTTCGGCTCGACCTACGGCATCGGGATGCTGCTGGCCGCCCCGGTGCTGTTCTTGTGGCAAGGTCTGTTCTATTGCGTGGCGCTGCTCTCAAGCACCGCCGTGAGCGAGGCGTTGATGGCCGAGCTCCTCATCGTGGGCGGCCTGATGATCACAGGCTCGGGACTGTCGCTGCTGCGCATCAAGGACTGCCATGTGCTCAACATGCTGCCTGCCCTGCTGGTGCCGCCGTTGTGGTTCCTGATCGTTTCAGTTTTCGGCTTTTAGTTGTCAATTGTCTGCGGGTGGGCCTCACGCAAAGTAATGCCCCACGCAAAGGCGCGAAGACGCAAAGTTTTTTAATTGGAAGACAAGCCCTATGTTTGCACCGTCAAAGTCAAACATAGGGCTTGTTGACTATTCTTGTTTTCAAAAAGAGTGGGCATTTAGCTTTTGTTTGTATCTTTGTAAACAAAGAAAAATAACTCGATCACAAACAATTAAAA
>JAFTEU010000172.1 GCA_017453505.1 Muribaculaceae bacterium
CTACGAGGCCCGATTCTGTTCGATCTTGCTTTCCCCAGGCCACACGAGGTCTTCGACCTGTGCGCCCTGGGGTTTATGCAATTCAAGGCCGCTGGCCTTGTGCAGGCCTTCGACCTGCTAAATTTTCCCTGGACACTAATAGTTCAATATTGATCTCAAGGTGTTTATAAAACCTTGACGATTTTTCCCCGGACACTAATAGTTTTTTTCTATCAAAAGGATGTGCCGCTAGTTGTAATAGCGCTGGCGCTTGAGCCAGATTTTGAACAGGGAGTCGTTGAAGGACGTTTTATCTCCATCCACATCAATGAGGTCTCTCTTGAGCAGGGACTTCTTAATCGCTTGAATATTGGCTGAGGATTCAAGGCGGTACTTCTTGATGGTGTCCTTGCGGCTAAAGCCGCTAGCGACGCCATTGGCCATTGCGCGCAAGAAATTCAGTTGCAGCTCGGTGAGTTGTTCGACTTCACGCTGGAAGAAGACTTTGTTCTGCTCCAGCAGGTCATCAATGGCTTCGTTGATGTCACTATTGGTCACAGTTTCGCCTGATTTGTACCACACAACCCATGAGAGTTGCTGGACATAGGATGACAGGGTTTCGGTCGCTTCACAGATTTTTCTTGCCTGTTGTTCGGTAATGGTTTTGCCTGTTTCTCGGAATTTGGCGCAGATAAAGGCTACCCATTCGTGGGTGGGAATCTTTTTGAGAAACATCAGGTCACCAAATTTGTAGAATGGCATACTCTGATCATTGAACATGTTTTCCATGAGATGCTTCTTGCTGCCAAACATACAGTAGGTAACATGCTGCTGGTGTTGCCACACCGAGCGCAACCTTTTCTGGAAAGTGACTGTATCGGTAAATTCGGCCATTTGCTGGAATTCATCCAAGCAAACCAACAGGCGTATGCCTCGCTTCTGTGCAATCTTTTCGGGTAACTGCAAGATGTCCATATAAGAGTCATCTTTCTTGTCCCAATCAAAAGTGATGGAAAAATCACTCATGGGATCGGGTCCAAAGGTGAATTTTGGGGAAATACTCGATAAAAATGTCTTTGCCATTTCGACCCATTCTTCCAGTTTGGTTGCCGTCTGCTTGATAATAGCAGCTGCAAAGGCATGGTAGAATTCCCATTCCGACTTGCACTGGAATATGTCAAGAAATACGGTCTTGATTTCTGGGTTATCGATTTCAGACACAACTTTCTTAACTAGCGAAGTTTTTCCCCAACGTCGCGGCGAGATGAGGATGGTGTTGATGCCGTGAGTGAGATTGGCAGTCAGTCGCTTAGCATCTTCTTGCCTATCGGTGAAGTATTCTCCCTCAGCAGCTTTGCCAAATACAAATGGATTGATAATGGGTGCCATATCTATATGATATTAAAGTTTGTCGCTGCAAAGATAGTAATAATTCTGTTAGTAACAAGATTCTTAGTAATAAAATTATTACTAATAGAGTTATTACTAACAAACTTATTGCTAAATGGGATGGAGGGTGAGCGAGGGAAGGAGGATTTTCGGTAAAAAAGTGGTGGGGATTTGGGGGTGTGTGATTTTGTTGCTAACTTTGTAGCACAATAATCAAACATCAATTAATAACTAAACTAACACTATCACAATGAAAGAGTTAAAAGGAACAAAAACCGAGAAGAACCTGATGGAAGCCTTTGCTGGTGAGTCACAGGCCCGTAACAAGTACACATACTATGCCTCCAAGGCTAAGAAGGACGGTTATGTGCAGATCGCTGCCTTGTTTGAGGAGACCGCCAATCAGGAGAAGGAACATGCCAAGCTGTGGTTCAAGCACCTGCAGGGTGGTGCCGTGAAGGGTACTATCGAGAACCTTGAGGATGCTGCCGCTGGCGAGAACTTCGAGTGGACCGACATGTACAAGCGCATGGCCCAGGAGGCCCGCGAGGAGGGTTTCATTGAGATCGCCGAGCAGATGGAAGGCGTAGCCGCCATCGAGAAGCTGCACGAGGAGCGCTACCTCAAGTTGTTGAACAACATCAAGCAGGACATCGTGTTCTCGCGCGACGGCGACACCATGTGGCAGTGCAGCAACTGCGGTCACGTGGTCATCGGCAAGAAGGCTCCCGAGATGTGCCCCGTGTGCAACCATCCGCAGGCCTACTTCCAGATCAAGGCCGAGAACTATTGATCCACAACTTCATTCCCACCGTTTATGAAGCCGACGAGAGAAATTCCCCTCGCCGGCTTCAATGATTATGTGTCGGTCAAGCAGTATGAAGATATACTCTCTCCCCTCTACTCTCTACTCTCTACTCTCTACTCTCTCCTCTCTCCTCTCTCCTCCATACATCACTGGCCACGCGCCTGGTCACGACGCTCCTTGAGCTTCTTCTGTATCGCGCTCTCAACCTCAAAGAAGCGATCCACCTGATGGGCATTGAGCACCGTGGCAAACTTGTCGATATACTTCATGCGGATGCCCTGGGCGCGCTGCTGCATTTCCATTTTGCGCTTGGCCATGGCTGCCGCATCGCTGCTAGTGCTGGGCTTGATGGGACGCTTGCGGTCATTCCACAAAGCCGTCATTTCCTCACAATAGCTGCGGTAGATGGGTTCAAACTTCTTCTGCTGCTCACTGGTGATGTGTAACCGATAGACCAGTTCCCGTAATTTGGCTTGGTAAAAACGCTCGTTGAGCGATGCCTGGCGTGCCTGCTCCTGGGCCATCGTGGTGACAGCCATGAGCATCAACATGGATATGATAATCAGTTTCTTCATTGTATTGATATCGTCATTATTTATCAGTATTCGGGTATTTCCTCTATCTCATAGTATGGCAGCATCGCCACCTCCTCGTCGGTCAAGGTGTTCAGGAACTCGTCGATCGGGCCGCTGGACTGCATGGTCACGGTCGGCGACTGTGACCCGTGGTTCAACAGCTTGACACCGATGCCGATGACCAGCAAAGCAGCTGCTGCCGATGCTATCAGCACCCAGTGCCGCTTGACAGGGCTTGCCGAGCGCTGTCTGAGGGCACCCTCGGTCGTCCGCTCAATCAGGCCGTCAAGGTACTCATCGCTCTCGCTATAGGGCAACCTCTTGCCTATATCCTGAAATCCTTGTCCGTTCATCTTGATGAATGTTCTTTTAAATAACTCTTTATCCGCTGTGTAGCGTAATGATAATTGGTTTTTAACGTATTCACCGACTTGCCGGTGATACGAGAGATGTCCTCATAGCTCAGCTCATCGTAGTAACGCATGTTGAACGCAATGCGCTGCTGCGTGGGCAACGTGAGCAAGGCCTGCTGGAATATCATCTCCACCTCGTTGCCGTCGAGTGGATTCTCGGCTTGCAGCTTTGACGACAAGGCGTCGCTCAGCGAGTCAATGCTCTGGAACAGGTGAGTCTGCCGCCGCAGGTGCTGTAGCGCCTCGTTGGTGGCGATGCGATAGATCCACATCATCAACGGGCCTTCTCCCTTATAGCTGCCGATGCTGTTCAATATCCTGACACATGTCTCCTGCATGACATCCTCGGCATCATCATGACCCACCACAATGCGACGGATGTGCCAGTAGAGCGCGTGCCCATACTGCCTCATGAGCTTCCTGAAGCCCTCATCCCGCTGGGTGGGGTCATGGAGCATCTGCTGCAATGCGATGTCGTCGGTCTTGGTCGTCATGCATTATTTAGATGTGTGAACACACCAAAAGTTAAATAGGCAAGCGTTTTTTTATTATTGTCGCAGCGTTTTTTAACTTTCGGCCTCTCTATGCATCTTTTCTATGTAAAAACCTCACAAACCTTTTCATTATGATACAAAGAATCACCCAACAATTTATTATTCTCACCAGTGTATTATTCCTGGCGCTGACAGCAAGCGCCCAGACGTGTGACCCGAGTGGTGACTGTGGCGGCGATGAAACTCAGGGCACCTATGACGTGCTCTCGCCCATGGGACAGTCGGCAGTTGACATGATCGAGATGGCACCCCGACTCGAGACTCTTGACGGCAAAACTATCGCTCTGGTGGGCGGCTCATTCATGGCAAGTGTGACCCACGTCGAACTCAAGAAACTGATTCTCGACGCGTTCCCCACGGCAAAGGTCTATGTACTGAGCGAAATCGGATCGGCAGGCCTGTTCCCAGGCCCTCGTGCCCGCAAGCCACAAGTTGAGCGTTTCCAGCAACGGCTGCTGGAATACGGTGTCGATGCGGTCATCTCGGGGAATGGCGGCTGCGGCATCTGCACGCCCAAGGAGACTGGGTCCTGCATTGCTGCCGAGTACATCGGCATCCCGTCGGTGATGATAGCGGCCCCGGGCTTTGATACCCAAGCCAAGACCACTGCCTACAACAACGGCCTGCCCGTTCTCAGGGTCGCTGTTTATCCTGGCGCCTTTGCCTCCCACACCGAGGAGCAGCTCAAAGAGAACACCCGTGAGGTGCTCTGGCCGCAGATCCTCGACATGCTCACCGAGCCCATCACCCAGGAGGAAATCGACGAGAACTCACATCCCGAGGCCGCCGACCCGCAAGAGGCTGTCTTCAGTGGCACGATTGACGAGGTAAACGAGTTTTTCCGCGACATGATGTGGAGTGACGGCATGCCCATCATCCCGCCCACCAAGGCCCGTGTCGAGGAATTCATGAAATATACCGATTACCGCTGGAACCGCACCATCGCCGTGCTGTCACCCTCCTATCGCCAGAGCCTGGTGTGGCACGTTGCTGTCAATGGTGTGATGGCAGGATGTAAGCCCGAATACATGCCCTTGTTGATCGCATTGACCAAGGCGATGACCTCGGGCGACTTCCGCCGCACGCTGGGAAGCACCCACGCCTGGGTGCCCTATTGCTGGGCCAACGGACCCGTGGCTCGCCAGTTGGGCCTTGACCACAGCCAGGGCCAGATTAACGAGCAGGCCAACGTGGCCATCGGACGGTTTTTGAATCTGGCAATGCTCAATCTCGCAGGCTACTATGTGAAGCAGGACCGCATGGGCACCTTCGGATACCCTGTCTCGTGGTGCATGGCCGAGGACGATGCAGCCTGCCTGCGCATCGGGTGGAACCCCTACCACGTCCGCCAGGGAATCGACCTCAACCAGAGTGCGATAACAGCCGCCTCTACCCTATTGTGGGGCAACAATATGCCGCCCGCCACCACCGACGGCGAGAAAATCATGCAGCTGCTGGCGTGGGACATCACCGAGCGCTGCCAGCTGGCACTGGGTAGCGGTGTCCAGTTCACCAACCGCACCATTCTCATGACCGAAGAAGTCGCCGCCCACCTCAAGGAGGTCTATGGTACCGTTGACAACCTGGAAGACCAGCTCATCGCCACGGCAAGGCGACCACTGTATGAGCGCACCTATGCCCATTACTATGCCAACCCCGGCAGCGCCATCAATCCCGACCATACTTCTCTGCAGGAGTACATGGAGCAGCTGCGCGAAGAGGAGAATGCCGAGATGACACCCACACCCGAATGGTATGCCAGCGATGAGCCCATGATGTTGACCATCCCCACGATGGTCAAGGGCGAGACCGCATTCATCATCACGGGCGATGCCTCACGCAACAAGATACAGACCATGCCTGGTGGTGGACGGTCAACAGTTGAGGTGGAGCTCCCAGCCAATTGGGATGAGCTCATGGCTGAGAAAGGCTATGAGCCCCTGCGGTCGTTCTATCTCGAGCCCATCAACGACGAGGGGCAGGATCACATGACCGATATCGAGGAAGTGGAAGCTGCACCGGCCCAATTGGTCAAGGACACCAGTGTGCGCTACTATAACCTGAATGGTCACGAGAGTGGCAGGCCCTTTGACGGCGTCAATATCGAGGTCACCACCCATAGCGACAACACCCGCAGTGCCAAGAAGTACATCCGCGTTCATTAAACCAACACCTATCACAGGATGAAAAAGATATATATGACATTCATCATGATGGTCATGCTGATTGCATGGCCGATGCAGGCAACCGCAGGCACCTCAAGAGGCGATGTCAATGAAGACGGCCGCATCAACATCGATGACGTGACTTCGCTCATCGACCACCTGCTTGGCTCAAGTTATGGAGTCAACGAGTCCAATGCCGATGTTGATGCCGACGGCAGGGTGAGCATCGATGATGTGACAAGACTCATCGATTACCTGTTAGGGAGTTATCAGTTCCCGCCTGAGGAAGAAACATTTAACGTCAACGGTGTGACCTTTGTCATGATGCCTGTCGAGGGGGGATCCTTCATGATGGGAGCCACCCTAGAGCAAGGCAACGATGCCAGCGACAGGGAAAAGCCGGTTCACGAGGTGACACTGTCGTCCTACTACATCGGCCAGACCGAGGTGACCCAGGCCTTGTGGCAAGCGGTCATGGGAAGCAACCCCAGCTATTTCAAGAGCTACAATTTCCCCGTGGAGAGCGTCTCCTGGGAGGATTGCCAGCAGTTTATCACCACCCTGAATGAACTGACCGGCCGCAGCTTCAGGCTTCCCACCGAGGCCGAATGGGAATTTGCCGCACGCGGCGGCAACAATAGCATGGGCTACAAGTATGCCGGCAGTGATGACCTCTCCAGCGTGGGGTGGTATTCCTATAACGACTCATGGCTATTCAAGGGGCCTGGAGCCTATGGCACACACGCTGTGTGTACCCGTATGCCCAACGAGCTGATGCTCTATGACATGAGCGGCAACGTGCACGAGTGGTGCAACGACTGGTATGGCGGTTATAGCAATATGGCACAGACCGACCCCTCTGGCCCTGCATCAGGAACCGATCGGGTGTACCGTGGCGGCAGTTGGTACTTCGACGAGTGGTTCTGCCGTGTCTCGTTCCGCAACAGCACCACGCCCACCTACACCAGCTATGGCATCGGCCTGCGACTGGCACTGTGATTCCTGAACCAGGACACATCTCATCATCATTATCATTTTTAAGGTACAGATTGTTTCGTTATCCGACGTGTCTTCTTGCAAGAGAAGGCACGCCTTTTTGATGAGTGATATGAAAAAATGGCACAACTCTTGCAATTGTTTCCAAGGTTATTTGTAAATTTGCCATTTGTAGAAAAATTTATTCACCTTTAAAATATAATTTTACAATGAAAAAAGGATGTATTGGACTTATTGTCCTGGGCATTATCGCCCTCGCTTTGTTTGGCTGGGTTAAGAACGGCTATAACGGCCTTGTGAAAGATCAACAGAGCGTTGAGACCGCTTGGGCTCAAGTGGAGAACGTGTATCAGCGCCGCGCCGACCTAATCCCCAACCTGGTAGAGACTGTCAAGGGCTATGCCAAGCACGAGCAGGAGACCCTGGAGGGTGTCATCGAGGCTCGTGCCAATGCCACCAAGGTGACCATCGATGCCAAGAACATGACCCCCGAGGACTTGCAGAAGTACCAGGCCGCACAAGGTGATGTGACCAGCGCTTTAAGTCGCCTGATTGCCGTGAGCGAAGCCTATCCCGACCTGAAGGCCAATCAGAACTTCCTGGAGTTGCAAAACCAGCTGGAGGGCACCGAGAACCGCATCGCCGTTGAGCGCAACAAGTTCAATGAAGTGGCTCGCGAGTATAACACCAAGCGCCTCACCTTCCCCACCAACATTCTCGCTAACATATTCGGTTTTGGCGAGAAGCCTTACTTCAAGGCCCAAGAGGGTGCCGACAAGGCTCCCAAGGTGGACTTTGGTACCAACGACGGAACGCATTGATTTATGGCACTGGTCGATTTCATCCCGAGCGAAGGGCAACGGCGCATCGCCGACGCCATCACCGCTGCCGAGCACTGGACGACAGGCGAGATCTGCGTCCATGTGACACCGCGGTGCCGTGGTGAGGTGATGAATCGCGCCATCAAGACCTTCAATAGACTGCACCTCTACACGACCAAGCGGCGCAACGCCGTGCTCATCTTTGTCGCCTACGAGGACCGCAAGCTGGCGATTCTGGGTGATACCGGCATCAACAAGGTCGTGCCCCAGGGATTCTGGGACAACGAGGTCGAGGAATTGGCCCGCTACTTGAAAGCTGGCCGCCCGGTTGATGGACTGTGTGAAATCATTGCCCACATGGGGCAGCGATTGGCGCAATTCTTCCCTGGCGAGCGTGGTGACGAGAATGAGTTGAGCAACGAGGTCACCTATGACAACGGTGACGACTTTGAAAATGAACCTAATGACCACAACGATGACTATGGCAACATGGAATAGGGCTATCAGGTGGCGCTTAATGGCAATACTCATGGTTTGCATGGCCGCCTTCACCGCGCAGGCTCAAGTGCCCGCACGGCCTAACCCGCCGCGCCTGGTCAACGACTTTGCCGGCATACTGGGCGACTGCCAGTGGCTGGAAGACTCGCTGGAGCGCATCGCCATGGAGACCAGCAACCAGATCTGTGTGGTCACGATGAACGACTTCGGCGGCTATGACAAGGCCTGGATGGCCTACAGCATCGGCGAGAAGTGGGGTGTCGGCAAGAAAGGGAACAACAACGGCGTTGTCATCCTCATCAAGCCCAAGACCCAGGACGGCAAGGGTGAAGCATTTATAGCACCCGGCTATGGACTGGAAGGCGCTATCACCGATGCCACCAGCACACGCATCGTCAATCAAGAGATGATTCCCCACTTCAAGGAGAATGACTACTTGGGAGGCGTGTGGGCTGGTGCCCAGGTCGTGCGCGACCTCGCCATCGGCGAGTACAACGAGGAGGACTATGTCCAGCAGGGCGGCGATGATGAAGCCTTGTTCGCCTTGATCATGTTCATGTTCATTTTCATCTTCGCTCTCTTCCTCTACCTTGCCCACAAGAGCAATCAGGGCAACGGAGGCAACCGCAACAACGGTGACACCGGTACCTGGGGCGGTCCCATCATCTTCACCAGCGGCAACGACTGGGGACGTGGCGGCTCCTCGTGGAGCGGCGGCAGTTGGGGCGGCGGTGGAGGCTGGGGTGGCTTCGGTGGGGGCTCCTTCGGCGGTGGCGGTGGCGGCGGCAGCTGGTAACCGTGCATCCCCGCTCAATGTATACCTGAAGGACCTTGAGGGCTCTAATGCCCTTCAGGTCCTTCATCATGATTCAGATGAATAGTTGCTTGAGGATATCAGGTGAACGCAGGGTGCCTATCGAGGCGTTGTGCAGGCGGTAATAACTGATGATGACATCAAGCATGCGGTTGCGCTCCTCACGGTTGAAACGGAAGCGGGTCATGTTGCTGAATGTCATGCGCGACAGCAGGTGAATCACCTGCGCCTCTTGGGGCGGTAGATGCATGTGCCCCCGAATGGCCCCGGGGACAAACACACCATCAGTCATGTCAAACCAGTAGCCTTTACGATAGCTCTCGACATTGGGCTGGATGCCCAAGTGAGCACCCAGGTGATAAAGGAAACAGATGTGGAAATTCCCCACCTGACCAGGCATCTGCTCCAGCAGTTGAACCGATTGCTCAATATAGCGAAACAAGTAGGCATTGCCTTCGGGCTCCTGGATAACGTGGGCCAGCAGTTCACTGATGAACAAAGCGATAGCATTCTTCAGAGGGTCGCTATAGAGGGTCGCTAGCGGATAGTTGCGACGCACCTCACGCAGCATCGACAACTCCCGGCCAGGACGGACACCAGCCTCAAGATCCACCAGCGACAGGGGCATCAACATGGCATTGCGCATGCGCGCGGCATGGGTCTTGCCCTGCGGCACGGCAAACGACATCAGGCCGCGGCCATCGGTATAGATGTGTACAATGTTGTGCTTATCACTGTACCGTATCGTGTTCAACACTATGCCTCGATACTTCTCATACATGCCGCTAATATACTCATTATTTGGCAATCAGGAGTCACAAAAAGCCGAAAATCACAACTTTTTCCGCTTTTCGAGGGGTTAAATTTTGTCAATTCAAAAAATGTTACTAATTTTGCAGTCGCTTTTTGCGGAAATTTCGCAAATCGGCCCATTCGTCTATCGGCTAGGACGCAAGATTTTCATTCTTGAAAGAGCAGTTCGATTCTGCTATGGGCTACTATTAACAACTAAATATCAACGTTTTATATAAAATTATGGCAAACCATAAATCAGCAATTAAGAGAATCCGTCAGAGCGAGACCCGCCGTCTCCGCAACCGTTATTACAGCAAGACCATGCGCAATGCTGTCCGCAACATTCGCAAGATGACCGATGCTAAGGAAGCCGCCGAGGCTATGCCCAAGGTAACCGCCATGCTCGATAAGCTCGCTGGTAAGAACGTGATTTCGAAGAACAAGGCCGCTAACCTCAAGTCGAAGCTCGCTCAGCACATCAACAAGTTGAACCAGGCCTAAGCAATTAGGAGCGCGGCACCCCGTGCCGTGGTTCAACTAAGGTATGGCCCATTCGTCTATCGGCTAGGACGCAAGATTTTCATTCTTGAAAGAGCAGTTCGATTCTGCTATGGGCTACCGCAGCAAAGCGCTAACGTCCACGATTAGCGCTTTGCATTGTGTTGTTTCCACAAGGCAATGACATGGGCACATCAGCTACAACCACAATAAAAAAGAGTTGAACACTTGTTCAACTCTTTTTTATTGTGGTTGCCTTGCCCGGACTCGAACCAGGAAATGCGGCACCAAAAACCGTTGTGTTACCATTACACTACAAGGCAATCCTCGTGTCAACCTGGCGGTGTGTCGCCAAAATTGCGGTGCAAAATTACTGCTTTTTTTTGAATTACAAGCCTTTTATCGCAATTTTTTGCTTATCGGTCAGCAAATCACTTGACAATGAGCAGGTAATAGTTCTTTTTACCCTTCTGTGCAAGAATGTACTTGCCGTTGAGCAGCATGTCGGCACTGGCAGGCATGTTGGGGTCTGCGACCTTTTCCTTGTTGACGCTCACGCCACCGCCCTGGGTGAGCTTGCGCATCTCGCCCTTGCTGGGGAAGACGGCAGCCACCTCGGTGAGCAGCGAGATGAGCGGTGTGCCCTCATCGATGGCGCTGCGAGGCACCTCAAACTGAGGAACACCCTCAAACACGTTGAGCAACGTCTCCTCATCAATCTTGTGCAGGATGTCCTTTGCCTTGTTCGAGAACAGGATCTGCGAAGCCTCGACGGCCATCTCGTAATCCTCGGCGCTGTGAACCATGGTGGTAATCTCCTTGGCCAGGCGCTTCTGCAACGGGCGCAGGCCGGGATCCTTCTCCTGCTCAGCGGTCAGCTCGGCAATCTCCTCCTGAGGCAGATCGGTGAAAATCTTGATGTATTTCTTGGCATCCTCGTCGCTCACGTTGATCCAGAACTGGTAGAACTTGTAGGGCGAGGTGCGCTTGGGATCCAACCACACGTTGCCGCCCTCGGTCTTGCCGAACTTGGTGCCGTCGCTCTTGGTGATGAGCGGGCAGGTGATGGCATAGGCCTCGCCGCCGTTGATGCGACGGATGAGCTCGGTGCCCGTGGTGATGTTGCCCCACTGGTCACTACCGCCCATCTGCAGCCTGCAACCCTCGTGCTCATAGAGGTAGAGGAAGTCATAGCCCTGCAACAGCTGGTAGGAGAACTCGGTGAACGACATGCCGTGGTCGGCATTGGCAGCCAGACGCTTCTTCACGCTGTCCTTGGCCATCATGTAGTTGACCGTGATGTGCTTGCCGATGTCGCGGATGAAGCCCAGGAAGGAGAAATCTTTCATCCAGTCATAGTTGTTCACCACGATGGCGTGGTTGGGTGCGTCGCTGTCAAAGTCCAGGAACTTGGCCAGCTGCTGACGGATGCACTCCTGGTTGTGGCGCAGGGTCTCCTCGTCGATGAGCTTGCGCTCCTGTGACTTCATCGAGGGGTCGCCGATCATTCCCGTGGCACCGCCAATCAGGGCGATGGGGCGATGGCCTGCACGCTGCAGGTGCTTGAGCATCATCACGCCCACCAGATGGCCGATGTGCAATGAGTCGGCAGTGGGGTCGATGCCCACATAGCCACTGGTCATTTCCTTGTTGAGTTGCTCCTCGGCACCAGGCATGATGTCATTAATCATGCCGCGCCATTTCAGTTCTTCTACAAAATTCATCGTTTCTTTACTGTATCGTTATTTTGTTGGTGATTATTCTATTGAACGGCAAAGGTACAATTTTTTTTTAGTTTATAGTCCTTAGCCCTGAGTTTTCTGAGTTTTTACCGGCAAAGTCAAGAACCGGCTGTCATGTCTTGATAGAGGGCTACGGGGCCGAGGTGCCACATCTTGGTAGATTCGTCTTCTAATTGTCTATAGGTATCGGAGGAATATATTTCTATCATCGCATCCACAATGCCGATGCCCTTGTCGGTGGTCAACATATCGGCAAGCCAGGCTACCTTGGATGGGAGCAACAGATACAGATTGTCTTGATTGATGTCTAAATTCATGCTGTAATCTCCTTTGCTTCGATAAAAGTTATGAATACTGCCATGATAGAGCCTCATGCGTTCTCCTCCTTTCTGAGTTTTATAAATTCCTCGATTTCCTCCATGAGCCATTGACGGCTTTGGGTGTGGAGCACCTCATAGTGCTCGCTCAAATAGTCAAGCACATTATGCTCGACCAACTGGCGCATAGCATCAGCACCAGTAATATGATGTTCGTTCTTGTATTGCTCGATACAGAACGAAATAAAATAGGCTATATCCTGGTTTTTTTTATCCACGTCTTCAATGTGATTAGATTGCAAAGATAATGTTTTTTACTGACATTCCAAATCTTTAGCCGTTTATCAGTCAAGGCACGTAGATTCAAGATAGGAATTTTTAGGTGTAATTGTCCCGATTCTTTGCGACCCGAAGAGGGGATAAGTGAAAAGTTTTTCGTACTTTTGCAAGTTAAATAAAATGATGAGAGCAAGATGGCTAAAGACCCGTTGAATACGCCGATGATGAAGCAGTTTGTCGAGATGAAGGCTAAGCATCCCGACGCGATATTGCTGTTCCGTGTGGGTGACTTCTATGAGACCTACCTCCAGGATGCCGTGACGGCCAGTGAGATACTGGGCATCACCCTGACGCGGCGCAGCAACGGCGCGGCAGCGGCGACCGAGATGGCCGGCTTCCCTCACCATGCCCTGGACACCTATCTGCCCAAGCTGGTGAGGGCGGGCAAGCGTGTGGCCATCTGTGACCAGCTGGAGGATCCCAAGCTGACCAAGAAGCTCGTGAAGCGCGGCATCACCGAGCTGGTCACCCCAGGCGTGGTGGTGGGCGGCACGATGCTCGACCGCAAGGAGAACAACTGGCTGGCGTCGGTCCACTTTGGCAAGAAGATGCTGGGCGTGTCTTTCCTCGACATCAGCACGGGCGAATTTCTCACTGCCGAGGGCAACGAGGAGTATGTCGATAAACTGCTGGTCAACTTTTCGCCCAAGGAGGTACTCATCGAGCGCAGCAACCGTCAGCGCTTTGCCGCCACGTTCTCGTCGCGCTACCTGACGTTTGAGCTCGAGGACTGGGTTTTTACTCTTGAGTCGGCCAACGACCGCCTGTTGAAGCATTTCGAGACCCGCAGCCTCAAGGGCTTCGGCATCACCAGCATGGACAATGCCATCATCGCCAGCGGTGCCATCCTGCACTACCTGG
Source organism: Muribaculaceae bacterium (assembly GCA_017453505.1). Lineage (GTDB taxonomy): Bacteria > Bacteroidota > Bacteroidia > Bacteroidales > Muribaculaceae > Sodaliphilus. Next base: position 13,565 of record JAFTEU010000172.1, read on the forward strand.
ACATCACCCAGCACACTCAGTTGGGACACATCACCCACCTGTCAAGAATCGAGGCCGAGCGATATGTGCGCCTCGACAAGTTCACCATCCGCAACCTGGAGCTGGTGGCCCCCATGAGCGATGACGGCAAGTCGCTGCTCGACGTCATCGACCGCACCATCTCGCCGATGGGCGGGCGCATGATGCGCCGCTGGGTGCTGTTCCCGCTGCAGGATGTCAAGGCCATCAACCGCCGACTCGACGTGGTGGAGCACTTCATGCGCGACCCCGAGGGCCGTGACCTCATCAGGGAGCGTCTGGAACTTATCGGTGACCTAGAGCGACTGACCAGCAAGGCCGCAGTGGGGCGAATCACGCCGCGCGAGCTGGTGCAGCTCAAGAGTGCCCTGCAGGCCATCGAGCCCATCAAGCTCTATTGCCAGCAGGCATCGTGCGAGGTGCTGCGCAGTCTGGGCGAGCAACTGAACCCCTGCGCCATCATCCGTGACCGCATCGAGCGCGAAATCAATCCTGATGCCCCCAACCAGACGAACCGCGGCAACGTCATCTGCCGTGGCGTGGATGCCCAGCTCGACGAGTTGCGTGACATCTCCAGCAGCGGCAAGGACTACCTGGTGGCCATGCAGCGCTCCCTGAGCGAGCAGACGGGCATTCCCAGCCTGAAGATAGCCTATAATAATGTGTTTGGCTACTACATCGAGGTGCGCAACACCCACAAGGACAAGGTGCCCCCCGAGTGGATTCGCAAGCAGACGCTGGTCAACGCCGAGCGCTATGTGACCCAGGAGCTCAAGGAATATGAAGAGAAAATCCTGGGTGCCGAGGAGAAAATCCTCATCATCGAGGGCCGCCTGTTCAATGAGTTGGTGACTGCGGTGACCGAGTATATCCCTGCCATCCAGAACGACAGCGCCATCATTGCCCAACTCGACTGCCTGAATGCCTTGACGCGTGTGGCGATGGAAAACCGCTATAACCGCCCCGTGCTGGACGACAGTCTGGACATCGACATCGCCATGGGCCGCCACCCGGTCATCGAGTGCCAGTTGCCGCCCGGCGAGACCTACGTGCCCAACAGCATCCGCCTGAGCAACGACGAGCAGCAGATCATGATCATCACCGGCCCCAATATGGCTGGTAAGTCGGCACTGCTGCGTCAAACGGCACTCATCACCCTCATGGCCCAGATGGGCAGCTTTGTTCCTGCCGAACAGGCACGCATCGGCATGGTGGACAAGATTTTCACCCGTGTGGGCGCCAGCGACAACATTTCGTTGGGCGAATCGACCTTCATGGTCGAGATGACCGAGGCCGCCGCCATCCTCAACAACATGAGCCAGCGCAGCCTCATCCTGTTCGACGAGTTGGGCCGTGGCACGAGCACCTACGACGGCATCTCAATCGCCTGGAGCATCGTCGAGCACATCCACGAGCACGCCGCGCGGCCCAAGACGCTGTTTGCCACCCACTACCACGAGCTGAACGAGATGGAGAAGTCCTTCAAGCGCATCGTGAACTATAACGTCAGCGTCAAGGAGATCAACGGCAAGGTGGTGTTTGTGCGCCAGCTGGTCAAGGGAGGCAGCGAGCACAGCTTCGGCATCCATGTGGCCAAGTTGGCCGGTATGCCCCCCACCATCGTCAAGCGGGCCAACGAGGTGCTCAAGCAACTGGAGACCAACAGCCAGGGTGGCAACGCCATCACCAAGGACCTGGGCGACGTGGCCACGGGCCGCTCGGGCTATCAACTCTCCATCTTCCAACTCGACGACCCCGTCCTGAGCCAGATCCGCGACGAAATCCTCACCATCGACATCAACAACCTCACGCCCATGGAAGCCCTCAACAAACTCTACGACATCAAGGGCATCCTCACCGGCAAGAAAGAAAGATAATCCAAGTTGTTATAACAATCAACCTGCTGGAAGTTTTCCCTCCGGCAGCGGATGATATTGTACTAGGTCCGAGCCTACAAGACTTTTAGGAAGAAAAGTTTTTACTATTAGTGTCCGAGGAAAGTTTAGCAGGTCGAAGGCCTGCACAAGGCCAGCGGCCTTGACTATCATGAACCCCAGGGCGCACAGGTCGAAGACCTCGTGTGGCCTGGGGAAAGCAAGATAGAACAGAATCGGGCCTCGTAGAGGGCCAATAGCATCAGAATCAGGTAATTTTACTATTGTGCGCTTGTCGCAGTGAGTGGCCCTCTTCGAGGCCCGTTCACATGAGATGCCTATTCCCCAGGCCACACTGACCTTCGGCCAGTGCGCCCTGGGGTTGCTGTAATTCAAGGCGCTGGCCTTGTGCAGGTCATTCGACCTGCCAGCATGAAGAATCAAGCCCCTTCCTGTCATGCCGCCATGATAGTATTGATTACGAAGTATTTATGTAATCTTGGCGAATTTTCCCCGGACACCAATAGTAAAAAAACATGATTTTTGGGAAGAAAAATTACCGAAATTTGTAGTCTGTATAAAGATATTGACTAAATTTGCACCGCTTTAAACATACACATTTAGTCAATATTATTATGAAGAAGATCTATTCAATTCTGATTGTGGCACTTGCCACAATGTTGGGCTTCTCGGCGCAGGCCGGAACCCCTCAATGGGAGATTGTTGCAGGTATGAACGTGGCAAACGTTGATGCCAGCGGGTGCAGTTCACGTATCGGTTTCCACGCTGGTATTCGCACAACCTTCGGCATACCGAGTGTCAGCAATGGTTTCTACGCCAATGCCGGTGCATTGCTTTCGCTCAAGGGCTTTAAGGGCGCAGGCATCACCCTAAATCCTTTTTATCTTGACATCCCTGTTCACGCCGGTTACAAGTATGCTGTGAATGAGAATCTTGCTTTATTTGGTGAGTTTGGTCCTTATTTTGGAATCGGATTGTTTGGCAAGACCGACGGCATAAACGTCTTTAGCGATGAGGGAGGCTACAAGCGTTTTGATTTTGGTTTGGGTCTGCGTGCTGGTCTGGAATTCAACCAGAAAGTGCCTGTTTCCATCGGCTATGACTTTGGTGTTCTTGATGTGAACGACGAGGTTTCAGCCAAGAACCGCAATCTTACAATTTCTGTCGGATACAAGTTCTAAAACAATTTCATCTAATTACAATACATGAAAAAAGTAATCAATTTTTTATCAATATTGTTTGTGTCATCAATGGTATCTTTATCATTGACGGCATGTGGCAATGACGACGTGGAAGAAGACAATGCCGACGTTAACTACGTCACGACCTATGAGGTCAAGGTATCGCCGACCACCTTGAATTACTTCACGCTGGCTGGAGACATTATCAACGAGAACGGTGAAATAACCAGTATTGACTTGTCACATTCGGTTCACCATTTATCGCCAATTAGCACCTCAACAGTTCCTGACCATTTGCAGATCCGAGTCAATCTTATACCTCATGAAGGTTTAGATGAATATTCCTGTTTTGTTGAATTAGGGATTGAAACAAAGAAGTACACAAAGAGAGGCGAGTATCTTGAAACGGTATATTCCAATCGCAAGGTAATGTGCAATATCATCGATTATACTGCCGAAGAAATAGAAAGTGGCAACTTCGATTCACATTTCACCCTGGAAGCAAAAAAGGATAAGCACGGCCGCTTGAACTAATAGAAACTTAAGGGGGCTTCTATAAATTAGCTTGACATTGATTTTGATTTATTTTTGAGCAGATTTTGACTTAACTTCGCAGGAGCATAGCGAGCTATGGTCCAAGAAGATAAGGCAAA
>JAFTEU010000173.1 GCA_017453505.1 Muribaculaceae bacterium
ACACAAAAGACCGCCAATGAAATGCTGGGGGAAAGGGGGTGGTATGCATCCCTGGGAGGAAAATTGAACCCAAGGAGCACCGAAACCGCACTTTCAAGCGATGAAAATGATAATCAACACGAAATTACCGCCAAACTAATTCTCTTGCGGATTTAAGGAAATTACGAAAATTTGTTCAACTGCACGCGATATACACACATTTTTCAATGCCCCTTACCAATCTCGGCATGAAACTCACCAGATGCTAGGTGAGGCAAGCCATAACTGAATTATGGCATCCCCCCGCATTGTGGCACAGCAGGGGCCTTCGACAGTTATAACGGGACAGCGACCGCTCATATATCACAAGACCACAATCCTTTAACGAATCATCACAGCTCTTGAAACGCCATTAGAAAGTGCCAGCAGAATCACGCCTCCAATTCTTAAGTCACTGATTTTCATCGGTGTTTTATATACTATGATTTACCCCTTCCGACAAGCTGTAACATTTTTTCATCTGATAATTAAAGAAAATCGTTTTTTGGTGGACGATTGATTACAGAAAAAAATGTAATTTTGCACTACTAAACTTAATAAACAAATGAAAAGGACATATCTACTATTATTCAACTGCATGCTGACTGCATTGATGATGACAGCCACGCAGTTCTCACAGGAGCAGGCAAAACATGCCGCAGAACAGTTCGTTCAGCAAACGGTCGGCAAAATTGCCGCAATTAGCGAAATTAAAGCACTGCCTGTCGTGCAAGCAAAGTCATTTACAGCCAACAATGCCAGCGGGTCGATGGCCTATGCAGTAAACTTGGCCAATAATGATGGCTTTGTGTTGGTCATTGGTAATGAGCAGAGCAATGCCGTCCTCGGCTACTGCGACCACGGCACTTTCGACGAACAGCAGATGCCCCCCAACATGCGTTCATGGCTCGAGAGTTACATGGCATGTGCCGATGGTGTTAAAGATGTAAATACCGCTCACTTACTTCGCACTGCACCGGGCATCCCGACCAAGGCCCCCATCTCGCCGCTGCTCAAGTGCCAGTGGGACCAGGATGCTCCCTACAATAGCCAGTGCCCAGTAGTGAACGACGAGCAATGTGCAACCGGCTGCACCAATACGGCCATGGCCCAGGTGATGTTCCATCACCAGTGGCCCAAGGCGGCTACTAGTGCGATTCCCGGCTATACCCCCGACAACAGTGGAGGCACCAACTATCCCACCCTACCCGCCCTTGAGCCCACCACCTTTGACTGGAGTAAAATTTATCCCACCTACAAGGCTGGCGAAGACGGCACCGAAGTTGCCCGCCTGTTAAAATACTTGGGCACGGCATCACACACCGATTATGGTCATGAGAGTAACGCCTCAGGCTATAATGCATTGCAGGCCCTTATCAAGTACTTTGATTACGATGCCAGTGCAAAAGTCGTGTGGCGCCGCCAGCGCAGTTACAACGAGTGGATCGATATGCTCTATGCCGAACTGCAGGCAGAGCGTCCGGTAATGTTCAGCGGCACCTCGACCGACGCGGCACACTCGTTTGTCGTTGATGGATATCTCGAAGAAGACTACTTCCATGTGAACTGGGGATGGGGAGGCCAGAGCGACGGTTACTTCAAAGTGCTGCTCATGGATTCTGACAATCAGGGCATCGGCGGCAGCCAGAACAATGCAGCTTACACCATGGATCAAGTCGGATTCTTTGGAGTCAAGCCCAATAGTGGTGGCGTAGCAACGCCCCCCAGGATGACTGTGCTGAGGAACTGGCTGTTCAGTGATGCTCAAGGCAATTACACCTACGACACTCCGAGCATGGAAAGCACTAGTCCTTACTTCACAAATGAGGGCTATCTTGTCTTTGCAATCAGGAACAGCCATAATTTTACTCCAGTCACTGGCGAGTTTGAGTTAGGATGCAGGCTTGTAAAAGATGATGGAAGTGTGACAAAAGATTATCCTTGGGAGGTATCGACCAATCTCATTCCCAACATCAGTTGGAATGATATACAAAAGGATATGCACATCGATCCCATTGCCGATCCCCGATTAACCGATGGAGACTACAAGATGTATTTCATCAGCAAACTGAAGACCTCCGACACCTGGCAACTGGATGAAGGCAGTGAGAACCATTACATCAAGATTCATCTGGACCACGCCAACGATCTTCTTACAGCTACAGCCGTGTCAAACGAGGAGAATCTGAGTATTGAGGACGTAGAGGTTAAGACCGCCACGCCCATGGTGGGAAAGACTTGCGAACTGATGGTCAAGGTGAAGAACAATGGCCCCGTTGCCTATCACGGTGACTTGGGCATAACTCATAATGATGCATGGCTTGATGGCGTGGGCTGTGACGTGGAACCAGGGAAAATCATTAACGTCAGCCTGACTTTCAAGCCCACTGTAGCCGGCCCAATGACCTACCTTATACAAGACAGCAGACTCTATATTTTGTACACTGGAAGCATAACTGTTGCCGCTAACAACCAGAACAGCAACTGCGACCTCACCATCACCCACCAGGTCACGAATGCCGAGGGCACCGAGATTGCCGCACCCAAGGCAAAACTAGACCTCACCGTCACCAACAACAGCGACAATGATTACTATGGTGGAATCTACATCTTCAGTTATGAGAACGATAGTGATATAGAATATAAAGCCTCTCTTGAGTCGATACCGGCCCACAAGACTGTGGTTCTGCACCGCGAATCGCCCAACCTCGCCGAAGGCGAACGCTACCGCTTCTCTACCATGTATATCAAAAATGGAGCCGAGATCGCGCAAGACATACCTCAAGTTTACTACACGACAGTACCCTACTACATCACCTACGATGCCCAGGGCAATGAAAGCACCAAGCGCGCAACGGCCACTTTGCAGCCCGACGCAACGGAGTGTGCCATCGACCTGACTGTAACTCCCGTGGTTACAAGCGTCATCACTAGCGCCAATCCTAACCTGATCATCTTTGCGTCAGACAACAGCCCAATTACTGGCGACAACGTCGTCAAGAACGAGCAGGCCCAGAACGTGAAACTTAGCGACCAGTACCCATTCTACACTCAAATCAATTTCAAGGCTCAGCACATCAGTTATACCCGCACTCCCGAGCGCTACCTTGACATTCAGGCTGGCAAGGGATGGACCACCTTGACCCTCCCGTTTGCTGCAACAAGTTGCCAGGCAACAATCGACGGAGCCAGCACTCCGCTCAGGTGGCACACCGATGACGCAGATGGCGAGTTGATGGTCGTTACTTTCAAGTATGAAAACGGCAGCGAGATGCTATTTGACTATCCCAAAGCCACATTGAATTCCAACTATCCCTATCTGCTGGGTGTTCCCTCAACACTGGATGACGGCAGGTCACTCGCTGGTGCCCCCATCACATTCAGCGCCGACGATGTTGTTGTGGCCTCCGACAACTTGGCTATTACCGGACGGGACTATAAGATGAAAGGCACCTTGGCTCCCATTAAAGACGAGAAAGAGATTTATGTCCTCAATGCCGAGGGTTCAGCCTTCGTGTACGGCACCCACTCGGTGAATCCGTTCCATGCCTACGTTGTGCCCATTGGTTTTGAAGATCCCGCTAACCAGTTGACGATTAAACTCAACATTGAAACACCAGCAGGCATCAGCGAGATCATTGACAATGAGACAAACGACTTGCAAGGTCCTTACTACAACATCAATGGACAGCGTGTGTCGAAGCCTGGCAAGGGCATCTACATTGTCAACGGCAAGAAGGTTTTGATCATGTAATCGACAGAAATAACCAAGTGTGTGTTATTGAAGAGTGCGCTGCGATTTGTTCTCAGCGCATTTTCTTAAACCCTTAAGGGGACTTCTATAAATTACCGAAATGTTTATCTTCTATGTTGACTGTATTTTGGATAAACTTGGCTGCATCTCAGCAAAGCTCAAGCGAGCTTGGCTTTGCATTCGATTTGCTCAAGTTTTGTTTCTTTTTGGCATATTTTGTCTTATCTTCTTGGACCATAGCTCGCTATGCTCCTGCAAAGCTAAAACAAAATCTACTCAAAAA
>JAFTEU010000174.1 GCA_017453505.1 Muribaculaceae bacterium
TAATTTAAGACCTACTTATCCAGATTCCCGATCACCTTGGTTAACTGTTCTCCCAAGCCGATGGTATAGCCCTGCGAGCAGAACATCACCCGGTTGAATGTGTCAGCGATAATGAACATCGGCAACTGCGTCTCACTCTGCAATTTCATCTCATGGGCAATCTGCTGCCGGATGCCGCCATCGATGTCGATACCGTAGATGATATTCATGGGTAACTGTCCATAGTTCTCTTGGCGATACTTCTGCGCCTCATTTTCGTTCTCGAATAGCAGCACCATCGGCCTTCCCCATTGATCAAGCGCCGTGCTTGCTTTGGCGATATCGCGCATGGCATGGTTGGTGGGTTCCTGGCCAACGCCAAGCACTCCAACGATAAAGTAGCCGCGCCCCGTCTGTGACAGGATGCTCACCGCATCATTGCCCAGGGGCTTCAGGTCGCGATCCAGCAAACGGAACTTGGATTCGGAATTGAAATTGCCGATGACTGCCACAATGTCATTACTCTGACGCATCGTCAATTCAATGGATGTCGTTTCACCTGGCTGAATTGTGAATATGCGGTTGGCGACAAGCACCTTGCCACTTGCTGCACGGGTACCGCTGGTGAGCATATAGGTGCCGGCATCCAGTGTGGTGCCGTTCTTGAAGGTATTGCTCCACGATGAGCCTTCTTCCAGTCCCGAGTCACCCTCGTCATAGCTCAACAACTGCGTCGTGCCGTCGTCCAGAATACGGGACAGCGAGAAGTGGTGGTAATACTTGGGGTCGTCAAGCAAGGGGGTGGGGGAGTATTGCAGTATCAGGGTGCCTGTCAGGGCATTCTGCTGCGCCAAGGTCTCAAAGTTCACATCTTGCCAGTCACCACCGTTGCGGTATTGCACCTTGCCTGTAACGGGATCCATGCGTGACTCAATGTCGAGCGAGCGGGCCAGATCGACAAAGAAGATGTCGCGCCCGCGGCTGTCGGCAACACGTGAGCGCCACACGCCCATGGGTGTCTGGGCAATGTGCAGGGCATTCTCCTCGTTCATGACTGAAATATGTTCACGCACCCAGGCTACAAGCAGTGACGGGTCGGCTTGATATTGTGCTGTTGTCGTTGCATCAAAGGAATCTTGCAACTGCATCTTGAACGGCGAGGTGATCATCTCATATTCCACGCGTTGCGCCAGCTGGCTGCAGCGGGCATTGAAAGCATCTTCCAGAATATCTAGGGGGACATCCCTCATGTCCTTGTCGTTTAATCCCTTTAATACACCCAAAACACGCTCCAAGTTGTCGCTGTGCTTGTTGACGAATTCCAGGATCGTCCGCCAGTTGCCACGGGCCTTGACGAGATACTCGGCAGCGGCTGGACATAGGCGCTGGGCTTGTTCAGCTGTGGCAAACGTGGCCTCATAGGCCTTGCGGATAGAATCTTCGCGGGCAAAACGCAACTTGTTAGCGGCGGCCATTTCGGGGCTGACTAGAGGCATTGTGGCATGCTCGACGGGCGGCACGATGTCCAGAGTCTCATAGGTGGGTGCGTTCTTGAGGCTGTTGCTCTTGTCAAGTGTGATCTGCACCTTGCTGTCTTTGCCGAAGCTCACTTGCCTGTAGCCATACCACCCATCATGGCTGGCCCACACGAGCATGTCACCCTTGCCGGCGGTGAGCGATGCCAAGCCGCTCTTGTCGCTATACTTGGTGGCGGCAGGGTAGAACTCGCCGTAGTTATAGATGCGGAATTCTACACGGGCATCCTCAACGGGCTTGCCTTTCTTGTCAAGCACCTGCACCTGTACTGATGCGGTGGCGGCATAGTTGCCGATGAGGTTGATCTCTGTGAAATTGCGGGTGCGCAGCATCACTTCCTCGGGTCCATGATAGTCGCCGAATGCGCGCGTGTGCATCAGCAGAGCCCTGGAGGCTGGGGCATTGAACCAGCCCAAATCCAGCACGGCCTCGGGCTCACATGCGCCCATAAAGTGCCACTTGCCGTCGGCCCAGGCTTCTACCCAAGCATGGTTGTCGTCGGTATGTGCCCAGCGTGGTGTATAGACCTGACGGGCTGGAATGCCGATGGAGCGAAGTGCGGCAACAGTGAAAGTGGACTCTTCACCGCAACGGCCGATGGCCGTGTTCATGCAGGCCAGAGGCGACAGAGTGCGGGCATCGCTCGGCTGGTAAGTCACGTGCTCATGGCACCAGTGGTTCACCTCCAGGATGGCTTCCTCCATGCTCATCCCTGCCACACGCTCTTTCAGTTCCTTATAGAACACTGGGCGTGACATATCAAGCGCCTCATTGTTGACACGCAACGGCAACACGAAATGGTTAAACAGCAGCTCTGGCACTTTTTTGCCCCAAGGCATCTGCTCGCGGGCCTCGAATGTCGCCCGCACATTCTCGAGGTGGAACTGGACAGTGTAGTCTGTCACATCGGCTAGTGGCATATAGGCATACAGAAATGATAATGCCTCGCGCTCCTGCTGTGTCACGTTCAGCCCATTCAAGTCTGGTGACCTTAATTCTTCTATAGTGGCAGCATCGACCAAACCAGACATAGCAACAATCAAGAGAATTGAAACAAATATCTTTTTTAACATAATCTTCATCATTAGTCTATTTATTTCGCAAAATTACAAAATAGTTTGATTTATCCTTAAATCCGCAGCACATTTTTGAAATAACTTTATAACATCCTGGACAACAAAAAGTTGCCCAGGATTTTGCCATGTCAGGGATTTCACCTAATTTAGTGCTGCAATAAAAACCAGTCAAAAACCACTGACAGACA
>JAFTEU010000175.1 GCA_017453505.1 Muribaculaceae bacterium
AATATATACAATGGCAAAAGAGCTTAAAGATTTAACCAAGAGAGCTGAGAATTACTCTCAATGGTACAATGAACTGGTAGTAAAGGCCGACCTTGCTGAGCAGTCGGCGGTGCGTGGTTGTATGGTTATCAAGCCCTATGGCTATGCCATCTGGGAGAAGATGCAACGCCAACTGGACGATATGTTCAAAGCAACGGGCGTGCAAAATGCCTATTTCCCCTTGCTCATCCCCAAGTCGTTCCTCAGCCGTGAAGCCGACCATGTGGAAGGCTTCGCCAAGGAGTGTGCAGTGGTGACCCATTACCGTCTGATGAATGACCCTAACGGCAAGGGCGTTGTGGTTGACCCCTCGGCACGCCTTGAGGAGGAGTTGGTCATCCGTCCCACCAGTGAGACCATTATCTGGAACACCTACCGCAACTGGATCAACAGTTATCGTGATCTGCCCCTGCTCATCAACCAGTGGGCTAATGTTTTCCGTTGGGAGATGCGCACCCGCATGTTCCTGCGCACTGCCGAGTTCCTGTGGCAGGAAGGACACACGGCTCATGCTACCAGGGAGGAGGCTGAGGCCAAGGCTATCGAGATGCTCAACGTGTATGCCGATTTCGCCGAGAAATATATGGCTGTCCCCGTCGTTAAGGGCATCAAGACGGCTAATGAGCGTTTCGCAGGTGCACTTGAGACCTATACCATCGAGGCTATGATGCAAGATGGCAAGGCTCTGCAGTCAGGAACTAGCCACTTCTTGGGACAGAACTTCGCAAAGGCATTTGACGTGAAGTTCATCGACAAGGAGAACAAGTTACAGGACGTTTGGGCTACATCGTGGGGTGTTTCAACACGCTTGATGGGTGCCCTTATTATGACCCATAGTGATGATAATGGACTGGTATTGCCTCCCCACTTGGCCCCCATCCAAGTCGTTATTGTTCCCGTTTACAAGACTAACGACCAGCTTGAGCAGGTCAATAAGGTGGTTGAGCCCATCGTCAATAACCTGCGCGGCATGGGCATTTCGGTGAAGTATGATAATGCCGACAATAAGCGTCCCGGTTTCAAGTTTGCCGATTATGAGCTTAAGGGTGTGCCCCTGCGTCTTGTCCTGGGCGCTCGCGATATCGAGGCCGGTACCGTCGAGGTCATGAGACGTGACACACTCGAGAAGACCAGCGAGCAACTTGCCGGTATCGAGAACCGCGTTAAGGATCTGCTTGAGGAAATCCAGCAGAATATCTTCGACAAGGCATTGCGCCATCGCGAGGAGATGACCTGCAAGGTGGATACTTGGGAAGAGTTCAAGGAGCAGATCGAGAAAGGCGGATTCATCCTGGCTCACTGGGATGGTACCACCGAGACCGAGGAGAAAATCAAGGAAGAAACCAAGGCTACCATCCGTTGCATCCCGATGGATGCCGTCGAGGAAGAAGGCAAGTGCATCTACACAGGTAAGCCTAGCCACCGTCGCGTGATCTTTGCTCGTAACTATTGATTCACATTTGTCACCGATGGCATCCATCGGTGACAAGACATGAGATTCATCTTGATCACGGGGTCATCTGATCCCGTGACTATTTTTTATGGACATAAAAAAAGCACTTCGTTTCACAACGAAGGTGCCCTAGGAAAAAATAGTATGAATAAAAGTTTGATTTAAGGTTTTGCAAATTTACTCCAATAATTTCACCTGCACAACTTTTTTCATCAAAATATATTCATTTTGGCTCAAAATCTTATTTTCTTTCAAATTTTAATGCATGCGGTAAATTGAATTTGCTCCCTGTGATAAACAATTTTTGTAAATTTAACACCGCAAGTCAGGATAAAATGTTAACTTTGTCGTTTGATAGTTATAAACGATTCCGGCGTGCTGGAGTCTAAAGGCAAAATTGACGTATAATACATAAAAAATGAACAAGAGTCAAATGGGCGTGAATCAAGGTATAAAGATGTTCTTTGGCATCTTTATGGTTCTTGTATATCTTGGCATGGCAGTGCTCATGGCGATTAACTTCTTTGACTGGTCCGAAACATCCTTGTGGAAGACAGTGAGGTGGCTATTCGCTGGCTTGTTTGCTGTTTACGGCATCTACCGTGGTTACCGCGAAATTAAAGGTGAGCATTCCTACGGCATGAGATATGATGAGGAGAATGACGATACCCACTACACGACCTATGTGAAGTCCGTTAATCAAACAAAGAATAATGATGAAAAAGATTAACATATTGCTAATGATGGCGCTCACTGCACTGTTGACACTAAGCTCGTGCGGTGACCAGCGTCCCAAGAGCACTAGCACACGAGGCTTGGCCAGAATCATGTGTGACGAGTCTTTCCAGAGTGTGCTGGAACAGGAGATTGCCGTGTTTGAGTACCAGTACCCTGAGGCTAGCATTATGCCCGACTATATTAATGAGCATGATGCGCTTGATTCCCTGTTCAAGAATAAGGTAGACTTGATTATCATCTCACATGACTTGACCAAGGAGCAGAAAGAGAGCCTCAAGAAATTGGGACGTGGCTATCGCTCCAGAATGATAGCAGTCGATGCCATTGCAATTATTGTCAATAAAGCTAATGATGTTGAAGAGTTGACCATGGAGGACTTGAGCGACATCTTCAATGGCAAGGTGAAACGATGGGGGGAGGTATCTCCAACAAAGCTCAAGAATGATACTATCAAGGTGATGTTCGATGGCTCGGGTACGGGTGTTGTCCGTTACATGAAGGAGAAATTCCTCAATGGCGGGAAATTTGGCCCCAATGTCTATGCTAGGTCATCAAGCCAAGACGTGTTTGATGCTGTAGAACAATACAAGAATGTGATTGGCTTCATCGGTGTGAGCTGGATAACTTCAGACCTCAAGTCTCTTGAGAAGCCTATTGCCGAGAAGTATGAAGACCTGAAGACCAAGAACGAGGTCAGCATTATTGACTTTACCGACCGCATCAAGGTCATGCCCGTGCGTGAGGATGACAAACTCCAGGCTTATAAGCCCTATCAGGCCTACATCAGCAGTGGCGAGTATCCTCTTGTCCGCACCATTTGGGCCATAGATGCTTCCTATAATGGAACACTTGATCACGGCTTCTACGCCTTCTTGACCGGTGTGATAGGTCAGAAGATCATTCTCCAGACTGGAATTCTGCCTGCTGCCGAGCCAGTTAGATATGTAGAGGTTCAATAAATTGACAAATTGGCACAGAATTTGCCATTTAAACAACAGAAAGAAATTAACTGATAAATATTAACATTAAATTGTTACTACAATGAAACGGAAATTCTTTTTTGCATCACTCATCTTGATGGGTGCATCGCTGGTAGCCAATGCACAGGGCTACAAGGACGGTATCGAGTATTACAAGGTTGACAAGCTGGACAATGCCAAGGAGTTGCTGGTGCGTAATCTGAATAACCCCAGCACCGACAAGGCCGAGGCTTACTACTACCTGGGACAGATTGCCCTGCATCAGGGCAAGGTTGCCGAGGCTGCTAGCAACTTTGAGAAAGGTATTGCTGCCAACGCTTCCAATCCTTACAACTATGTCGGACAAGCTGCTATCGCTCTCAAGAACGGTGGCGATGTAAAGGCCTTACTTGAGAAGGCCCGCAAGCTGTCTAAGAAGGATGCTAAGTTGGAAATGGAAATCGCCCGTGCTTACTATGATGCAAATCCCGTTACCTATGCTAAGGATATTGAGAAATGCATCAAGAATGCACGCAAGTGGAATGCCGATGATCCTGACAGCTACATCTTTGAGGCCGATACCAAGGCTGACAAGAAGGATTGGGGTAATGCCGCTGGTATCTATGAGTTGGCTTTTGATAAGGACCCCAACAACATTGAGGCTTATGTGAAGTATGCCAACACCTACTTCAACGTGAATCCCGCGATGGCAATTGAGCGTCTTGAGGAACTTCAGGCCAAAGTCCCTGGATCAGCACTGGTTCAGCGCGAGCTCGCCGAGAAGTACTATGCCGACAACTTGGGTGCCAAAGCTGCTGAGCAGTATGGCAAGTACATCAAGAATCCTAACCACTTTGCCCAGGACGAGGTGCGCTACGTGCAGCTGCTGTTCTTCGGTGAGAAATATCAGGAGTCTTATGACCTGGCTTCTAACCTGATCAGCAAGCTCAACCCCTCAGATGAGAAGGTGTTCTACATGAAGCGTATGCAACTCTACAATCTGGTTCAGATGCAGAAGTGGCCCGAGGCCGTTGAGGCAGGCAAGTCGTTCTTTGCTAACGCAGTGCCCCAGGGTTCCAACTATGAGGTTCGCGACTACACCGACTATGGTCAGGCTCTGCAGAATGCAGGTATGCCTCAGGAGGCTGTCTCGGCCTATGAGAAGGCCCTTGAGCTCAATCCCAACAATGTTGACTTGATCCGCTATATGGGTGACAGCTATGCCGATGCCGAGAACTTTGTAAAGGCTGCCGAATACTATCAGCGTCTGGTTGACAGTGGCAATAACAAGTCTAATGACCTCTTCACGCTGTCGAACTACTATCTGGGTATTGCCAGCACCGAGGGCTTGGATGCGGCAACTGTTGCTGACGCTATTGCCAAGTCTCAGAAGTATATTGATGAGGTTGACAAGCTCGTTCCCGGTAACGTGCAGATTGTGAACCAGAAGGCCAAGATTGCTAAGTTCCGTGAGGGTGACAACAACAATGGTGCTGCTCTGGCTGCTTATAACGAGCTGCTCACAATTCTCGACGGCAAGGAGAATAAGGCCGACTATACCCGCTACTATAAGTATGCTTACAACTACCTTGCTACCTACTACTTCAACAAGGGTGACAAGGCCATGGCTAAGACTTACTATCAGAAGTGGCTGGAGAATGATCCTGATAATGAGGCTCTGCGCAATTATGTCAATAGCCTGAAATAATAGACTTGACCATAATTTGTAAGAAAAAACATGCCGGGTGACCACTATTGAGACGGTCACCCGGCTTTTTTATCGCTTTTTTATGAAAATTAGATGTTTGCAGTTTATTTTTTATTAATTTTGTGACGTTAAAGCCGTTTTGATTATTCTTTTAATAAATTAATGTGATGAAAAAGGTTTGTTTGTTCCTGCTGACGTTAATCTTGGCTCTTCAATGCAGTCAGTTGATGATGGCTAAGGACTATTATGCTTTTCTGGAACTTGAGGATGAGCTCAATGATTATCAGCAATACCAACTAGGGAGGCTGGGCATCCTCATTACAGCTAGATATAATGGTTTTATTACAGTTCGCATTCATGAGAGTGTCAATCCTAGTGACATTCTTGCCATTACGGGTATCACACATCTGACCAAGGCAGCCCCTCTTTATACCTGCAGCGATAGTGCTAGATATTATTCCAAAGTGGACCCTGTTGTCAATGGGGTAGGTTTTCTTCAACCATACACAGGTAGCGGGGTCATTATGGGCGTCATTGATTGCGGTTTTGATTTCAACCATATTAACTTGTGTAATTCCAATGGGACACCTCGTGTGAAAGCTGTATATATGCCATTTGATACCACGGGAGAGTCTGTGGCAATTAGAGCTATTCGTTTACCTGGCAGCTGTTACGAGGAGGTAAGACAGATTGTTGCACAGACTACCGATGACCCGATGGTAACTCATGGAACTCAAGTCGCAGGAATTGCCGCAGGCAGCTATAAGGGAAATGACTGGTATGGTGTCGCTACCGATGCCGATCTTGTGCTGTGCGGCATGCCAGAGGATGAGTTGAACGATGTTCTTGTAGCCAATTGTATATCATATATTAACGATTATGCCAATCGACAAAATCAGCCATATGTTATCAATCTGAGCCTTGGTACCAATGTGGGTCCTCATGACGGATCCTCTTACTTGAACCGTGTGATCCAGCAATATGCTGGACCAGGACACGTCTTTGTCGTGTCGGCGGGAAACGACGGCGACGATCCCGTGTGCGTACACTCTTCGATACAGAGTCGGCAGGATACGGTCGTGACGTTACTCAGTGGATATCAAGGTAGTGTTTACTATTCAGGATGTGTTAATGCATGGGGAGACAAGAACAAACTCTTTAACACCCGGCTTATCGTTGTCAATACTAATAATGGTGAAATTTTATACCGCTCGCGTGCTTTAGGTACTACAAGCAGCGGCACTTATTCAGTGATTTCTACTGAAACCGATCCTGTCCTTGGTCAGTATTTTGATGGTACCGTAGACATGTCGGGACTGGTTGAGGTGAGTGGCCGTTCGAGCACTGTCAGCTATCTTAATATGCAGGCAAAAGCACGTAATTATGCATTGGGCTTCCAGTATTATTCGCCGTCATCAACCGATCTTGTTGTCTGGACCTCACAGTATGCCTACTTTAATAATTACAACTATTCTTGGGCCGAAAAAGGATCTCCCAACGGATCCATCAGTGACTTGGCTGCAACCGATAGCGTCATTTCGGTCGGCTCATATAACACGCGCCAGTATGTTCCCCTTAGAGATGGTTCAATGTACTTCCGTTACTTCAGTGAACCGAAGCAGATTTCCTATTATTCCTCCTATGGCCCCGATGAGAACGGTTGTATGCGTCCTGACGTGTGTGCTCCTGGCAGTGTGGTGATTTCGTCGGCTAACCGATATGATGTCACTGCGCCCAATATGGCTTATTGGCAGCCCTCGGCCTATGTGGGCGGAGTCGAATTCCCCTACTGTCCTGACTTGGGCACTTCTATGTCTGCTCCTGTTGTTGCAGGTGCTGTGGCATTGTGGCTGCAGGCTAATCCTTCCCTCAGCGTTGCTGATGTCCGAAATATCCTAAAGAACTCATGCTATAAGGATGATTACATGACGGCTAACAATTACCGTTGGGGGTATGGTAAACTTGATGTCAATGCCGGTATGAAATATGTGTTGCACATTGAGGATAAGTCTGGTGACGTGGATAATGATGGAGAGGTGACTATCAGCGATGTTAATGCACTTCTCGACATCATCTTGGGTGGATCGGCCGACAGTGATACTCTAAGGCGTGCTGATGTGAATAATGATGGCGAAATCGGCATCAGCGATGTTAATGAGATTATCGACATCATCTTAAATTAATGGACTGAGTGAGGAGACCTGCCTTGATATTCATTCTACTGATCCTGCTGGTAGCTTCGATGAGTGCTGCCAGCAGGTTCAGCGCTGCGTCAAGGCTTCAACTCTCAATGCGCCATCTAGACCGTTCTTTTTTAGGGTTAAGAGATAATCCAAACTATCAAGTATTCATAAGTGTAAAAGACAGCTCTGCACTCCGTTCACTTCGCGAACAGGGTGTGCAGCTTAACGGAATTTTTCCTGGTTTCGTGACTGCAACTGTTTCTCAAGACAATCTGCGCCATATTTCTGATATCAATGGGGTAGGGATGCTGTCATTAGCTCAAAGAGTTCACTTGTGCAATGACACATCACGGTATTTTACTGGTGTGGATGGCTTGCATGCTGCATCTGATTTAATTGTGCCGATTCAAGGCTCTGGTGTGATTGTTGGCGTGATAGACTGCGGTATTGATTTCAATCACATCAACCTGTGTGATGGTAATGGAGTGTCCCGGGTGCGGGCGGTGTACTTACCAACTGATACTACCGGTATGTCACCTGTTATAAAAGGGAACCGGCTTCCTGGCAGCTGCTATGAGACCTCGCAAGAGATTGCTGCGCTCACGACAGATTTCACAGGCTCATCACATGGCACACATACCACAGGCACCGCGGCAGGGAGTTACCTTGGCAATGGCTGGCATGGTTATGCGCCCGAGGCCGACATCGTAGTTTGCGGTATGCCTTCTGACCAGTTAACCGATGTCAATATTGCAAATTCGGTTAATTACATCTATGATTATGCCGACAGGGTGGGCAAACCATGTGTTATCAATATGAGCATCGGTTCCAATGAGGGCCCTAATGATGGCACTTCATTCCTGTGCAAGACTTTTGAGGCGCTTTCTGGCTCAGGACACATCAGTGTGCTCTCGGCTGGCAACGACGGACATACACCCATCTGTTTCCACCAGTCTATTCATCATTCGAGCGACACCGTCACGACATTGTTACGGCAGCAGCAGGGGCGACCTCAGTTTAACGGGTATGTGAGCATGTGGAGTGACCGTGATGTTGTACATCGTTCCCGTCTGGTCGTCGCCAATCGTGTGACTGGTGATATCATTTATGCTTCTCCGTTTTACGGACTTCTTCCTGATGATACTGTGATGACGATCTCCAGTGAAGATGATGCGGATTTTGCTGCATTGTTTTTAGGAGAGGTGACGTATGCTGCCGCGATGGAGCCTCAGCTTGTCGTTGGAGACGGGTCGACACAGCCAGTAAGATTCCACACCTATTGGGTCTTTGATGCTGAGTCCCTTGATTCAGAGCGCGTCTTGGGCTTGCAATATACATCTGACGATCAAGTGAATCTGTCTGGCTGGTGTACTAATAATACATATTTTTATACTTATGGTTTAGCAGGTGTGACTGGAGGTACTGCGGCTGGTTCAATCAGTGATCTCGTGACTACCGATAGTGTCATCTCGGTCGGCGCTTATTGCTCTCGTCGCTCCTATATCGATCACAATGGCATCCCCTATACTTATTCTCTCTCTCATCCAGGAGAAATGGCATATTTCTCTTCTTACGGACCAGATGAAAACGGCATTGTACGCCCCGACATCTGTGCTCCAGGCCTGGGGGTGATCTCTTCGGCTAACCGTTACAATGACAAAGCAAACCGACAGCGATGGCCTGCTTCGGTTTTTATTGATGGCATGGAGTATCCATATTATGCCAACCAGGGCACCTCAATGTCCGCTCCAGCAGTTACTGGAACAGTAGCCTTGATGCTTCAAGTCAATCCATTGTTGACTTCCAGCGATGTGCGTTCAATCCTTCGGTCCAGCGCAATTAGGGATGAATTGGTTCTTACAGGCGATGTCGATCGATGGGGCGCGGGCAAGCTGGATGCAGCTGCTGCTATTGATCGAACCATCAATCTCACTTGCATGCCAGGTGATGTGAACAATGACAAGGAAGTGAATATTGCTGATGTGCTGTCACTTCTCGATATACTTCTCAACCGTCAGAATTGCCCTGACCCGATGACAATGCTGCGTGCTGATGTCAATCGGGATCGTGAGATACAATTGTCGGACGTTAATGCAATTATTGACTTGATATTAAAATAACACAATCATGATCGATTATATTAAAGGCTCTATTGCCGAGTTGAACCCTGCCTTTGCCGTTATTGAGAATCATGGCATCGGATACATGATGAATATTTCGCTCACGACCTTCGACTCATTGTCTAGAGGTAACCGTGAAGATGCCAAATTATTTGTTTATGAAGCCATACGAGAGGATGCTCATTTGCTCTATGGTTTCGCTACCCAGAAGGAGCGCCAGGCTTTTATGCTTTTGATCTCTGTATCTGGTGTTGGCCCTAACACGGCCCGCATGGTACTGTCTTCAATGAGTGCTGATGAGTTTTCCCAAGCTATTGCAGGAAACAATGTCGCTTTGTTCAAGTCGGTTAAGGGGGTTGGCGGAAAAACAGCTCAACGAATAATAGTTGACCTGAAAGATAAAATAAAACCAGTAGATGATACGTTATTAAATCAAAAGGGTATTGCCGCGGGCGAAGCCTTCGATGAAGCACTGGCTGCTCTTGTCATGTTGGGATTCTCTCAACAAGCATCTCAGAAGGTTCTTAAGTCCCTCTTTGCCAGCAATCCGGCACTCAGTGCCGAGAATGCTATCAAGCAGGCACTTAAGATGATGTGACGGCAGTGCCCACTAACTGACGTTGATTGATAATAGTTCATGCTGAACCGAAAACAAATATTTTTAGCGATAATTGTTGGTGCTCTCCTCGGATGGTGGGCAGGCAATGGAACTGTGCTTGCTCAGTACGTGACGAGTACGCTGCCTCCTCCTCCACCTGCTCCCGTGAGACCCTCATTGAGAGACCAGGCAACCCCTCCGCCCTTGGATCTGCAATTTAAAGTTAAACCAACTGTGCCTCAGAATTATACTGACGTACAGGGCACGGAGGAGTATGCTGCAGACTTGAAGACACCGTCCAATATCACCAGCGAGGTCGAGTTCGACCCCGAGACTGGTTGCTATGTCATTCACACCCGCTTGGGTGATCATGATATTGTGACACCCTACATCATGTCTTCTGATGAATTCAGCAATATGGACTTCAGGCGCTCCATGATGGAGTATTATCGTCAGAAGAATGCCGAGAGTGCTCAGAATCATGAGAAAGACCCGTTCAATTTCCTGGATATGCAATTTGGCATGGGGCCGCTGGAATCGGTTTTCGGTCCTGGTGGTGTTCAGCTCAAGACGACTGGTTCGGTGGTCATTAACATGGGTGTAAAGAGCAACTCTACTGATAACCCCGCCTTATCTGTTTCACAACGCCGAAAGACATATTTCGATTTCGATCAGAAGATTCAGGCCAATATCACAGCTACCGTCGGCGACAAGATGAAATTCAACATGTCTTATAATACGGGAGCGACTTTTGATTTTGACAGCAAGAACCTGAAACTTGCCTATGAGGGTAAGGAAGATGAGATCATCAAGAATATTGAGGCTGGTAACGTGAGTATGACGACCGGTTCTTCTCTGATTCATGGTAGCGCGGCTCTCTTCGGTATCAAGACTAAGTTGCAGTTTGGCAAATTGACAGCCACTGCACTTGTGTCTCAGCAGAATAGCGAGTCCCAGACTGTCAGCAGTAAAGGTGGATCACAGACGACCGAGTTCTACATTTCTGCCGACAAGTATGACCAGAACAGGAACTTTTTCTTGTCACATTATTTCCGTGACCATTATGATGAGTGGTGCTCTAACCTCCCGTTGGTGTCGTCGGGCGTGAACATCACGCGTATTGAGGTTTGGATTACCAACAAGCGCAACAATTTTAATGAGTCTCGCAATATCATGGGCTTTATGGACCTGGGCGAGGGTGATGAGCTTAACATCTACAACCACCACTGGATACCCACCGGTGAGATAATACCTAGCAATAATTCCAATACGTTGCTCAACGAGATCAAGGAGCAGTATCCTGACGCCCGTTACATGAGTAAGGCTTCTATTGAGTTACAGCCCTTGAAGGCTTATGACTTTGAAGGTGGTAAGGATTATGAGAAAATCGAGAGCGCCCGCCTGCTTTCAAGTTCTGAGTACACGGTGAATCATAGTCTAGGCTACATCATGCTCAAGACGGCTCTCTCCAGTGATGAGATCCTGGCTGTTGCCTACGAGTATACCTATCGCGGTCGGACTTATAAAGTGGGTGAGTTCTCTGGAGATGTCACCTCGACCGACCAGTCATTATATGTAAAGATGCTGAAGAGCACGACTTCATCTCCATCCTATCCCATGTGGGACTTGGCCATGAAGAACGTTTATGCCCTCGGCGCTTATCAAGTGCAGAAGAATAATTTCAAGCTCAATATCAAGTACCTGAGTGATACCACTGGTAATGAGCTGACCTATATCCCTGCTGGCAATATCAATGGCAAACCATTGTTGCAGGTGATGAATCTTGACCGCTTGGACGCTAACCAGGAAACCAACATCGATGGTAGGTTTGACTACATTGAGAATTACACTGTGCAGTCATCTACGGGTAAAATCATCTTCCCTGTTGTGGAACCCTTCGGTGAGCATTTGCGTACCCAATTCAATGATGACGCGGTAGCCAGCAAATACATCTATACTGAGCTCTATGATTCTACGCTCACTGTCGCCCAGCAGTTCAGTGATAAGAATAAGTTTGTTCTTGCTGGTGAGTATCAGTCGAGTTCTGGTAACGTGATCAGGCTCAATGCCACCAATGTGGCGCGAGGTTCGGTTGTCGTTACTGCCGGTGGCGTTACCTTGACCGAGAATAGTGACTATACCGTCGACTACACGATGGGTACCGTTACAATTACCAATCAGAGCATTATTGATGCAGGTACCAACATCAATGTTTCTCTAGAGAACCAGTCCACCTTCAGTATGCAACGCAAGACCCTATTGGGACTGGACTTGGACTACGCAATCAACAAGGATTTCCACATCGGTGCCTCGGTCATGCACTATGGCGAGAAAGCAATCGGTGACAAGGTGGCCATCGGTAAAGAGCTGGTCAACAATACGATTTGGGGCGTGAACATGTCCTATAAGAGCCAGTTCATGTGGCTGACCAATCTGCTCAACAAGATTCCTACTGTCAATGCTGTCGCTCCATCGAGTGTCAGTTTCCTCGGTGAGTTTGCCCAGTTGGTTCCCCATCAGGCCAAGAGAGGTTCTAACTCGGGTAGTTCCTATATTGATGACTTTGAGTCCACACAGTCGGGTATTGACATCCGCGCTCCTTTCTCTTGGTTCCTGGCATCCACACCTTATGACCCTTCGGCTAACGCACTCTTTCCCGAAGCCGCACTCAGTAATAATGTGGACTATGGCAAGAACCGAGCTTTGATTTCTTGGTACTACGTTGACCGTTTATTCACGCAACGCAACTCGTCTTATGCTCCAGGCTATATCAAGAGTGACTTGGATGCTTTGTCCTATCCCTATGCACGTGAGGTGGCCTTCAGCGAGGTGTTCCCGGGCCGCGAGCTCAACTATGGTGAGTCATCTGTCGTTCAGACGCTCAATCTTTCTTATTATCCTCGAGAAAGAGGCCCGTACAACCTTGATGGCATTGATGTTGACCAGGATGGCTATCTGAAGTATCCCGAGAGACGATGGGGTGGTATCATGAGGAAAATTGATAACACCAACTTTGAGCAGTCTAATATTGAGTATATCCAGTTCTGGATGCTGGACCCCTTTATGGATCCTGATTTGGATAACAGTGATGGTGGTTCGCTTTATTTCAACTTGGGTGAAATCAGCGAGGATATCCTTAAGGATGGTCTCAAGAGTTATGAGAACGGACTTCCCGTTAACGGAGACTCTACTTATATCTCCAATACGGTTTGGGGTAAGGTGTCATCTCAGACATCTTTGACCTATGCATTCGACAATACAAATGGTGCCCGCATTCTTCAAGACGTGGGTCTTGATGGACTCTCTGACGCTGAAGAGTTAAAGCATGAGTCATACGTCCGCTTCCTTAATGAACTGCGTTCGGTATTGCCGGGATCAACTATTGATCAAATGCAGTCCGATCCTTTCTCTCCATTCAATGACCCTGCGGGAGACAATTACTCGTTTTACCGCAGTTCGTACTATGACAACATCAGGGCCACGATCAACGACCGATATAAGCATTATAATGGTACTGACGGCAACTCACTGTCACAGACTGATGCCTCCGATAGCCAGTACCAGACATCGCGTTCCACACCTGATGTTGAAGACATCAATCAAGATAACACGCTGAACGAGTATGAGCGCTATTTCCAGTATCGTGTAGCTATACACCCCGACTCAATGAGAGTGGGCATGAACTATATCACAGACAAGCAGGTTGCTAATGTACATACCCGCAATGGCGAGACGCAGGTTGCCACCTGGTACCAATTTACCATTCCTCTGGCCGATTACCAGAAGAAGGTCGGTAGTATCCAGGACTTCTCCACCATCCGTTTCATGCGAATGTTCATGACTGGATTCCGTGGTACGACACACTTGCGTTTTGCATCGCTTGAGCTTGTCCGTGGCGAGTGGCGTAACTATAAATATAATCTCAACCTGCGAGGAGATCAGCCTGCCAACGGTAGTATCAGCATCAATACAGTCAACATTGAGGAGAACGCATCTCGTGACCCGGTTAACTACGTCTTGCCTCCTGGCGTTTCACGCATCATTGATAGTGGCCAGTCGCAGATTACCCAGCTCAATGAACAATCCATGCAGTTAACCATTGATGACCTTGATGCTGGTGATGCCCGTGGCGTCTATCGTAACACCGACTTGGACCTTAGGACCTACAAGCGTTTGCAGATGTTTGTTCACAGTGAGGCTACAATCGGCAATGAAACCAATTTGCGCAATGGTGATATCTCCATGTTCATCCGCTTGGGTTCAGACGTGAAGAATAACTACTATGAATACGAGATACCGTTGACTTTAACCCCTGCCGGCAAATATAGTACCAACAGCTCGTCGGACCGCCTTAAGGTATGGCCCGAGGAGAACATGCTGGATATCGATCTTGATGTGCTCATCAACGCAAAGAAGAACCGCAATGCCGATAAGATGGCAGGCGTATCGGGGGTAGGGTACGCAATACGTTATCAGGATGTTGATGATGCTCATCCCAACAATAAGGTCTATGTGATGGGTAATCCGTCGCTGAGCAAGGTTCGCGTGATGCTGATTGGTGTCCGGAACAACTCACCGACCACCAAGAGCTGCGTTGTTTGGGTTGATGAGCTGCGCGTGACCGACTTTGATAGCGAGGGCGGTTGGGCAGCTAAGGCCTCGATGGTGGTAAACATGAGTGATATCGCGACACTCAATGTGGGTTACCATAAGGAAACCGAAGGCTTCGGTTCGGTTGATCAGAGCTTGTCGATGCGCCGTCTCGACAACTATGACCAATACAACATCGCAATTCAGACCGACTTGGGCCGTTTCATCCCCGAGAAAGCCAAGCTGAATGCACCCATCTACTATTCCTATAGCAACGAGAAGACCACACCCAAATACAATCCTCTGGATCAGGACGTTAAATTGAAGGAGGCTATCGACGCTTGTGACACCAAGCAGCAACAGGATAGCATTAAGGAATATGCTGTCACCCAGCGCACTGCCAGCAATTTCTCGATTTCTGGTTTGAAATTCGGCGTGAAGACAATGAAGAATCCCATGCCATGGGATCCTGACAATTTCAGCTTTAGTTACTCGTTCAGCAAGCAGCACTTGAATGATCCGGAGAATGTGTATGAGAATACTAACGATTACCGTGGTAGCATGCAGTATTCATGGACTCCCTATGTGAAGCCATTCAAACCGTTCTCTTCGTTCATCAATGAGAAAAACAAGAGCATGCAGTTCTTCCGTGATTGGGAGCTCCGCTGGTTACCAGATAATATTTCATTCGGAACAAACATTTCGAGATACTACTACGAACAACAGACTCGTAACGAGACGGGCATTGATGTAGAGCTGCCTGTTTCTGTCAGCAAGAATTTCTTGTGGGATCGTCAGCTCGCTTTGTCCTGGAGCTTCACTAAGTCACTCTCTGCGTCGTTCAACAGCAATACCACGGCACATATCCTTGAACCCGTCGGTCAAGTGAACAGGAAGCTCTTCCCCGATGCCTATCGTGACTGGCGCGACTCGGTGATGAATTCAATTAAGGATTTGGGAACTCCGTGGTCCTATAATCAGACCTTTACGGTTTCCTATAAGGCACCGTTCAACAAGATACCCATCTTGAGCTGGATAACTGCCAACTTGTCATATAATTCAACCTATCGTTGGGATCGAGCCACGATTGTCGGTAACGTTTCCTCTGGTAACTCGATTGCCAACCAGACGTCTCGTTCGATTGACGGACGATTTGCTCTGGAGCAGTTCTACTCCAAGATTCCTTATCTCAAGAAGGTGGAAGAGCGATTCTCCAGCAAGAACACAAGTCGTTCTAAACAACAGCAGCAGCGTCCCAAGAAGGAGAAACCCAAACGCTTCTCTCGTACGATAAAACTGAGTCCTGACTCTGCGATTGTCATTAACCACAAGATGGGTGTCAAGAATGTCAAGGTGAGTGCAACTACCACCGATGATAAGCCCTTCAAGGTGGAGTACAAGGTAAAGGACAAAGATAATGTGGAAATCACAACCCTGGGTGAGGAGAACCTCAAGTTTGTCATCACCGAGGTGCAGAAAGAGGAACGGCACAACTTCTTTACCGAGGCTGCACAGTATACCACGCGTCTACTTATGAGTGTACGCAGTGTGAACATCCGCTGGAAGCACACCACCTCGCTCAATCTGCCTCAGTTCGTTCCTGACATCGGAGATGCCTTCGGGCAGACTCGCGCTTATGGTGATGCCATGGCTCCCGGACTTGGATTCGCATTCGGTTTCGAAGGCATGTCTTTCATTGAGAAGGCGAAGAACAATGGATGGCTGATGTCTGACACGACGCAAACGACACCTGCCTTGTATGCTAGCACCAAGGAGTTCAATGCCGAGATCCAGCTTGAACCTATCGCTGGTCTCAAGATCACACTCACGGGCAACAGGACTGATAACAGGACCAACCAGATCCAATTCATGTACGATAACCCCACTATTATCTATGGTGGTAGTTATACCAAGACCCATGTTGCCATTGCTTCAGCATTGAAGAGCGTGTCGTCGAGCAATGACTACAAGAGTGAGTATTTTGAAAAATTCTTGAGCAACATCCCTGTTGTTGCCGATAGGTTGCGCCAGCGCTATGAAGGCACGACTTATCCCGACTTGGGCTTCCTGCGTGGCAGATTGGGTGGTAGACCTTATAGCGTGGACAATGGTGATATTAACACGTCGAGCAGCGACGTGCTCATTCCCGCTTTCCTTGCAGCTTATTCAGGCAAGGATCCTGGAAAGGTTAATCTGAACCCGTTCCCGGATATCAAGGCAATCCTTCCTAACTGGCGTGTGACATACGATGGATTGATGCGCATCCCCTTCTTCAAGAAGATGTTTAAGTCGTTCAGCCTCAATCATGCATATCAATGTGTTTATAGTGTCGGTTCGTTCTCGTCATTTAGTGATTGGGTGACAATCGGTAATGGCTTGGGCTTTACACAAGACGCTCTTACCGGTGGTGCAATCCCGTCGTCACCTTATAATATCTCATCAGTGACGTTGACCGAGAAATTTGCGCCTCTCATCGGTTTCAATGCGACATTCTTCAATGACATCTCGTTGAACATGCAGTATGATGACCAGCGCACACTCACGCTCAACTCGTCGGCGGCACAGCTGGTCGAGGCCTCTAGCAAGAGCTTCACCTTGGGCGGTAGTTACAAGATTGCTAACTTCAACCAGGTATTGAAACTCAAGAAAAAGCAGCAGAACGTGAACAACGACCTCACGCTCAACCTCAACGTGAAGATGTCGAGCAATACCGCTCTGATCCGCAAGATTGATTCCAATACGACCCAGCCGACCAGTGGTACCCGCACTTGGGGCATTAATTTCACGGCCAATTACGTTGTGAGCAAGCGCATCACCATGGGTGCTTACTTCGATTATCAGACCAATACGCCGCTTGTGTCCACCACGTCTTATCCGACAACCAACAGCAACTATGGCTTGTCGATTAACATGTCTCTTGTTAAATAAAATGATTTCGCCATGCTATTCAGTCTAGCCGTCTACCTGGGAACTGCCGCACTGATGGCATGGCTTGGCTGGCATGTGGGCCAGCGCGAGCAGCGGCTGATGGCTCAGGGTGGGGGAGAACTGCCGTTCTTGTCATGGGAGATCCTTGCTGCAATATCGGTCTATGTCCTGGTATCGGCCTTGCGCTGGCAGACGAGTTGGGACTACAACATGTATTACAGCAACTACATGGCGATGCAGTCCCTTGGACAGTACTCGCGTGAAAACTTTGAGCCAGGTTTCGACTTGATCACAATAGCAATGGCAAGGGCCGGTCTGCACTATGCGTTTTACTTTGCATTCTGGGCAGCCTTCCACATCATCTTGTTGTATTATGCGTTGCGGCATCGCAAGATCCTCCTGCCTTGGGTGGCAATTTGTCTATTGATCGGCCCCATGTACCTGCAATGGATGAACGCTATCCGCCAGGCTGTAGTCGAGTGTCTTATGCTTGTCATGGTGGAGCTTATCGTTAAGCGCAAGTTCTGGCTTTATCTAGCATTATCACTGGTAGCAATGTTGATACACCGCATCTCGGTGCTACTGATTCCACTATATTTTGTGCCCCTGATTCCCATGCGTGGGGGAGTAAAACGCATGGTACCCTTTGTTGTGTTGTTGGTCATTGTGGCGCTTGGCTTTTTCCCGCAGTGGATACAATGGTGCTTTGAGCGTATCGGTTATCTTGCGAGTCTTTTGGGTTATGGGCATTATTACCGCTTGTTCACCAGTAATGATGCCGAGTATGTGTTCTGGACGGTCATGGGGCCTACTCGACTATTCCCGATCCTATCTATAGGAATCATTATCTGGTACTATCCGTCCATCAAGCGCTTCTTCAATGGAGACCCTTACTTGGCTGCGATCTATCGCTTGTCTCTGGTATATATTGCCTATGTGAACCTATTTGCCAGCACGACGTTGTACTTGAGGCGGCCAGGAGAACTCTTGAGAGGAGTTTTTCTCGTCATGATATCCTATGCGTTGTGTTACCTCTGGCGAGAACGTCGTTGGGTTCCATTCGCAGCGATGGTTTTCCTCAACCTATACTATATTTTTTATGAGATGATCAAGGCATCGGTTAACATGAGCAGTGTCTTGGCACCCGAATTGTATCACACATTCCTCTTCTGACTTGGCTTGAAATCATTATATAACAAGAAACTCGTCAACTTTTAATTCTTGACGAGTTTCTCGTTATTGTGTAGGACGGTGATTATTCCTTCTTGCCGCCATACTTGTTGTAGCTGATGTTCTCTTCCTTGAACTTATCCTTGGGTTCTGGCGACTCATCAGGATATCCAATGCGGACGATTGCCAGAGGAATAATGTTCTGCGGGCAGTTCAATACATTCGCAATTTCAGCAGTGCGGTCCATTGCGGGATATGCTGCTGTCCAAACGGCTCCCAGCCCCAGGGCATGTGCGGCAAGCAGCAGGTTTTGGGTTGCCGCCGACGCATCTTCCACCCAGAAGTCCGGCATATTGCCATTGCCATCGGGTGTCTTAGTTTTGTCGGTGTCGCCGCAAACGGCAATCAGCAGCGGGGCGTTAGTAGGCTGTTTGCCAGAGAGCATGCCAATGGTGTTCTTGTCGTCAATGACAATGAAGTGCCACGGTTGCATGTTCATTGCTGTCGGCGCCGACATGGCAGCTTTAAGCATGATGTCAATCTTTTCTTGTTCTACAGGCTGATCCTTGAACTGTCGAATGCTTGTACGAGTCATGATGTTCTCGATAGCGGCATTGCCATTGTTGTCGCTAGAAGTAGTGGCTGTTGTTGTCTCTTCGCCTCCTTGAGTGGTGCATGCACCTAGCGCTAGCAAGACCGCGCTCATTGCTAATAATATTTTCTTCATTTTCTTGATGTTGGTTGGTTAATAATACTAATTTCAGGCAAAGTTAATGAATCCATCTGTTTGAGCCAATTTTTCGGCATGGTTTTTGCTAATGTAAATTAAATTCGCCCAACAGAGTTTATATTTGTAAATAATTATGTATCTTTGCACCCGCAAATTTTGACAATGAGCATTTGGCAGAACATATGGTGTGTGATTACCGCCCCTAAATATGGGTGGGAAGTCATCAATGAGTCTAATATCCCCACGGGTAAGGTATTGCGCAGCGCATACATGCCTTTGTTGTGTGTGTTGGGTCTCTCATGCTTTGTGCCCATGATTTATGATAGCACGATTTCTTTTACCACGTCATTAATGACTGGCATCGTGCTCTTCTCCACCTATTTCATTAGTTATTACATCATTATCTACCTCTTGGGAGGTTTTTACCCTGAGCTCGTCAAGACCGAGGGAGCGACAGCACGATTGAATGATTACATCCTGTATAATCTGATTTTCCTTGTACTTCTCATAATTCTGAGCAAGCTGTTGCCCAGTGACTTCGCCCCAGTGAAGTTCCTGATGCTCTACTTGCCTTGGATGGCCTATCGTGGCACAGATCATCTGTTTGTGAAGAAGGAAAAAGTAGCCAAGTTCGTTGTGTTGTCCTCTGCCTTGTTATTGGGCTTGCCCTTGCTGCTTGAGGCTGTCCTCGGCTTGTTCATCATTAAATGAAAAATTGATTAGCTATGGCACGAAACAACAACCACAATACAACTGTAAATATAAAGAACCGCAAGGCCACCTTTGATTACGAGATCATAGAAACATTCACGGCTGGCATAGTCTTGACCGGAACAGAAATTAAATCCATTCGCCAAGGCAAGTGTGGCTTGACTGATACCTATTGCATGGTCATCAATGGCGAGATCTGGGTCAAGAACATGTATATTGCTGAATACAGTTTCGGTTCCTACAACAACCACACGACCCATCGTGACCGCAAGCTGCTGCTCAACCGCAAGGAGATACGTCACATCGGCAAGGATACCATGCAGCCTGGTTTCTCGATTGTACCGCTTCGCCTTTTCATCAATGAGCGAGGTCTGGCCAAACTGGTTATTGCTATTGGCCGAGGCAAGAAGCAATTCGACAAGCGGCAGAGCATCAAGGAGCGCGAGGACAAACGCACCATCGACCGCATGTTCAAGAAGTGATTCTGTGTAGTTGTATTAGTATAAATTCAGGCGGCCTCATGGAGGTCGCCTGAATCATTGATATAGAGGATAAAGTTAGTTTTTATCCGAGGAAGCCCAGAAGGACACCAGCGGCAACTGCCGAACCGATCACACCGGCCACATTGGGACCCATAGCGTGCATGAGAAGGTAGTTGCTGGGATCAGCCTTCAAACCCTGGTCGTTACTGATGCGTGCAGCCATGGGAACGGCCGAAACACCAGCATTGCCGATCAGCGGGTTCAGCTTCTTGCTCTTCGGCAGGATCAGGTTGAAGATCTTAACGAACAGCACACCCGAGCAGGTTGCAATGACAAATGCACAGAAACCGAGGAAGAAGATAAAGATAGTCTCCTTGGTCAGGAACTGCGAAGCCTGAGTCGAGGCACCTACGGTCATACCGAGCAGAATGGTCACGATGTCGGTCATGGCGTTGCTGGCAGTATTGGCCAGACGCTTGGTCACACCGCTCTCACGCAGCAAGTTGCCGAAGAACAGCATTCCCAGCAGGGGAATAGCCGAGGGAACAACGAAGCAGGTCAAGATGAGGCCAAAGATCGGGAAGAGGATCTTCTCGTTCTGGCTCACCTTGCGGGCAGGCTTCATGCGCATCTTGCGCTCCTTCTCAGTTGTGAGCAGTCGCATGATGGGCGGTTGGATTACCGGCACGAGGGCCATGTAGCTATACGCACTCACAGCAATAGCGCCCATCAAGTTGGGAGCCAGCTTTGACGACAGGAAGATTGCCGTGGGGCCATCGGCACCACCAATGATGGCAATAGCACCTGCCTGGTCGGGCATGAAGCCCAGTGCCAAGGCAATCATGTAAGCGCCAAAGATACCGAACTGGGCAGATGCACCCACAAGCATCAGTTTGGGGTTTGCAATGAGGGCGCCAAAGTCAGTCATGGCACCGATTCCCAGGAAGATTAGAGGTGGATACCATCCGTTGCGCACACCTTGATACAAGATGTTCAACACGGAGCCCTCCTCATAGATGCCGATTTCGTTGCCGGGCTGGAACGGAATGTTACCGATCAAGATACCGAAGCCGATGGGAACGAGCAGCATGGGCTCGAAATCATGTTTGATGGCCAGATAGATAAAGAACAGGCCGACCAAAATCATGATCAGGTTAGTGTAATCAAAGTTGTAGAATCCGGTAAAATGCCAGAAGTCCATCAACTTATTGAACAGGAAAGCATCAAGCAGTACCATAATCAATGGATTTTATTAACCGATTACCATGATTGTGTTACCCTCGAGTACCGAATCCTCCTTCGATACCTCAATGCTCTTGACGGTACCGTCAACGCCAGCATGGATCTCATTGCCCATCTTCATGGCCTCGAGGATGCAAACGACATCGTCGGCCTTGACTTGCTGACCTACCTTGACAAAGATGTCCTTGATCACGCCGGGAAGCGGTGACTCGATCACGTGACCACCAGCTGCGGGAGCGGCCTTGCGGGCTGCAGGCTTGGGAGCGGCTACGGGAGCATCGCTCACGGCTACGCGCTTCACGGCGGGAGCGGCCTTGGGCTGCTCGGGCAACTCAACGTCATAGGCCACACCGTTCAATTGGATGTGGGCGATATTGCCCTCAATGTTATCAATGGCAACATTGTACTCGTTTCCATTGATTTTATATTTATATTCCTTCATTTTGTATTAAGTTTTTAGTTCTCAGTTTTCAGTTTTCAGTTGAATGCGGATGCTGCTGACAACTGGTCGCTGAAGACTTATAACTGAAAATATGATTATTTCTTGATAACAGGTAATTCACGCATCAGACCGGCCTTGGTGGCCCAGGCCGAACCATCACGGGGAGTCAGTGTCAGAACACCGCTCTCCTGGTCATGGGCATTCAAGTGCTGATACAAGGCGAAGCAGATGGCTGCCATTTTCTCACCGTCGAGGTCACCACTGGCGGGCACAGCTGCGGCGGCCTGTGCTACAGGAGCACTAACCTCTGCCTCATTGTCACCAGCACTGCGCTTGCTGACGATGCCGAACAACTTGAAGCAGATATAGAGAATGGCAAGGGCTCCGAACACTACCGACATTGCAAGCAAGGCAATCCAGTAGCCATGGGGATCCTTATCGTGGAAAGCATCGATGTTCTCGTTCACCTCTCGGATGTTGTAATTACCCTTGGTGATAGCGGTCTCAATGGTCTTTCCGTCCTTAACCGTCCAAATGGAGTCAGCGGGAATGTTGTCGTTCAACACGCTGGGCAGACGGCCTTCGGCCTTGATAGCATAGGTTTCACCAGGATTGAGCGTGGCGGGAATCGTCACGTCATCAACCAGGTCACCATTCACGTCATAGAGGGCGATATAATTGTCCTTGCCGGCAGTGAAGGTAAAAGGCATGTGGAACGTGCCAGCCTTGGGGTTACCGTCGGCTTCCATGACAAAGTGGGTGCGGGGAGCAATCTTGGTGTTGCGCTCATCGCCACGGGGAATCTCATAGATGTCCATGGGACGGGCTTCACACAGCTCGAGCAGCACCTGATTGGGCTTCTTGTTGGTGCCCTTGTTCATATCGAAGACCTTCTGAATCTCCTCGCGGCTAAGCGTGGTGATGAACATCTTCTCGACGGCATTAGTACCATAGGACGAGTTATAGAACTCGACCCAGCCATCGCCGCCCGTAGTGTCCTGCTGCACCATTACCTCGTTGATACGCACGTTCTTGCGGCCCTGGGCCAACGTGGGCAGTGCGAGGATGGCGCACAGCAGCATCAGTGTCAATGCTCTTTTACTCATAATAGTGGAATGCATTGAGATTACAAGGGGATGTTACCGTGCTTCTTGGCAGGGTTGGTCAACTTCTTGGTGCGCAGCACTTCCAGAGCGCGGATAACGCGGAAGCGGGTATTCCTCGGCTCAATCACGTCATCGATGTAGCCATAGCGGGCTGCATTGTAAGGCGTGCAGAAGAGGTTGTTGTACTCGTCCTCCTTGTCCTGGATGAACTTCTTGCCAGCCTCGAGCAGCTCCTTGGCCTTCTTCTCGTCACCAGCGGCCTTGGCTTCCTCGGCCTGGGTCTTGAAGTTCTTGCTATCCTTGGCGTACAGAATCTCGGCAGCACCGGCAGCGCCCATCACAGCGATTTCGGCGCTGGGCCATGCATAGTTCAAGTCACCACGCAGCTGCTTGCAGCTCATCACGATGTGAGAGCCACCGTAGCTCTTGCGCAGGGTAACAGTAACCTTGGGCACAGTTGCTTCACCATAGGCATAGAGCAACTTGGCACCGTTCATGATCACGGCGTTATACTCTTGACCGGTACCGGGCAGGAATCCAGGCACGTCAACGAGGGTTACCAGAGGAATATTGAAGGCATCGCAGAAGCGCACGAAGCGGCCACCCTTCTTGGAAGCATTTACGTCGAGAACACCGGCCATGCAGTTGGGCTGGTTGGCGACAACGCCCACCGACTGACCGTTGAAGCGGGCAAAGCCGACGATGATGTTCTTGGCAAAGTCCTTGTGTACCTCAAGGAACTCACCGTTATCGACGATGGCGCTGATGACCTGATACATGTCATAGGGGTCGTTGGCGCTCTCGGGGATGATGCTGTTCAGAGCATCCTCCATGCGGTCGATGGGATCGGTGCACTCCACACGGGGAGTCTCTTCCATGTTGTTGCTGGGCATGTAGCTCAACAACTGACGGATGATGGCGATAGCCTCTTCCTCAGTCTCGGCGGCAAAGTGTGCCACACCGCTCTTGCTGGCATGAACACCAGCACCACCCAGCTGCTCCTGGGTCACGTTCTCGCCAGTCACGGTCTTAACAACCTTGGGACCGGTCAGGAACATGAAGGAGATACCCTTAGCCATGATGATGAAGTCGGTAAGGGCAGGGGAGTAAACAGCACCACCGGCGCAGGGGCCAAGGATGGCGCTGATCTGGGGAATAACACCAGATGCGTTGATATTGCGTTGGAAAATCTCGGCATAACCAGCAAGTGCGTTAACACTCTCCTGGATTCGGGCACCGCCCGAGTCGTTCAGACCAATGACAGGAGCACCCTGCTTCATGGCCAGATCCATCACCTTACACATCTTCAGTGCCATGGTCTCACCCAGTGAACCACCAATGACGGTAGCATCCTGAGCAAAGACGTAAACCAAACGGCCACCGACGGTACCGAAACCGGTCACGACGCCGTCACCATCATAGGTCTTCTTCTCCATGCCGAAGTTGGTGCAGCGATGCTGAACAAACATGTCCAGTTCCTCAAAGCTGCCCTCGTCAAGGAGCATATTGATTCGCTCACGGGCAGTGAATTTGCCCTTCTCGTGCTGCTTGGCAATAGCCTTCTCGCCACCGCCCAGGCGTGCTTTCTCGCGACGCTCGATCAGCTCTTGGATTTTATCGAGTTGTTTTCCCATGTCTATCGGTCTTGATTACTTGTTGGGATTTTCGCAAAGCTCTAACAAGGCACCACAAGTGGTCTTGGGATGCAGGAAGGCGATATTCAGGCCCTCGGCACCCTTGCGGGGCTGTGCGTCGATAACGCGGCCACCCTTCTCCTGTACTTCGTTCAATGCGTTCTGCACGCCGTCCTCAACAGCAAATGCAACGTGCTGGATACCACCACGGCCACCGTTCTTCTCGATGAACTTGGCGATTGCGCTCTCGGGAGCAGTTGCCTCGAGCAGCTCAATCTTGGTCTGGCCTACCTGGAAAAAGGCGGTCCTTACCTTTTGGTCAGCAACTTCTTCAATAGCAAAGCACTTGAAGCCCAGCATGTTCTCGTAGAAAGGAATAGCCTCCTCAAGCGAGGTGACAGCGATTCCCACGTGTTCGATGTGCGAAATGTTCATAACTTTCTGTCTTTTAATCAATTATTTAATGTAAATAAGTTAAATTTCAAAATAACGCACAAAAGTACAAAAAATAAATCTTATAAGATGTAGCAAAGTGCCTAAAACATTGAGAATCTCTGCTGAAAATAACATTTTTTTAACAATGGGGCTTTATATTTTTATTGGCTATCTTATATGATATTTACCTTTTATAATTACCTTTGCCCCGTTAATTCCAGTAGAACTATTATAAAAAATATGGCAAAACATCGATTACATTATATTCCTAAGGGAGAACCCACAGAGTTTGACCGTCGCATTATGGACCTGGAGCGCAAGGGTGCAATCGTTCCCTCCCGTGACCTGATCAAGACCCCTGAACAGATCGAGGGCATCCGTCGTGCCGGCATCGTCAACACAGGTGTCCTTGACACTATCGGGCAGGAGATTCATGCTGGCATGTCAACGCTGGAGATTGACAAGATATGTCGTGAATACTGCGCCGACCATGGTGCGATTCCGGCATGCCTAGGCTATGGGGGCTTCCCGATGAGTGTCTGCACAAGCATCAACGAGGTGGTCTGTCACGGTATTCCCAAGGCTAAAGACATCCTGCGTGAGGGAGACATCATCAATGTGGACTTTACAACGATTCTAGATGGCTACTTTGCCGACGCTTCACGCATGTTCATCATCGGTGATACCACTCCCGAGAAGGAACAACTTGTGCGTGTTACCAAGGAGTGTCTGGAGATTGGCATCCGTGCCGCACGGCCATGGAGTGACGTGAACGACATCGGACGCGCCATTGAGCCCTATGCCCATCAGCATGGCTACGGAGTGGTGCGCGACTTGACTGGACACGGCGTGGGCCTCAAGTTCCATGAGGATCCTGAGGTGTGCCACTTTGCCCAGCGCAAGAAGGGTATGCTGCTCGTTCCTGGCATGGTGTTCACTATCGAGCCGATGATCAACATGGGAACTTGGAAGGTGTTTATTGATGCCGATGACCCCTATGGATGGGAAGTCATTTCGGGTGACCTCAAGCCCAGTGCGCAGTGGGAACACACCTTTGTCATGACCGAGGAAGGCCCGGAAATCCTCACCCATTAATCTTTTCTGGAAAAATGTGAAAAACTAACGGCAATTCGGATAACTCTGAGTTGCCGTTATTGCAGTAATTTTGCATTATCAAAATAAATAATTATAAACTGAATACGACATGATTTTCAATTACAATGACAAGCGTGAAGTAGTGGCCCTGCTCGGTGCAGGCAGTATGGGAATGGCTATTGTGGAGCGCATCGCAGCCAACCGTGTCGTCCTCCTGGGCGACATCAGTGAGAAAGCATTGGACACGGCTCGTGAGAAATTGGAATACAGCGGTTATGCCGTCGAGACCATGAAGGTGGATGCCAGCGACAAGGACAGTATCTACACCTTCGCTCGCCGCGCTTCTGAACTTGGACCTGTGATGTATTTTATCAATACCGCAGGTGCGTCGCCTCACCAGACCAACCCCCAACACATCATCAATCTCGACCTCGTTGGCTCGGCCTATGCCCTGGATGCCTTTGGTAACGTCATGGCTCGTGGTGGTGCCGGTATTCTGATTTCCAGCATGACGGGCTATATGTTGCCTGAACCGTTGCCACAGGAGGTGGAAGATGCTCTCACCGTAACCGAGAGCGACAAACTGGCCGATTTGCCTTGTTTGCAACCTGATGCTGTTCCCAACAGCGGTGTGGCCTATGTCCTTTCCAAGCGTGCCAACCAGTTGCGTGTCCGCAAAGCCGCCATGGACTGGGGCAAGCGTGGTGCCCGCATCAACACCATCAGCCCGGGTATCGTCGTGACACCGTTGGCCTATGACGAGTTCAATGCCGCTGGCGAGGCTTACCAGAAGATGATCGAGGCTTCGGCCATGCAGCGTGTGGGCAATCCCGCCGAGATCGCTGGTGCCGCTGCTTTCCTGCTCAGTGATCAGGCCACCTTTATCACAGGTACCGATCTGCTCGTCGACGGTGGCATGATTGCTGCCATTAAGACAGGCCACTACCAAGTGCAACTGAGTTAAGAAACTATATTAACGACAAATAAATACGACAACTGACATGGAAGGATTTGTAGTAGATCCCAGAAAATCAACCCCGGAGGACTTCGAGCAGGGAATGCGTGACGTGAAGCTGGTGTTTGACATCAACCACACGATGCCTTACACCGAGGAATATGACCATCTGGTCAAGGAACTTTTCATCGGCAAGATAGGTGAGGGCAGCCGTGTGTTGCCACCTCTTAACCTCGTGTGCGCCAATATGGTGACCATCGGCAAGAATGTGATGATCATGGGCGGTTGCCTCATGATGTCGCGCGGTGGCATTACCATTGACGACGATGTGATGATCGCAGCCAACACCCAGCTCATCTCCAACAACCACGACCTGCATGACCACGCGTTGCTCATCTGCAAGCCGGTGCACATCTGCCGCAATGCCTGGATTGGAGCCGGAGCCACTATCCTGCCGGGTGTTACAGTGGGCGAGAATGCCGTTGTTGCCGCCAGTGCCGTCGTCACCAAGGACGTGGCCCCCAACACGATAGTTGGCGGCAATCCTGCCAAATTTATCAAAAACGTCGATTAATTAAGGCGCAGTTTTAATTATTTGATGTAACTTTGTGGTGCCTCAAGAAGGAGACGCCGAGATAGTCTTGCAGCCCTCAAGTAGGCGCAAGACTATTTTTCATGCTATGAACTGGTTTATCTTGATTATTGCTGGATTGTGTGAAGTCGGTTTTACTTATTGCTTGGGGCGCGCCCGTGCTGTCAGTGGACTGGAATGGTGGAGCTGGATGGGTGGTTTCCTGGTGTTTACATTCCTGAGTATGGGACTGCTGGCACGGGCGACTCAAACTCTCCCATTGGGGACCGCTTATCCCGTGTGGACCGGCATCGGTGCAGTGGGCACTGTTATCGTTGGCATCGTGTTTTTCCATGAACCTGCGACTTTCTGGCGCTTGTTTTTCATCACAACGCTCATCTGTTCAATCATCGGACTCAAGTTATTGTCATAATATGGAGAAGTTTAGACCCATGCGCCGCATCAGGCAGCAATTATCTCAAGACGAATGCGTTGACATTCTGTGCCAATCCACTGCGGGCGTGTTGGCTGTTATGGGAGACGGTGGTTATCCCTATACCGTGCCTTTGAGCCACGTCTATGCCGACGGTTGTCTCTATTTCCATTCTGCCTTGCACGGTCACAAGATCGATGCCATCCGCAACGATTCCCGTTGCTCTTTTTGCGTCATTGCCCAGGATGAAGTTCACCCTGAGACTTTTACCACTCATTTCAAGAGTGTCATCGCCTTTGGCCAAGTCCACATCATCGACGATGAGGCCGAGCGACTGGCCGCACTGCGCCTGCTGGGTCACCGCCATGCCCCTCATGATGAGGCTGGACTGCAACATGAGATTGACAAGGACTTTACTCGTGTGCTGATGCTGCGCCTTGATATTGAGCATCTTACTGGCAAACAGGCCATCGAAATGGTCTCCCCATTAAAATAAAACTTATTGTTTTGTAAAAAAGGTAGCCCTCTTTGACTCTAATAATAAAATCATAACTTCATAACTTCATTTTGTGTCATGGATATATCGTTTAATATTATGGGAGTCCTCCTGGCCGGGTTATTCATAGTGGCCATTTTGATTGTGTTTCCCTGTGTGGTTTACAAGTGGTTGCGAGTAAGCAAAAAATTGCCAAAAAGGCTCGCGATGGCCAATGCTTTCAGCGTCCTGCCCATCGTGGCTGCGCCTTTTGTCGCATATGCTTCTATATGGATCGCAATGATGTTTCCCGGTTGGGAATACTTGATTCTTGCCTTGATCAATTCCTATTCAATTGTACTGATTGCAATGGTGTTCTTGAGTGCCAGGATCTACAAGAAACATCAATCGACCAGGAGAGCCTTGTTGCCGTTGATTCCCTCATTGATCGCTTATTGTGCGCTGCTTGTTTTCATGTTTTTATGATCCGCTTGCTAGTCGTTAAACAATGATCTTGCCGTCGGTGACTTCATCGAAGTGTTCCAGTCCCCAATTAACCAGTGGGATGATGTTGGGCATGAGGGACTTGCCCAGCGGCGTCAAGGAGTATTCCACGCGTGGTGGGATTTCGGGATACTGCTTGCGATGAACCAAGTGGTTTTTTTCAAGTCGTTTAAGGGTCTGGGAAAGCATCTTCTGTGAGCAGTCGCTCATGAAGCGGTGCAAGTCGCTGAAGCGCATCACGCCCGTCTCGTTTTTCCACAAGGCAAACAACACCAGCAGCGACCACTTGTCGCCAAAGCGGTCAATCACGTGCCTAATCGGGCAGTTCAGATATTCGGTCTTTAATTCCTTCATAACGGTTGCAAAGGTATATAAAGTTTCCAAAAGTAACCAAATAATATCAATCAGAAATTTTTTCTGCTGTTAAAATAGGTTAAATTCAAATAGTTAAGTGGGCTAAATACAATATTTCCTACCTTTTGGTAACCAGGTTACTTAATTGATAGTTCTTGCATATTATAAATTAGTATTCTAATTTTGCAGTGTGAAAATCAACAATAACATTAATCACTTAATCAATAGACAGACAATATGAAGACAATCGAGCAAATCAAGAGTGGTAAAAATTACACCGCAGTAAACGTTGGTCGAATGAATGAGATCATCGAGCACGAGTTGCCCATGGGCCCCGACATGGTCATCAAGGGTAAGGTATTCGTTGGCCAAGCTGTAGGTGCAACGGGTAGCGAGTTCAGTTTTCAGACCCTCGTTCCTGGTCAGGACAGCGGTTTTCTGCACACCCACAAGACCCACGAAGAACTCTACTTCATCCTCAAGGGAGAGGGTATGTATCAGGTTGATGGCGAGATGATTCCCGTGACCGAGGGTAGCGTTATCCGCGTGGCTCCCGAGGGCAAGCGTGCGCTCAAGAACACGGGCAGTGAGGACATGGTGATGCTCTGCATCCAGTACAAAGCAAATGCCTTCACTGAGGCAGACAGCCCCATGACCGATGGCAATATTCTTGCCGACGCACTGAACTGGTAAACACTAGAGCAGTAAATGAATAATAGCGGTGGGTTACATGATAAAACTGTAGCCCACCGCTAATTTTTTCTGTGTTTCTGTTGATTATTTGAGTCGGTAAAAATAACCCAGTGTCACCGTGACGGTCATTGAGTTGGAGCTGGAGAAGACATCTGTCTTGTGGTTGGGAAAGACGTCAGTCAAACCATAATAGAAACGGCCTTCCAACAACAATGAATGCTTGTTATTGAGATTGACTTCCATTCCGGCACCTCCACAGATGCCGTAGTCCAACCGGTTATTAATTGGCATCGTCATTTGTTCGATGTGGCGCGTGTCGTTGATGAAATACTCCATGGCGGCTGCTTCCCGATATGCAAAGTTGGACTTGATGCCGTCGCCTAACATGACATTGACTTCTGGACCCAGATTGAAAAATCCTTTTACATGCTGATTCCCAAAGAAAATGTGGGTCATAATGGGTAGTTCCAGATAGGTGAAGCGATGACTGTAATGATAGTCAGATTCCTCCAAGTTTTCTTTCCATCCGCGTTGCGTCATGTTCAACTCGGCAATGAGGCCAAAGTTTTTCTCTTCAATGTAGCGGAACATCACACCTGCCGTCATGCCAGGTAGCATGACTTGCTGGACGTTAGGATTGAAATTGAGCCGCGAAAACGATGCTCCTGCCTTACCTCCGAAAGAGATCATGCCATCGTAGTGGGTCTGGGCTATGCCTATCATTGCCACCCACGCAGCAATCAGGATGAGCACAATGCGTCTCATTTCACATGAACTGTGATTTGATGGTCGGTCGAGAAATGGACAATCTCAATGGCTTGGTTGGTATAGCCACGCCAGTTGTCTCCTCGCTCCCAGCGGAAGCTGGTCTGAATGCCCTTATAGAGCGGAGTCTCCTCGTCGATGATTCCGTCCACACCAAGGGACTTGAGCAGGTACATGCCCGTGTCAAAGCCGTAGATGGCCATGTTGGGGACACCCTGCAATGGCTCACCGTCAAAGTTGGCCTTATAAGCGGCCTCGAGGTCACGGGTGCGGAAGCCCTTGGCGTTGAAAAAGCGCGTGAACATCCAGGAGTCAATGTCTTGCAAGTCCGTCTGGTAATCCTTTAGATACAGAACATACTCCGGGTAGGCTATCAGGGAGAGGTCGCAGTCAAAACGCTCACCCTTGACCTCCTTGAGTGCCTTGATGTATCTCTTGAGTAAGGTCTTGTCACCTGATGACGGGATAAAGACGTACTTTGATCCTGGGTTCATCTGGTTAGAAATATCATTATAACCAAGATCACCAGTCACATTGATGATGGTGGTGTTGTAGTTCTTGCGGTTAACGTGGTTGCGGATGTGCTCATACATCTCCTTGTCGTTTGCGCCTCCCTCATTGAGGAGAATGACATTATAGCCCTTGAACTGCTCATCAAACCACCGCATCACGTCATGCATCATCTCATTGGTGGGTGTGTTGACTTGATATACATAAGGATTGTCGAGGTAATCCTCGTTCTTGGTCGTGAAGCAGTTGAGCACGGGAACACCATTGGCTTTCCCGAAGGCATTCATGCGAGCCAGCTGTTGAGGTTCGCTAGGAGCGATGATCATGTTCATGGTCTTGAGCTCAGGACGTGCCAGGATACTGTCAGTGACGTTGAGGTTGTGTTGCGTGTCATAGACCTTGATATTGATGTGCTTGTCGGTTATATTGGCAGCACTGTCCATGGCAAGCAAGAATCCCTTGTAATAATCGGTATAAAGGTATGCCTGCTTTGGAGGGTCACTCTTGTGAAGCTGGAAGGGAAGAATCAATGCAATGTTCACCTCATTTTCCAGGCGCTTTCTCACCAGGCTGTCGTAGAGATCATTGATGCGCGGTTCATAGTAGGCACGAAGCTCATCCTCGGG
This sequence comes from Muribaculaceae bacterium, assembly GCA_017453505.1. Taxonomy (GTDB): domain Bacteria; phylum Bacteroidota; class Bacteroidia; order Bacteroidales; family Muribaculaceae; genus Sodaliphilus. Next base: position 32,250 of record JAFTEU010000175.1, read on the forward strand.
GATGGTAGCCATCTCACCCGTCACGCGTTCAGAATAGGGCTTGGGTAACGTGATGATTTTACCTTTCTTGGCCTTTTTCATGTCGGGGTTGGCGGCTTTAAGTTCCTCCTCGGTGATTCCGTTTGCGGCAGCAATAGAAGCAAAGGTTTCACCACGTTTTACCTCATACTTGTAATTGCGGCGGCTCATTCGCTCATAGATGAAGGGCAGTGCCGAATTGGGAACGATTTTGACTTTGGCTCCAGCCGTGTATTCATCGGGCTTGAGGCCGGGGTTGGCACTGATGATGCCCTCGATGGATGAATTGTATCGTTTGGCCAGTGAATAAATGTTCTCGCCTGCCTGAATAGTGTGGAAAACGGGATCGGAACCCTGCGGCACACTGACTTGAGGAGTGGGATTGCTGCGGTCAAAAGCATCATGAACCTGTTGACTGGCGACAGCTTGTGTTGCTCTCGAGGAAGATGAGGCAGTAGCAGGAATCGTCAAAACTTGACCGACCTTGAGTCCATTGTCAGCGCCGGGATTGGCCGCAATCAGATCATCAATAGACAAGCCATATCGCTTGGCCAATCCATAGAGCGTCTCGCCCTGCTCGACAGTGTGCTTGATTCCAGATGATTGTGCTGCAGTAGCTGTGGTGGTAGTCCCATTCTGGGTTACCGGAAAATGAAGCCTCATGCCGTTATCAATACCATCGGCGGCATCAGGATTGTATTTGATGATATAATCCTTGGTTAGACCCAGTTTGGCGGCTATGTCATAGATGCTTTCGTTGGCTCCTGCGTCATAATAATAGTATTCGTTTCCGCCAACTATGGTCTTGGGCAGATTCATTTGAGCCATTGCCTGAAATGATGCAACAGCAAAAGCAACTAGTGCTAAAATATTTTTAAGCCTCATAATCAATAAGTTATTCTCTTGTGCTATCTGTAATGGTTAAGTACTTTACATCTATTTGATGCAAAGTACGCCGCAAATGTACAAATTTATACCCAAAACGGCACGAAATCAGCGATAAAAAATGAAAAAAACTCAATTAGGATTAACCACGCGGTCACCGATGAACGCGGCCAGCTGATGCCTAACCTTGTAAAGTTCTTGCAGGTGTTCCATGAGCTGAGGTAACTCATCGGGTGAAGCACTGGCTATCCGCCTTTTGGTCTCATCAATGCGGAGTACCAGTAAAGCGTTTTTCCAGTTGTAAAGTTGCTCAGGGACCAGTGAGACAAGTTTGTCGCGTTCCTCAAGGATGACCGCATACTGGGTATGAATCTTGCTCAACTGCGGCATGTTGTCTGTTGCCAACTCACAAGCCAATTGGCGAACGTCATCATCATCGATTGAGCAAAGCGCCCTCTGGAGATAGCTGCTGCTGAAGTCTTGTAATTCGTTCTTTGCCTTGACGTTGGCTTTGGCCTTGGCGGATTTTTCTTTTCTTTCTTGGGCATTAATGAGGGCGGCACTGTCCATTGCCTCCGGGTCATGATCATCTGCTGCAGACATCTCCTCGGCAATATACTGGTTGATGCGTTCACTCAGGCCCACATTGAACGTCTCCAAATCATGGTAATAGGGCTCGATATATCCCTTTGCGATCTCAAATGTATGTTTAAACAGGGGTGTCGTGAAGTCCATTTGGTCAAGACTCAACTCATTTGAGATATATTCCAGAACGGTTGTCGGTCTGAACGAGCCATCATCATATTGTGTATCCGTCAGGTAACACATGCCGTAATTAACGATGAGCCTGATAACCTCGCGCTCCTGCTTGGAGATTCCCTGCAATGGCTTGCTCAACTGTTGGAGGGGCTGAACCGCCGCTGTGGCAGGGTGGGGTGGAAGATCTGGGGCCTGATCAGTAGGAGGAAGGGGGTATTCCTGTTGCTGTTCGGGTTGATTCTCTTTTGGACCTCCGGCCTGGGACATGCGTTCTTCTCTGGCTTGCTGCTGCTGGCGTTCCTTGCGCCATTGCTCAAGGTACTTGCCACGGTAATGCTTAATCTGGCGCAGAATGGTCTGCTCATCAATGCCGAAAAGGGTGCTGCACTCCTTGGCGTAGACCATTCGTGCAATTTCATCAGGGATGATAGCGATGGACTTAACCACGTCAGTTATGGCTGCAGTCCGCTTAATCGGGTCGTTCTTGGTGTCCTTCAGTACAACACTTGACTTGAAGTTGATAAAATCGGACTCATTCTGATCGATGTATTGCTCCACCTCGGTGTGGCTATGGGCTCGAACAAAGGTGTCAGGGTCATCTTCGGGCGGCAATGGCAGCACCTTGATGCTCAATCCCTCCTTCAGCAGCATGTCAACACCACGAATCGCCGCTTTTACACCCGCAGCATCACCATCAAACATCTCGGTGACATTGCTGGTGAAACGCCTGATCGCGTGAATGTGTCCCTCGGTCAAGGCTGTTCCTGATGATGCGATAACATTCTTGAAACCAGCCTGGTGCATAGAGATAACGTCGGCATATCCCTCGACAATGAAGCATTTATCCTGCTTGCTGATTTCGCGTTTCGCCTGATACAAGCCATAAATCACGTCGCGCTTGGAGTAGATGACCGATTCGGGCGAATTCACATATTTTGCAATGTCTTTGCTCTTCTTGAGTGTTCGGCCGCCGAATGCAATTACTTTTCCAGCGATATTCATGATAGGGAACATGACTCGTCCCCTGAAGCGGTCATGCCCACCTCGGTCGTCGGGAATGCAGAGACCCACGTCAAACAGCAGCTGGGGATTGAACCCCTGGGCAACGGCAGCTTGATAGAAATCATTATAGCCCTCGCTGGAATAACCGAGACGGAATTCCTTGATGGTCGCATCATTAAATCCACGTTCCTTGAAATAGGCCAATCCCACGTCTTGTCCCATCTGAGTCTCGTGCAGTTGTTTCTCAAAATAGGCACAGGCCCACTCGTTAAGCATCAACATGGCTTCGCGCTCGGTCTGAGCTTGTTTTTCCTCGTCGGTCAGCTCTTTTTCGTGAATCTCAATGTGGTACTTGCGTGCCAGATAGCGCAGGGCCTCAGGATAGCTCAATTGCTCATGCTTCATGATGAAGTTCACAGCACTGCCGCCCTCACCACAGGCAAAGCACTTGCAGATGCCCTTGGCTCGGGAAACATAGAATGACGGCCTCCTGTCGTTGTGGAAAGGGCAGAGGCCTATCCAGTTGGCACCACGGCGCTTGAGGGCGACAAAGTCGCTCACCACGTCAACGATGTCGGCTGTATCCAGAATCTGTTGTACTGTATTGTGATCAATCATCATGTAAATAATTTAAGCGTCAGTCCTTTGTCTTGCACACGACATCGGGGATAAGTGCTTGGTCTACAGCAGAAATACCATGCAGTCTCAGCTCCATGGCATCACCCTTGAAGGCAGTGCGGAATTTTTCAGTGTCCTTGTTCATGAGAGCTAGGGACTGGCGGTAGGTATGAATGGCCTCTTGAGTCTTACCTTGGCACAGCAGCACGTGGCCACAGTTCAAGAGATCTTGGGCGGAGGGAGTATCGTCCCGGGTAATCCTGTCATAATAGTCCAGAGCGCGGTCATAGTCGTTGAGAAGGAATGAGCACCATGCGATGGGGCGCCAAGCACGATGACGGGCCTTGGGCATCAAGTCGGCCTTGTAATACTGTTGCAGGGCTTCACTGGTGCGGTTTTGCTCAAGCAATACATGCCCTATGGTTAGCGTGAGTGAAACATTATCCCCGCTCATCTCCTCTACTCGTCGATAGTAATCCAGCGCCTGATCGAGTTGGCCGAGAGAACGGTAGCATGCTGCCATGTGGCGCATGTTCCAGGCATCCTCTTCATGCAAGAGCTCATATCGCTTGTAATAGTTGAGTGCTTGGGAGGGCTTCCCTGCATTCTGATAAGCAAAGCCGATTTTCTGATAGATATGGTCATCGGCGATGTCATCCATGCCCTCTAGACGGGTGAAACACTTGATGGCGTCATCGTAGAAGTCATTCTTGAAGTACAGTGCCCCCAAGAGTTCCAGAATGTGGGCATCACGCGTGATGTGTGACAGCGGCAAGCAATCGGTCATGTCCAGGCCGGGATCGTCCATCACCGGGATGAATTCACGCCGGCGGGAGAACAGCTTGAAGAATCGGTACAGGTCCTGCACAAAGGCGTTGATGATGCTGACTCGTTGCTTGCGGTCGTCAGGCAATTCGGCCTGTTGGGCTTCCCTGAGGCTGGCATTCTGTTCCTCGAGCTGTGCCGACATCATCGTGCGTTGAGATTCGGGTAATGCTCCCAGCGAGAGGCAGAAGGAGTACTTATCACTATTGCACAGGTATGGAGCATGCTGCACGACCTCGGCAAGTCCTATCTTGCTGGCACCAAGATTCTCAACGACCGAGGAATGGGCTGCGTAGAAAGGAAGGAACCAGTTGCTCAGTGTCTTGAAGAACGGAAAAGTCTTCAAGTGGGCAAATGTAGCGATGAAGACGTCGCTGCCCTCTAGCTGCATGGCATTGAATTCCTCGATGCGCCTAGTGATACCATGCTTGTCCAGCCATTCCTGCCAATCGGGATTGGCCTCAATGTCACTCAAGTCAATGACTTGTGACTCTTGATCCTTGAGCTTGTCGATGATGTCGGGGCGCATCTTCATGATATTGGGAATTAGGTCATTGCGAACACGTCGCTTGACATTCTCAGTGTTGCGCGACCGGGCCAATTGTGCTTGAATACTCCACACGTCATGATTGATGTCGGGAGTGTCCAGCATAGCTTCAATGCGTGATTCAATAGCCTTAGATGACGTGACTCGCTTCTTGTGGGCCAGTAGCGTGAGCATGGCACAGGTTAATGAGCGAAGTTGCACCTGGGCATCATCGCTCAGGGCATATGCTTCGAGGAGAATCAGCAGTTTGTTCTCGTCATAGAATTTCATGAGCCCGAGGAATAGGGCCGACACGAGCAGGCATCTGGCATGTACGGGTATGATATCTCCAGTGATACACAGTTTCAAGTTTCCAGCATCATCGGCACTAAGGGGGAAAGATGACCACACGCGGTTAAAAAGACGCGTCTCCAGCTGTTCGGTCTGTCGTAATTGTGACAAAATGGCATGACTGTCCTGCCGTTGTTCCGGGATTGCTTGTGACAACGTGAGTTGACGGATGGACTCGCGGTACTCCTCTATAATGGAAATGAGTGATACGCCGGTCAGCTCGCGCCGGCGGGCATAAAACACTTCGGGGCTAGCCGCCTCAAGCAAGCTGATGTAGCACTGGTCATTAAGCGTGTAAAGTGATTGCCTTATTCCTGACAGGATATCATCTCGCTGCGGGTCCATAACGCCTTGTTCCAGGTAATTGAGCATGAAGGTATAGGACATGCGCAAGCGCTCGAGTTCATCGTTAAAGTCGCCTCGGCCGACCTCATTTACTAGTTGGCTGATCTGCTTAAACGCCGAACTCACCTCGGCATTATCTATCTGCTGCGATATCTGCCTGTGGCAGTTCTCAATTTCGTTTATTGTCATGAATTATAGTTTATCTCATGATTACTTAGGCAAATTCTATGCAAATTTAGTAATAATTACGCTCATCGGCGAATTTTCTCCATTAAATCTATTGATTATAGAAAAATTTCCTTAATTTTGCCGCAAAATTAATAACAAGAAAAAAGATAAAGTATTTATGGTAATACAACGCATTCAATCAGTTTATCTGCTCATTGCAGTGATTTTAATGGTAGTGTTCGCTTTTTTCCCTGCACTGTCTTTTGACCTGGCCGACAAGACTGTCCTCTACGGAGTCCTTGAAACAGGCCGTGCTGGCAACATGCACATCAACCCACTGTTGTTCACGCTGGTCACGCTGATCTCATGCTTGGCATTCATCGACATCTTCCTGTACAAGAACCTCCAACGACAGATGACGGTTTGCTTCGTTGACATCATCATTGGTCTTGCAATGCTCGTGGCCATCGGCATCCAGGCATTTGTTGTCGGCAATCGTGAGGGTTGGACTGTATCCTGGCAGTGGACAGTGTTGTTGCCGGTGTTGTCCATCATTTTCCTGATGCTGGCCCACAAGTCGATGTCCAACGACAAGAAGAAACTGCGTGACGCTGACCGCTTGAGATAATCAAGCATAAGCAGATGCACACACATTTTACAACTATAATTTACTATTAAAAAACTAGTACTACACGATGGTTACAGCAATGATAATCATCTTTGTGATTGGCTATGTGCTGATCACAATGGAACATCCCCTCCACATTAATAAAGCGACCTTTGCATTGCTCACTTGTGGCTTGCTCTGGAGCGTGTATGCCATCCTCGGTGACGATCCTCACATGCATGAGGCTATTGTTACCCAGCTGGGCGATGCGTGCGAGATTGTTGTATTCCTGATTGGTGCAATGACCATTGTGGAGATTATCGATCGCTATGGTGGCTTCTCGTTTATCACCGAGAATATTAATGCAAAGAGTAAACGCCACCTGCTGTGGATCATGTGTACGCTGTCGTTCATCATGTCGGCTGTTCTTGACAACATGACAACAACCATCATCATGGTGATGATGTTGCGCCGTCTGCTCAGTGACCAGAAGGAGCGTTGGCTTTTTGCTGGACTGATTGTCATCGCAGCCAACGCTGGTGGCGCATTTTCACCCATTGGTGATGTCACCACCATCATGCTGTGGATGGACGAGAAAGTTTCATCGGTAGGCTTGATTACCAACCTGCTCATTCCCAGCATCATCGCCATGGTTGTTCCCGTGCTGATTGCCCAATTCTACATCAAGGAGGGCAAGATGCAGAAGATCACCCGTATGTCCGATAAGAATCCGGATCTGCATGACCGTCACCCGCACTTGAGCAAGGCTATGCTCATCATCGGTGTTTCAGGTCTGTTGTTTGTGCCTATTTTCAAAACGCTGACAGGTCTTCCTCCCTTTATGGGTATCATGTTGTCGCTGGGTGTCATCTGGGGTATTACCGAGATATGGGTAAAGCGTTTCAAGATTGATTCTAAGATGGGTGGACGTGTCTCATCGGCACTCCACACCATTGACATGCCCACCATTCTTTTCTTCCTGGGCATTCTGATGGCGGTGTCCGCTCTGTCTGAGGTCGGAGTCCTCAATTCTCTCGCCGACGGCATGAACACCAAGATCCATCAGCCTGTGCTGATGACTTCCATCATTGGCGTGCTCTCGTCTATCGTGGACAACGTGCCGCTGGTTTCGGCATGTATCAAGATGTTTGAGAATATGGCTCCTGCGGGCACAACCGATCCTTATCTGCTGACCTTCGTCGAGGACGGTTTGTTCTGGCACCTGTTGACCTTCTGCGCTGGTGTCGGTGGTTCGCTCCTCATCATCGGTTCGGCTGCGGGTGTTGTGGCTATGGGTATTGAGAAGATTCCGTTCTTCTGGTATTTCAAGCGTGTGTCACTGCTTGCCCTGGCCGGCTACGTGGCTGGTATTGTTATTATCTATCTTGAAAGCCTGTGTCCCTTCTTCCTACAAGCAGGTGGATGATTCTGAGTTTTTGATGTTCAACTAAATAAGCAGGGCGAGAAATCGAATAATGATTTTCCGCCCTGTGCTTTTTATGCGCTTTCAGTTATTGCTCTAGTCCGTCTTGTCCTCATCATCCTGTATCAAGCTCTTGGCCCTATAAGTCCAGCCGTAGTGTTTGTATATTTCTACCAGGCGGGGCAGGCGGGCCTTAAAATCTTGATAATTCTTATCAACCGGCTCCAGCCATTGCACCTCGGCAAGGGCTGCCATGCGTGGCAGGATCTGATACTGGATTTGAGGCTCGCAGGTGATATATTCGGTCCACACGTTGGCCTGTGCGCCCAAGATGTGGTGCCGTTTGTCGGCAGGCAGGTCGGGGGCGACAGGGTCAAAATCATAGACTTTTTTCAGCGTGTTACAGCCACCGAAGGCAGTGGGCTCGTTCCAAGTTTTACTGGTCTGATAGTAGTCAAAGTATAAAGGATCAACGGGTGTCATGATCACATCGTGCCCTTGCATGGCTCCTTGCGCACCTGGTTCAGATCCTCTCCACGACATGATGGTAGCTGTAGCGTCCACATCGCAGCCCAGCAACTCGTCCCAGCCTATCACACGTCGGCCATGCGTGTTCAGATATTGCTGCACCTGGGTTGTGAACCAGCCTTGCAGCAACGCTTCGGCACTCTGCTGGCCGCTTGTCTTGAGCCCCAAGTCCATGATGCGCTGCTGGCAACGGGGACACTCCTGCCATCGCACTCGAGGCGATTCGTCGCCACCAATGTGGATATACGTGCCTGGGAACAGCTGCATCACCTCGTCAAGCACGTCGTTAACGAATTGCAATGTCTGGTCATTGCCGGCGCACAGGATGTCGTCGGTCACGCCCCACAGGCTCCACACCTCGTAAGGGCCACCAGTGCAGCCTAGTTCAGGATAGGCAGTCAGAGCGGCTACCATGTGTCCGGGCATGTCAATCTCGGGAATGATAGTGATATAACGGTCGGCGGCATAGCGCACGATTTCTTTGATTTCCTCCTGGGTGTAGTAACCGCCATAACGGATGCCGTCGTTCACTGGAGAGTTGTGGCCCAGCGTGGTGCCATTGCGCCAGCCTCCCACCTCGGCAAGGCGGGGATATTTCTTGATCTCGATGCGCCAGCCCTGGTCGTCGGTCAGATGCCAGTGCAGGCGGTTCATGCCATGAAGGGTCATGATGTCGAGATAACGCTTCACCGTCTCGACACCGAAGAAATGCCGCACACAGTCGAGGTGCATGCCACGGTAGCCGAATCGAGGTGTTGATGCCACCTGGGCAGCTGGAAGAAGAACCTGATCGGTCTTGCCGACAGGTATAGACTTACGTAGGGTTTGAATGCCATAAAACACCCCGGCAGGTGTTTTACCGGCTATTTCCACAGCTCTAGATGTCACTGTAATACGGTAGCCCTCGTCGCTCTTCACCCTTGAATCCAGTGACAGGGTGATGCACCCCTTGTTGTTATTGGCTGAATTAACGGGACGGGTGCTCAAGTGTATGTCTGTCAGTTCCTCAATATAATCGCTCAGCATCGCCGCATTGCGCTCCATGTCGCGATTTCCTAGCGGATAATCGATCACACAGTCACTCGTCAACTTGAAGTCACCATCCTTGATGCCGTCAATCCTGTCGGGCAACGGCACAACACGGTAATCAGCCCTGTTTCCCTGTGCCATAGCTGTTACGGAAATTGTTGCCAGCAATAGGCAAAAAATCAGTTTTTTCATTGTCATCTAAAATTTTGGGATTTCTCTGTCGCAAAATTAAGCAAAAAGTGACAAACCGGCAATATTTGTGATATGAAACGAGGAGGCCACCATCCAACGCGGTGTGCCTCCTCATTGTAAAGGGGACTTCTATAAATTACCGAAATGTTTATCTTCTATGTTGACTGTATTTTGTTTCTTTTTGGCATATTTTGTCTTATCTTCTTGGACCATAGCTCGCTATGCTCCTGCAAAGCTAAAACAAAATCTACTCAAAAA
>JAFTEU010000176.1 GCA_017453505.1 Muribaculaceae bacterium
ACTGGCATCTTGACGTCACATTCAAGGAGGACGCCTCAAGGGCCAGAAAGGGCTATGCACCGCAGAACCTCTCGATGATTAGAAAGATCGCCCTGCAGGCCGTTAAGGCACATCCCGACAAGAGGAGCGTCAGGAAAAGGCTCTTCCTCGCATCGCTGGACGACGACTATCTGATGGAGATGGCCCAGAATGTGAAATTCTGATAATTTTGGTGCGGTTGCCCTGATTGGGGATGGCTGTTTTTTTTGTGGATGAGGGATTTTTTAGTAACTTAGCGGCCGCGAAGGCAAGTGTCAACCGCGATGCTTTCGACTGGAGGCTAAGTTTTATTGTAATCTTTCACATCATGAAGAATTTATGCTTTGTTGTTTTGACGTTGGCTCTGCTCATCCCGGCAGTGGCTACCGCTAGAGTGGAAACTGTCTACTCGCCCAACCATGATATCAGCGTGAACTTTGATGTCAAGGACGGCGTGCCTGTCTATAATGTAATGTATAAGGGCAAGCAGGTGATCGGTGACAGCCATCTAGGGCTGGACTTGATCAGCGCCAAGGGCAGCGGCAAGGGCACCAACTTTAATAATAAGGTGTCGATGGGCGAGAACTCGCTGCGTGACGGCTTCTCAATGATGACTGCGCGTTACTCATCATTTGACGAGACCTGGCGGCCCGTATGGGGCGAGGAGAGCGAGATACGCAACCATTATAACGAGATGGCCGTGACATTGAGCCAGGAGGAAATGGGCCGATACATCATCGTGCGGTTCCGTGTCTATGACGACGGCTTGGGGTTTCGATATGAATTCCCGCTTCAGGACAATCTCACCTACTTCGTTATCAAGGAGGAGCGCACGCAATTCGCCATGCCTGGCGACATCACCGCCTGGTGGATCGGCGGTGACTACGACACCCAGGAATATGAGTACACACGCTCACGCCTGAGCGAGATTCGCAGCATCTTCCACAGCCGCATCACTGCCAACGAGTCGCAACAGCAATTCAGCGAGACGGGCGTGCAGACCTCGTTGCTGCTCAAGACCGATGACGGCATCTACATGAACCTGCACGAGGCACAGCTGGTGGATTATCCCTGCATGCACTTGAACCTGGATGACAAGAACATGGTATTCGAGTCATGGCTCACACCCGATGCACAAGGACGCAAAGGCTACATGCAGACACCATGCAGCACCCCGTGGCGCACCATCATGATTGTGGATGATCCTCGCGACATGCTGGCCTCACGCCTCATCCTTAACCTGAACGAACCCTGCAAGATCGAGGACACATCGTGGATTAAACCCGTGAAGTACATGGGCGTGTGGTGGGAACTGATTGCCGGCAAGAGCACCTGGCACTACACCGACGACGTGCCGTCGGTAAAACTGGGCGAGACGGACTATGCTCATCTCAAGCCCAACGGCCGCCACGGTGCCAACAATGAGAACGTGAAACGCTACATTGACTTTGCCGCCGAACACGGCTTTGACCAGCTACTCGTCGAGGGCTGGAACCAGGGGTGGGAAGACTGGTATGGCAACAGCAAGGACTATGTGTTTGACTTTGTGACACCCTATCCCGACTTTGACATCCAGATGCTCAACGACTATGCCCACAGCAAGGGCATCCGCCTGATGATGCATCATGAGACCTCGGCCAGCACTCGCAACTATGAGCGACACCTCGAGGAAGCCTACACACTGATGAACAAGCTGGGCTATAACTCGGTCAAGAGCGGCTATGTGGCCGACATCCTGCCCCGTGGCGAGAACCATTACAGCCAGTGGATCATCAACCACTACCAGTATTGCGTCGAGGAGGCCGCCAAGCATCACATCATGGTCAATGCCCACGAGGCCGTCAGGCCCACAGGCCTGTGCCGCACATGGCCCAACCTGATCGGCAACGAGAGTGCACGTGGAACCGAGTATCAAGCCTTTGGCGGCACGACTCCGGGCCACACTGCCATCCTGCCGTTCACACGCCTGCAGGGCGGCCCGATGGACTACACACCAGGCATCTTTGAGATGGACCTGTCTAAATTTGCTCCCAACGAGTCCAAGTGCCTGTCCACTATCTGCGGCCAGCTCGCACTCTACGTGACACTCTACAGCCCCCTCCAGATGGCTGCTGACCTTCCTGAGAATTACGCCCGGTTTATGGACGCTTTCCAGTTCATCAAGGATGTACCTGTTGACTGGCAGCGATCCATCTATCTGGAGGCAGCTCCCATGGAATATATCACCATCGCCCGCAAGGACAAGAACAGCGAGGCATGGTACCTGGGAGGCGTGACCGACACCAGGGCACACGACAGCGCCATCAAGCTCGACTTCCTGGATCCAGGCCGCACCTACGAGGCCACAATCTATTCCGACGGCAAGAAAGCCGACTACAAGACCAACCCACAATCCTATGTCATCACCAAGAAGAAAGTAACCAGCAAGACCACGCTGAAGATGCACAGCGCTCCCGGTGGAGGATTTGCCGTCTCAATCAAGCCCCTGTAATCACGATACCACGATGGGCGGTGCCATCCCGGCATCGCCCATCTTATTTCTACTATCTTCAACGGCAACAACCAGGCACTCTAGAGCCTGTATTGTCCCGTGGGCCGTGGCTCTGCCACGGTACAACCGCATGACAGGATTTTAAAAGCCCTCTAGCAGGCAGATAAAAAAACGAGAGGCGACATCATTGCTGACATCTCCTCTCTTAGGGGGCGGTTACCTACGCCTTCCCGAGTCGCTGACCGTCCGCGTGGGGACGCTTAGGGCTCTGTGCCAGGAACGGGGAACGGTGGGACCCTCACGCTATTACCGGCGACCATAAAAAAACGAGGGGGCCGCTGTTTCCAGTGACTCCCTCTTA
>JAFTEU010000177.1 GCA_017453505.1 Muribaculaceae bacterium
CTCGGAATCAATCCCTCAACAGCCTCATCACTATTGGAAAGTATCGGCTCGATGACACGTTTCACACGAGGTTCACTCAATTTGTCGATCAAGATGTCGATGTGCGTGTCACGGCGATAAATGATGCGCTCTTGGGCGCGGTACATCATCTCGGGTGTGATGAGCACCGAGCGGTCGCGGTTCTCCTTCATCTTGTAGGTCACTTCACGGCCCAGGGCATTGACAAGCCACGGCTGGCCCTCGGTAGCCTCCCACACAAGAGGGAAACAGGCCTCGTCAAATTTCTGACCCGTTTCACGGGTGTGCTGCAAGTATAACTCATGGATTTCATCGGACGTAAAGTTGCCCAGACGCAGAGATTCGGCCTTGATATTGAAGGCCGAGCCGCCAGTGATGATATCCTGATTGGACAGCACGATGCGGTAGTCGCGTACGTCGCGCACGCCACACAGCACAATGGATGATGGGAACGACTTAGGACGGTTGGCATAACCTGCGCGAATCTGCCGCAGCACGCTCACCAGCGAGTCGCCCACTAGGGCATCGATCTCGTCAAGGAACAGAATCAAAGGCTTCGACAAGGATTCGCTCAACCTTGACAAGAAACTGGACAGTCGGCTATCGATACCTTCCCGTTGGACATCATCGCGGATTTCTCTGATGTTCACGTCCTTGATGATCAGTTGCGCCTCGCGCACGATTGTATCGATGGTCGAGACAACCACATTCTCAACACGATTGCGAGATGCCTGGCCACCCTCGACATTGGCATACACGCAGATATAGTCCTCTCGCGCGTTGAGATAGTCGCGCAGGGCTAAAAGGCAGGATGTCTTACCCGTCTGACGTGGTGCGTGCAGGACAAAATAACGCTTCTGCCGAATGAGAGTCAATATATCATCCAAGTCGAATCGCTTGAGCGGGTCAATCGTGTAATTGTCTTCCGGGATGTTGGGCCCAGCAGTGTTGAAAAATCGTTCCATAAATCAGTTCATCGTTGCTATGAATCTGCAAATATAACATATTTTCATGACATGAGAGGAAAAACCGCCCCAGAATACAGGGCTATTGCACTAAATTCTTAGTAAAACATCCCAAGGATGACCGTTGGGTAACCCCCTGTGAATATGCCAGCCTAGCAAAACGAGGGCAGCAGATTCAAAAAGAGTTAATAACGCAATACTAAGTTATTGACAGCAAACACAATATTGCCAGCCGAACACCTCTACTGGGCGACCTTGTTGTTGTCGTCCTTGATCCAGCGGATGTACTGGCTGTAGTCATGGGGAACGAGCACACCGTTCTCGCGGTCGTCACGGTAGGTGTCGGTCCAGTCCATATCGTAGCCATGACCTGTCGCATCGTGGAAGATGTGGCCCTCGCCCTCGTTCATCTTCCAGTAGGCGACAAGACCTTCGCTGTGAGCATTCACGCCCGCAAAGCCTGTCGAAATCTCGCTGGCGGTGAGAGCACGGTTCCACACGCGCACCTCGCACAAGCGGCCCTGGAAGAACTGGCTCGTGCGGTAATTGCCCCACGACATGCCCAACTCAAAGCGCTGGAACGGTGTCGCCTTGCCGCTGCCACTCGTCTGGGCATCCTCGACACCATCGACATACATCTTGAAGGTCTGTCCGTCGTAGGTGCAGGAGACGAGATACCAGCGGTTGGTCTTGAAGTGGGTGTTGGAGAAGCAGCGTCCCCCAGGCAGCACCCATTGCAGGATGTCACCGCCAGCCGAACCGTTCTCACCGAAGCGGAACATGTTGGCCTCTTCCTCATTCTTACCCTCGATGGCCAGCACACGCTTGATGTTGCCCACGTTGCCGAAGTTGTAGCTGTACACCTTGAATTCGATGGTATAGTTCGTCAGGTTCACCATCTTGTCGTCGGGGAAGATGTAGTTGGACGAGGCATTCTGGTTGTTCTCCAGCGAGTAGAACGAGATGATGCGGGATATCTGCAGGAAAATCGTGCGGCTGCTCTCGATGACTTCCCCACTCTGGCCCGTCACTTGCCGGATGGTCACCGGGATGACATAGGTAGCACCCTCGATGAAGTCGTCGGTGCTGAGCACACGCACCTGGGCCGCTGTCGATAGGGCCTCGCCCTGCTGGATGGTCACCTCACTGTTCTCGAGCGTGACGCTCGACAAGGGCACTGGCAGGTAGGCCGTGCCATGTTTGGCGTTATAGGCCCGCACCAAAGCCGTGTCAATGGCCAGTTGGGCGGTAACAGGCTGCTCGCAGCGGCGCGTGGATTTAACGGTCACAGCACACGCAGCGGGCAGTTCATCGACGGTGAAGCGCTGTACAGGCACCTGCTCGGTACCCGAGATGAGCAGCCCCACCTTCTGGTAATCAAACTTGTCGCCCTCGCTGTCACAGGCAATAAACATAGCGCCAACAGCAAGCAGCAATAGAATATTGAATATCGTTTTTCTCATCGTTATTGTTATTTTAGGGACCTTAAAGACTTTAAAGACTTTAAGGACTTTAAGGACCTTAAAGAAGTATCTCTTATCTTATCTCTTATTTCCTCGCGGGGTTCATGATCTGGATGGCACGGCGGATGGCGCCATAGGGCACTCCATCGCTCGTGTTGTAGTAGTTGCGCTCCACATAGTAGGCACCACAACCGCCCTTGTGGCCCGTGGCGGGCTCCCAAGCGGCATAGTTAAAGATTTCGCCACCCGTGGGTTTCTGTCCGAAAGACTCACAATAGACCGTTTTCTCGTCGGGATGTCCCATGGCCCCCACGCCAGCGCCCTGCTGGCTATAGGCCTGCTTGATGTAGTAATCGACATAGGGGTCACATGCCGTCGGGGGCGATGCCGAGAAATAGTCCACAATGACCAGTTTCTCGGGGTATTGCCCATTGGGGCCAAAGACCTTGTCACACTCCTCAATGGCCCAGGTCAGGTGCTGGCCGTTCCAGCCCTCGTAGTCGAAATCGGCACCGTCAAGGCCAGTCTTAACGACCGTGTCACACACCCAGCGGGCATAGGCGCGGATGGCCTCCTCGCTGCGGTCGCTGGAGAGGTCATAACTCTTGCCGCCCGTCGTGAAGCGGTGGTTGTAGTTGGACGCATCGGCATGAAAGACAAAGCGGGTGCCCTTCTTGTCGCGGGTCTCGATCATGTCCTGATAGGCAATGGGATGGGTCTCGGGGGTCGGGATGCCCATCCACAGGTTCACGATGTCGATGCTGTCGGGCAAGCCAATGATGCGCTCGCCCCATGATGCAGGATCCTTGTAGCCACTGGCCCCCTCGATGGGTGCCCAGTCGGCATAGTACACATAGCAGATCTCGTGGCTGCTGGCCTTGTAGTCACGCAGGGCCTGATAATACTCCTCGCTATACTCCTTCAAGGGCTGCAAGTCGAGCGCCTCAGGCTCAGTATCACACGCAGTGACAACAAGGAAAAGCACAGCAGCCGATATAAATCTTGTCAGTTTCATAATTCCTAACTCCTAATTTCTAATTAGCTCTACGGTCCCACCACAGGCGGGTGCCGCCATTATCCTGGCCACCGCCCATTGCCTCGCCATCCAGCAACTGGATAGCGGCTTGCACAGCGGCCTCGTTGGTGTTATACTCCTGCACGGGGAAGGGGCAACGACGCACCTGCATCTGGGTGTCGATCAGTCCCTGACTGTCGTTGTTCACGACGGGTAGCAGACGGGGATAACCCGTGCGGCGGAACTCCGCCCATCCCTCGCAGCCATCGGGGTACATCGCAATCCACTTCTGGGTGATGATGCGTTCCAGATTGGTCTCAAAGTCGGCCTCCTCATTCCAGGCAATGGTGATGGTGCTCGGGGCGGGGGCCGCATTGCCGCCACTGGTGCGGTCCACATAGCGTGAGGGCACCAGCGACGAGTTGGTGATATAAGAATCCTCGCCGCTCACGCCATTTTCGCCGAACGATGCACGGATGCCTGCCTCGTAGAAGGCCCGAGCCGAGCCACCCATGTTCCAACCACGCAGTGCCGCCTCGGCACGCAGGAAGAAGCCCTCGGCAGCGGTCATCCACACGATGGGTGTGGTGGCGGGGTCGATTTTCAGATTGGACACATATACACCCGCATAGCGTGTGGGATTCATGTTATGGACACCCAGGCGCACGCCGTGATACTTGTTGTCGTTGCTGGCTGGGACAAAGTAGGCCGCCAGACGGGGATCGCTGTAGCCGTTCATGTAGCAGTCCATCGTGGCACCCATGCGCACCTCGCCTGCATTGAAGTTATAGGCCATGTCATAATTCGGATGGAAATAGGTCAAGCGTCCATGCAAGAGCTGGGCACGCTCGGCAGCCGTCTCGATGAAGCCCAGTGGGCAAGCTGCCGACTTCTCGGCCTCACGTTGAGCCAGGGCGGGGTCGGCATAGACTACACGCAGAGCCAGACGCAGGCGCAGCGTGTTGGCAAACTTCACCCAGCGAGCCACGTTGCCCTCATAGACGTTGTCATAGTCAGGCAAGAGCGAGCCTCCCGCCTCAGCCAGCGGCGTGAGCACGTCGATGGCGCTGTCCAGTTCGGCAAAGAAACGGTTATACACGTCCTGCTGGCGGTCGTAGGCTGTGCCGAGCGAACCGCTGCCATAGTGGATGTAGGGAATCGGGCCGTACATGTCAGTCACGCGGTGCAGTGCCTCGACCTTCACAATGGTCGCCAGAGCAGCCACGGCGGGCTGGTTCATCTCCTGTGCAACACGAGTAACACGCTGCCAAGCGGGCATCACCTCGCTGAAGGCGCGTGTGAACAGCTGGTCATACCAGCCGCTCACAAAGCTGTATGAACCATTGTGGACACCGTTGCGCCAGGTTCCAGTCAAGGCGATATAACCCGAGAAAGCATCGGCGCTCAAGCCCTGGGCCACCTGATAGTCCGACGACAGACAGTTGCCCGAACCGTCGTCAAACAGTACCACGCGGTTGACCATCTGCGAGAAGAAGGCGCCCACGTTCTGGTAGTCGGACTGTAGCTCCTCGTCGGTGAGCTGATGCTGATTGGTGTTGATGTCGTCAAACGACTTGGTGCACCCTGCAAACAGCATGGCGACACACATATATATCAGAATTCTTGTCTTCATAAGCCGTGTCAGAATTTGAGTTTCACATTAAATCCCATCGACCGCAGGCTGGGCTGCATGAAGTAGTCGATGCCCTGGTCGTAGGTGCCCGTGTTGGAGGTCGCCTCGGGGTCGTAGGGGGCCTTATTGTAGAGCATGCACAGGTTGTGGGCGACAAAGGCCACGTTCAGCCCCTTGATCCACTTCACCCAGCGGTTGACGGGCACGTCATAGTCCAGACTCAACTCGGCCAGCCTGAGGTTGGTCGCGCTATAGACATAGCGGGCATCGACGGTGCCGTTGGGGTTGCCCACGGTCTGGTAGAAGCCCTGTGCATTGACCATCTTGCCGTTGACCAGCACACCGCCGGCATTGCGGGCATCCTGCGTGGCCCGTGAGGCACCATAGTAATCGAGGATGGCCTGGGTCTCGCTCACGACGATGCCGCCGTTGCGGTAGGCGAACAGGGCCGAGAGAGTCACACCCTTGAAGTTAAACGAGTTGCCCCAAGACAGGTTGTAGCGCGGAGCGGCCTGGCCGGCATAGATGTAATAGGCATTGTTGTTGGGATTGGCCTCGACATTCTGGCGCTCGGGGTTGACGTAGATGGCGCCATGCTCGTCGGTCTTGAGCGTTGAGACATACACGTCGCTCAGCGTGCCGCCCTCGGTCAAGCGTATCTGGTAGCCCGAGGTGCCGCCCATGTAGAGTTCGTCCAGGTTATAAATCTCTCCGTCGATGGGGTTGCGCCAGTTGCGCAGCAACTCCTTGACCTTGTTGCGGTTGAGTGTCCAGGTCAGGTAGGTCTCCCAGGTGAGTGCCCCGATGGGTTGGGTATAACGCGCGGTGAGTTCCACGCCCTTGTTGTCGACACGGCCACCATTGACCACGGCACTTGTGTAGCCCGACGAGGCAGGCAGTGTGGGATAGAAGAACTGGTTGCGCGTGCTGGACTGGTACAGGGTCGCATTGAGGCGCAGTCGGGTATTGAACATGTACAGGTCGATACCGGCTTCCCACGAGTCGGTGCGCTCGGGTTTGAGGTCGGTGAGCATGCGCGTCGAGGTCTCGGCAAGTCCCGTTGAGGGGTTGATGGCATAGGTCTCACGCGTCAAGAACGGCTCATTGGGCTCGTTGCCCACCTGGGAATAGCCCACGCGGGTCTTGAGGTAGTTGAGCCAGTTGCTGCGTCCCAGGGCGGGGAACATATCGGTCCAGATGAGACTCACGCCAGCCGACCAGTAGAAGTAACTCTTCTCCAGTTTGCTGGACCAGTCGTTGCGTGCCGTGAGATCCACGTAGGCCAGCCGCTTATAGCCCAACTGGGCGGTGGCATACAGGCTCTGCAACTGGGTGCGGTAGCCGCTCTGCACGGGCTTGAAGGTCGAGTTGGTGGTCTCGACGTTGGCCAGGGTGAACTTGTTGGCCGTGCCCTTCAAGTGGCCGCTGAAGCCGTTGATGTCATTGTCGCGCTGGTCAAAACTGGTGCCTAGCACGCCACTGATGCTCCAGCGGTCACCGGCAAAGTACTTGTCGAACTTGGCAAAGGCCTCGGCATAGAGTTGGCGGTTGCTCACGTTGCGCAGGCCGTAGTGGCCATATTTGGAGGCGTAAAGCGTGTTGGTCGAAGCAAAGAACTTCTCCTCATATTTGTCGCTGCTCTTGTCATACTTCACGCGGCCCGTGATGTCGAGCCACCCGGTGATGCGCCAGTTGAGCGAAACGGTCGCCTGGTGGCGCTCCTTGTGGTTGATGAAGCGCTCACGCTCGGTCTCCCAGTAGGGGTTCTCCATCGATATGTCGTAGTTGTAGGGCCAGTACTGCACGGGGAAGTTGCGGCCCGTGTCATAGCGCTCATAGTAGCCTAATTTGCTGAAATCGTCACCAGCGGGGAACAGATAGACGGGCACCAGCGGATTGTAGTACTGGCCCTGGCTGATCATGTTCTGCTCCTTGACGGCACTGAGCATGTAGCCCAAGTCGAGCGTCATGCGGTTGTCGAGGAACTTGGTGGTATTGCGCACACTCACGTTGTAGCGGTCGTAGTTGTTGCTGTGGATAATGCCCTGTGAGTTGGTAGCACCGAGCGATAGATAGGTCTGGTTCTTGTCGGTGCCAGTGCTCAGGCTCACCGAGTTGGCGATGTTGGTGCCCGTCTGGAAGAAATCGGCGGGACGGTAACTGCTGGGCGTAGCCAGTTTCTCACCCCAGCTGAAGTAACTGCCCGTCTCGCTGGGGCCGTACTGGTTCTGGAAGCGAGGCAGGACGAAGGGCCGCGAGAACTGAAAACTGCCATTGTAGGTCACATCCACCCTACCCGCACTGCCATGCTTGGTCGTGATGAGGATGACACCGTTAGCGGCATTGGCGCCATAGAGGGCGGCTGCCGTTGGCCCCGTGAGGGCACTGATGCTCTCGATGTCGTCAGGATTGATGTTGGCCGTGGCATCACCCGTCTGGCCGGCGCCGGCAAAGATACCCTCGGGCTGCTCGCTACCGAGGTTCTGCATGGGGATGCCATCAACAACGTAGAGCACGTTATTATTGCCGTTGATACTCTTGGCACCGCGCATTACCACGCGGCTGCTGCCGCCAGCGCCTGTCGCACTGGCATTGATGGTCACACCGGCCACCTTGCCCGAGAGCGAGTTGACGAAGTTGGCATCCTGCACACGCATCAAGGCATCGCTCGACACCTGTTGCACGTTGTAGGACAGCGACTTGGCCTCTTTCCTGATACCCAGGGCCGTCACCACGACTTCACTGAGGTCACAAGCGGCCGATGGCTCCATCGTGATGGTCAGGTTAGAACCATCAACCTTCACACTGCGGGCACCGTAGCCCACATAACTCACGGTCAAGACTGCACCCTGAGCGGCACTGATGCTGAACCGCCCGTCAAAATCGGTGGCAGTGGCCACATGGGTGCCCTTGACGTTAACGGTCGCCCCGATCATAGGCTCGCCGTTCTCGTCAATCACCTGTCCCGTCACCGTCGCGGCCTGCACCGCACCGTTTTGCACCTGCGGAACAGATGCAGCCAGCACTGTGCCTCCGCCCGTCACGAGCGCTGTCACTGCCAGCAACCGAGCCAGATGAAGGGACTTAATTCCACGTTTTTTCATCATAATTATCGCATTATTTGGTTGAATTCACAAAGGTAATAAAAACTTGTAAATCAATGAAAATTCTCTCAAGATACAGATTAGATCACATGAACTCAATCTTGAATATTGACTGGAGGGGTTTCCTTTGATAAGGGTTTGCGGGTCGGTTGGGGACAGGATATGAATTCAGGGAGAGGAGCATTGCCATCGATTTCAAGGGCGATTGTCATCGGGGTACAGCAATCGGTCTCGACCTCGCGAGACTTGTAGCCTGGATAGGACACTTCAACGGTTCGACCGATACCTATCCAGTAACTGAAACAACCGTCCAGATCGGTATGAATCACGGTTCCATCACCATCTTTAACCTTGACTTTGGCAGCAATTATCGGCTCGCCGTTCTCGTCAACGACCTGGCCCCTGACCAGCAACGGGTCGAGACTAATGTCAAAGCAATTGCCGTCAATTTGACCTTGGCGGGGTTCATAATAAGGATGCTCAACCCGGAGCAGGGTGTCACCAGCATCAGGCATAAGGTTAAAATCGCCCTTGTCGTCGGTCGTTGTGCTTCTACCAGAAGGCAACACCAGAACCGTTGCCCCAGATAAATACCCGCCAAAACGATCATACACGTGGCCGAACAAGCCTTCTTGAACCCCACCAAAACAAACCCAACCGTTCCAAAATTTGCGTGGCATCATAAGGATGTAGAGCGATAGGCCGTCAACCTTGACCTCGGTCGTTTCCATTCCGACGAAACTTATTTCCAGCGTGCTTCCCAATGGTGCCTTGAGACTGAAGCGGCCATCATAATCGGTGGCTGCGCCAATGCGCGTACCCTTTAACATGACCGAAGCACCTATAACAGGCTCCCAGTCGGGCGCACAAATGACCACACCCGTTACCGGCTGCGGCTCGGCGGTCTGGGCAGCGACGGGGATGGCTAACGTCGCCATGAACAACGTCACCAATAAGGTCCAATTGTGAAATATCCTTGCCATAGTCGTTGAGTGTTTAGATTCTATGATGCCGCAAATTTAGGATAAAAACCTCTCTATTGCAAATGTCCTATAATGAATTGTTCTGATAGCATGATTGAAAAAGCGAAAAAAAGTAAAAAAAACGGATATAACGGAAGTGTGTTACAGATTATATATTATCTTTGTAGGTTAATACAAGATTATCACATCAAGAGACTATGCACAATACCAGCAAACAATATGACGAGGCCATTGCCCAGTGCCGCGAACTGTTCATCAACAAGATGAAGGACTACGGCCCCTCGTGGCGCATCCTGCGGCCTCGCTCGGTGACCGACCAGATCTTCATCAAGGCCAAGCGCATCCGCACCCTGGAGCTCAATGGTGAGACCAAGGTGGGTGAAGGCATCTGGCCCGAATTCATCGGCATCATCAACTATGGCATCATCGGCCTCATCCAGTTGAAGCTGGGCTACAGCGACACCGTGGATATCAGCGCCGATCAAGCCCTGAAGCTCTACGACCAGCTCATCGCCGAGACCAAGACCTTGATGATCGCCAAGAACACCGACTATGGCGAAGCATGGCGCGACATGCGCATTTCGAGTTATACCGACTTGATTCTCACCAAGATTCAACGCACTAAGGAGATTGAGAACCACAACGGCGAGACACTGGTGAGCGAGGGCATCGACGCCAACTACCAGGACATGATCAACTACAGCGTGTTTGCCCTGATTAAACACAGCGAGGAACAGGCTCAATGAAAGCAAGTGCCGTCATCAATGCAGTGAAGCATGAGCGGTGGTGCCAAGTGTTGACCATGCTGATGCGCCTCACCGTGGGAGCCGTGTTCGTCTTCTCGGGCTTTACCAAGGCGATTGACCCATGGGGCTCCTGCTACAAGATCACCGACTACCTCAATGCGATGGGGCTGTCCGGGTGGAGTGACACAGCCCTGTTTGCAGCCGTTGCCATCGCAGCAGTGGAGTTTGTCCTGGGCATTGTCATCGTCGTGGGAGCCTACCGCCGCAGCGCCCCCTGGGTGGCTCTGCTGGTAATGCTGGTGATGACACCGCTGACGCTCTGGCTCGCCGTCAGCGGCGCGGTGCCCGACTGTGGCTGCTTTGGCGACGCGGTGCACCTGAGCAACTGGGCGACCTTCGGTAAGAATGTGCTGCTCCTGCTGGGCATCATCTATCTGCTGCTGTTCAACAAGTCGCTGCGTGGCATTTATGGTCCGGCAGTGCAGTGGGTTGTCGTCGCCCTGTCATTCCTCATGGTCATGGCAGTGGCTTACTACGGCTACTTTGTCCAGCCCCTCATCGACTACCGTCCCTACCCCGTCGGCACCCGCTTGGCGTCTGCAACCGTCGAGGATGACGATGAGGCCAGCGAGGACGACTTCATCTTCATCTACAGCAAGAACGGTGAGCAACACGAGTTCACCATCGACAGCCTGCCCGACGAGGAGGAAGGATGGGAATATGTGACCCGCTATCATTCCCGCCGCCCGCACGGACGCGTGATTGTCCAGAACGGCAACGCCTCTCCCTCGATAGCCATCATGGACACCGAGGGCAACGACGTGACCCTCGACGTGCTGGCCGACAGCCGCCGCACAGTGCTCCTGCTGTTCCCCGACCTGCCCCATGTGAGCATGGTCAACTCATTTGCCCTGAACGAGCTGAACGATGCCGCCCTGGTAGCCCAGGCCGATGTCGTGGGCCTCACCCCCGCCACAAGCGAGGAAATCGAGCAATGGCAGGACGTGTCGATGGCCAGCTATCCCATCTATAACATGGATGACAGCGAACTCAAGATGATTGCCCGCGGCAACCCTGCCGTGGTCTATCTAGAGGAAGGAGTCATCAAGTGGAAGCGAACCCTCTCGTCGCTTGACGACGTGGAGCAGCCCGTGGAGCTGGCCGCTATGGGCGACGACGTGGATGCCGATGCCATCTTGACGCGCCTGATGCTTGCCTTCCTGGCTGGCATGGCCATCCTGCTGGTCATCAACCGCACCCACTTGCTGGTGAGGTACTTCTACTACAAGGCCCACCGCAAGCATTTAACTGATAAACCGTAAACATTAAAACGATCAACTAACAATATGATACTCAAGCAAGGACAAATCGTGGGCAACCGCTGGAATGTGGTTTACCTCATCAAAGAGAACCCCTATGCCGAGAGTTACCGCGTCGAGGACGAGGGCGGCAACCCTTACTTCCTGAAGATTTACCGCCTCAAGGACACCCCCGAAAAACTTATCCATGACGGCGAGGTGACCGAAGTCTCCGCCTGCCGCCTGTTGCAGCACAAGAACATCGTGAGCTACGTCGATCACGGGGTCTACAGCGACGAGGCCGGTGACTGCCGCTACCTGGTGGCCACCTACTTCAGCGGCGAACTGCTCAGCGAGTTGATTCAACGCAAGGGCAAGCTGCCCAAGAAGACCGCCGTCAAGATCTTCGTCGAGATGCTGCAAGGTCTGCGCTACCTGCACAAGAGCCCAGGTGTGCTCCTGCACAACGATATCAACCCCACCAACGTCATGCTCAGCAGCAAGACGGGCGGTGTGGCCGAACTCATCGACATGGGGCACATCTCGCCCTGCTTCATGGGTACACCACCCTTTGACACTGCCGACCTGGATCCACGCTATGCCAGTGGCCAATCGTTCCTGGGGAAGTATGACGAGCGTAACGACATTTTCGCCGCCACCGGAGTCTTCTACACCATGCTCACCGGCAAGACACCCTGGGACATCGAGTTCACCCCAGGGATGACCCGCAAGGAGAAAATTAAGCTGGTGCAGAAGGTGCGCAGCGCCCAAGGCGAAATCGATGTTGATGACATCAAGGACAAGAAGCTGCAGGCCGTGGTAGCTTGCGGACTGTCGCTGAGCTATACCGACCGCTATGAGAGCGTCAACGAGCTGATGGGCGACCTCATCTACGGTGACAACAGTGAGATGGCACAGGAAATCCGCTCCAGCATCGAGGCCGACGAGCAGGATGACGACGACAATGCTCAGGAGGGCTGGATCGGCGGCAGCAACAGTAGCAGCGCCGACCGCGCTGAGGACGAGGCTGCTACCGAGACCAGGGCCGATGTCGAGATCAAGCGTGGTGGCGGCAACGGATTTGCCGACATCGCCGGTATGGATGACCTCAAGGAGATGCTGCGCAAGCGCGTCATCCTCATCCTCAAGGACAAGGAACTGGCCGAGAAGTACCGGCTCACACCGCCCAACGGCATGCTCCTGTATGGCCCTCCGGGATGCGGCAAGAGCTTCTTTGCCGAAAAGTTCGCCGAGGAGACTGGCTTCAACTTCATTATGGTCAAGGCCAGCGACCTGGGCTCCATCTATATTCACGGCTCGCAAGGCAAAATCGCCGACCTGTTCAAGAAGGCCGAGGAGAATGCCCCGTCGGTGCTGTGCTTTGACGAGTTTGATGCCTTCGTGCCCACCCGTTCGGGCGACAACATGGGCAGCAACCAGGCCGGCGAGGTCAACGAGTTCCTCTCCCAGCTCAACAACTGCTCTAAGCGCGGCATCTTTGTCATCGCCACCAGCAACCGCCCCGACAAGATTGATCCGGCCGTACTGCGAACAGGCCGCATCGACAAGCAGGTCTATGTGCCCATGCCCGACCACACAGCCCGCAGGCTGATGTTCGAACTCTACCTCAAGGGCCGTCCCTGCGGCACAATCGACAGCAATGCCCTTGCAGATAAGGCCGACGGTTATGTCGCCAGCGACATCGCCTATGTCGTCAACGAGGCAGCCACCATCGCCGCATTCAACCATGAGGACATTACCCAGGAGCTGCTCATCAAGACTATCGAGGGCATCAAGCCGTCGGTGGGTAAAGACCTGCTCAAGGAATATGAGGAGATGCGCGACCACATGGAAGGCATCACCCGCACCAATGCCCTCCCCCACGTGGGCTTCAAATGACATTCCTAAAAACTAAAACTATAAGCAATATGGATCTAAACAAAATGATGATAGACTACCTGGCCGAGGAAGGCTATCGTCCCCACGAGACAGAATTCGGCATCGCCTTCAAGATTGAAGGCTACAATTACCTTTACTTCAAGGACGAGGACGATGAGCAGTACTTCAGGCTGATGATGCCGGCCATCTTCCAGGTGACCGAGGACAACGAGGACACCATCATGCGTGCAATGAACGACGTGAACAGCAACATCAAGGTGGTGAAGCTATACACGATGAACATGCAGGACGAGGACGGAAAGAAGGACACCAGCGTGTGGGTGGCATTTGAGATCCTCGCCGACACCACCCCCGAGCTCAAGGATATCGTGCCGCGGGCCATCAGCCTGCTGCAGGGCGCGAGATATGCGTTCCTTGCCAAGCTCGAGCAACTAGCCGACCACTGATTTATTCGGGTTTTAAAGTGTCAAAACGCTTTTAAAACCTGAGGAGTAGAGAGAAGGTGTTGTGAGGAGGGAATCTCTGCACTTGAAGCCAGTTACAATGAGGGCGCGCCAAATTAGCAGGCGCGCCCTCATTATTTATCGGGTTGAATATTCAGCCAGATGGGTTATTTACCCAACAGCATGTCAATAAGGGTGGTCACATCATCAATCGATATCTTACCGTTAACATCAACATCGGCACAAATCGGGCAAACGTCACCGGTGCCCAGCAGATAGTCGATCAAGGCAGTCACATCGTCGATGCTCACCTTGCCATCGTGGTTAACATCGCCCAGCTCATAACCGTGTCCCTGCTCATCAAGCAGGGTGACGGTCTCGACATTGCTGGCCGCCTTGGTGCCGTCGATGTAGTTGGCCTCGACATAATAGGTGTAGGTGGCACCTGCGGTCAAGTTCTCGACAACATAGTACTGCTCGGTGATGCCGGTAATCATACGGCTGTTCTCGTCACCGGTCTCGCTGACGGCCTTGAGCTGGTTCATCTCACCACTGTAAACCTGAACGCTGTTGAGATAGAAGCGCTTCTTCACGGCCGTGCAGCTCAGTGTGATGGTTTGGCCTTCGGTTGCGTCCACTCCGCTGAGCACAACAGTGTAATCGGCATCCTCGGTGGTCAGTTCAACGGTCTCGCTCACCTCGCCACACGACACGATAACCGAGCTGCCGTCGCTGCCATAGCTCCTGGCATTGAACTTCACGGTAACAACGCCATTGCTGCCCGTCAAGTCAAGGGCAGGAGTGGTCAGATAACCTGCCTTGGAACCGCTACCCAGCTTCATGCCGCCACCAGCAGCCAGATAAACGGCTACACCGGTCCAGCCTGCATTGTCGCAGTTCTCATCGAGTTCGTTGTTGGTGCCCAGGTCACGGTTGCTGTCGCTGCTGGGAACATCCTCGCTGTAGAAGGTCTCGTCAAGCAACAGGCCTGCGGGCTGCTCCTGCTTGATGTTGACATAGAGGGTGTAGTCCTTGATGTACTGCGCGGGAGTGATGTCAAGCCAGTCGGCACGGAAGGAGCTGCTGGTCACATACTCCTCGCCTGCGGGTTGCATCTCGGGAGCGAGGGTATCCATTGAGGAGGTGCCGTTGATGGTAACGGTCACATCCTCGGCACCTGGAGTGCTCACGGTAATCGTTGCAGTGTGCTCGCCTGTGGTGACGGGAGCATAGGTAACGGTCACGGTTACGCCCTCCTCGGCATCAGCAATGCTGATAGCCTCGGTACCGATGCTGTAAACGCCGTTCTCGTCGTTCAGCGTGAGGGTCACGTTGCCCGTCAGGTTGGTGCCAAGCACATCAAACGTAGCCGTAACGGTCTCACCGATGCCAGTGGTCATCGTCAGCGTCTCGGGATCAACGATCAGCTCGGCAGTGATGGCCTCGGTCAGGGTTACCTGCTCCACATTAGACTTGGCATTGGTATTGTCGGTATAGTTGGCGACAACATAGAAGGTGTAGGTTGCACCAGCGGTCAGGTTCTCGACGGTGTAGGTCTTGTCGGTGATACCTGTAATGACGCGGCTGTTGGCATCACCGCTCTCGCTGGCGTTGAACGAAGCGTTTCCACCATTGTAGATGGTCACATTGTGTACATAGGCGCGCTTGCCCGCTGCCGTGCACGACAGGGTCACCTTCTGGCCAGCCTCAACGGGCACGCCAGTGAGGGTGACGGTATAGTCGGTAGCATTATCGGCCAGGGCGATGGTCTGGCTCACCTCGCCGCATGACACGACGATAGAACTCTCATCCGACTTGCCGGTCGTGCCGACAAAGGAGTTGGCATTGAAGGCCACCACGAGAGTGCCATTGTTTGCGGCCAGGGCAGGAGTGGTAATATAACCCAGCTTGGAGCCACTGCCCAGCTTGAAACCGCCGCTCACTGCCTCATAGGCGGCATAACCGGTCCAACCTGCATTGTCACAATAGTTGTCCATGCTGGTGCCACGGTCGGCGGTACCGTCCTGGTTCGCAACATTCACGCCGGCAAAGGTCTCGGTCAGCAGGGCTTCGCCCATAGCGCCAACCTTGTTGACATACAGGGTGTAGTCCTTCACGTTCTGGGCCGCAGTAGCGTCGGTCCAGGTGGCGGTAAAGGAGGTAGTGCCCACGTTGGTGGCCTGAGCCATCACGGGAGCGGAGGTCTGCATGGTGGCAGTTCCGCTGACGGTAACGGTAGCACTCTCGGCACCCTCACTGGCCACGGTAATGGTGGCCTCGTGGCTGCCTGTGGCGGTGGGAGCATAGGTAACGGTCACGGTTGCGCCCTCCTGGGCATCAGCGATGCTGATGGTGGCGGGATTGATCGTGTAAACACCGTTTGCGTCATTGAGCGTCAGGATCACATTGCCAGTGAGGTCGGCACCCATCACGTCAAATGTAGCGGTGGCGGTTTCACCAGCGTTAGTGGTAATCGTCAGCGTCTCGGGATCAACGATCAGCTCGGGAGTGGGAGCAAGCGTTCCGTCCAGGGTAACAGTCTCTACATTGGACTGCTTCTTGGAGCCGTCGGTGTAGTTGGCCTCGACATAGAACCTGTAGCTAGCGCCCTCGCTCAAGCCGGTAACGGTATAGTTCTTTGCCGTGATACCAGTGATCACAATGGGGTCTCCCTGTACCGAGCCACCGGCGATAATCTCGATATTGTCGATATAGAAGCGTTTCTTCTTGGCCGTGCAGGCAAACGTCACATTCTGCCCTGCGGCAGCTGTAACGCCATTGAGCTCAACGGTATAGTCGGCGGCGTTTGCGGTCAGGGCAACAGTCTGCGACACATTGCCACATGAAACGACTACCGAGCTGGCATCGCTGCTATAATACCTGGCATTAAACTTCACAGTGATAGTTCCACCACAGGCACTCAGGTCAAGCGCGGGAGTCGTCAATGAACCGGCATTGTTGCCGTTACCCAGTCTCATCGTGCCGCCGGCACCCTGATAAATATAGGTAGCGGTCCAGCCCTGATTGTCGGTATAGTTGTTCACCGTGGTTGCGATGTTGGCAGTGCCGTCATTCTCAACGGTCACGCCGCCAAAGGTCTCACTCAGCAAGGTGGCAGCGGCGGGGTCGCACTGCTGCACATACAGGGTGTAGTCCTCGACGTTCTCGCTTGGGGTCTCGTCGGTCCAGCTGGCCTTGAAAGAGGTTGTGCCCACGTTGCTGGCCTGTGCCATCACGGGAGCATAGGTTTCAATCAGGCTGCCCTCGGGATAGACCTGATAAAGCATGTCCTGATTCTGGCGGAAGTCATAATCACTACTAATCATGAACGAGCTGATGGCATAGTAGTCGTTATCGCTGCCACTCCAGCCCCAGTTGACGTGGAACTTGCTGCCATTATAGCCGTCAACGACAAAGGCGTGGCCGTAGGTGCCATCATCACCGCCGTAGAGGATGGGGCGGCCTGCCTGCAGGTCTTCGAGCATCATGGCGACCCACTGTGAATCGCTATAAGAAGCCCTCCTGATATAGGTAGCGCCCGAGTTGTAGCCAAACAGCTTCATGCCCTCCAGCTGGTCGTCAGAGTAAGCGCCGCTGCCATCGGGGCCGTAATCCATGTCGCAGGACTGACCACAATAACGCATCAGCGTGGCCACAGCCGTCCCCTGGGCTGTGGTGTAACTGCTGGTGTAGCTGTCCTTCATGTTGTTCCAGTCGAGCGTAGTGCCTGACAATGCAGCGACCGAGATCCGATAGGAGCTGGTCGTGTAGGCCGGCAGTGCTGGCAATGTATTGGGATACTTCCAGTAGTACATCACCTGGGCCATTGCGGTGGCGACACAGCCCGTGTAGCAATTCTGGTTCCTGTAGGTGGGGCACTGGTTCCAGAAGGGAGCATCCTGATCCCAGGTGCAAGTCAACAAGGGAGCGACAGTTGTAGCGGCACGCAGCATCACCGACGCGTCGTCACTCAGCCTGCGCACTTCGAGTTTGGGATTCTTGAACAAGAATTCCATCTGCTCCTTGTACTGGTCCAGCCACCAGCGCATGTTGCAAGGGATGGTATTCATGTCAAGTGTGCCACTGCCGTAGCCCAAGATTTCCTCGGCACGGTCATCACCGGCAACGATGACATAGCCGCCACCGTCATAGTTGAATACATAGAAGTCGTTGGCTCTAGTGTCAACCGACGACTGCTCGGCATGGGTCAGCTTCAGGTTGGAGCTTGAAGCCATAAACCTCGTACCGGGCTGGCTGTTCAGGAACTGGACAGCACGGGCCTGAGCAGCACGGCTATCCACATTGGCTGCGGTCATCGTTGCCATTGACATGGCCATTGCGATGAACACCAATGATTTCAAGTAGTTCACGATTTTCATGAATGGTTAAAATTTATTGATGAATAAAACAGAGTATTCTATCAGGTAATGGTAGCTACAGCCATGACACATCGCTGCATCACGGATTAACGGCACAAAATTACGGCAAATTCATTGAGCGGCAAATCATTTTCCGCACAATTTGACAGACTATCTGACAAGTCGGCGACTTCTATCAGCCAACTGCCTCACTGATGAGTTCAGTTCGAGCGAATGTAATCAATAAGGGCATTAACGTCCGAGATATTCACCTCACCGTCACCGTTCACATCCATATCACGGGCCGAGGGGCGGCCCTGAATGATGGCTGCGACCAAGGTGTTGACATCGGCGATATTGACCTCGCCATCGCCGTTCACGTCGCCCGATGTCGGGTCAGGCAAGCCTGCAATGTTTAAGAACCACGACCAGATACCGGTGTGCTTGTAGGCATCCACCGAGGCGGCAGGGACATACAGGGTCGCATTTTTATAGACGCTGCGCATGTAGGTGTTGGTATGCTCCATCAGTGGAGGCGTCATCGCACGGCAGATGATAGTCTTGACACGAGGATTGTTGTCAAAGGCTCCCGACTCGAGCAATGCCACGTCCTTGCCCATTGTAATGGTGTTCAAGTAGATGCACTTGTAGAATGCATTCACACCCACCTCAACAATCCCGTCGGGGATCGTTACAGCCGTCAGAGCGCTACACTGCGCGAAGGCCTGTCCTGGAATCTTGCTGAGAGTGCCGGTGAGCGCCAGCGTCCTCAAGGAGGAGCAACCTTCATAGGCCTGCTCACCCATCGAGGTCAAGGCTGGAGGCAGCACCACCGTTTCTAACCTGGTGCAGCCAGCAAAGGCACTGGCCCCTATTGAGACCAATGCGGCGGGCAAAGGCAGTGTCTGGAGCGACGTGCAGCCGTTGAAGGCATTGCTGCCGATAGCTGTCAAGCGTTCGGGCAGTGTCACCTGGGCCAGCGACGTGCAGCCATTGAAGGTGCCGTTGCCGATCGACTCGACGCTAGTGGGAATCGTCACCGACTTGAGCCCCGAGCAAGAAGCAAACAGCGAGTTCTCCAGACGCGACATCGTGGATGGGATTTCCACCGCCGTGAGCGAGGTGCAGCCAGCCAGAGCCTCACTCCCCATGGTCTCAAGACCCTCGGCAAGGGTCAACTGGGTGATGGCCGAGCAACCCTTGAAGGCGGCTCTGTCCACAGTCGGCACACCATCCAGATGCACGCGGGTCAGCCCGGTACATCCAGCAAAGGCATAGGGCCCGACAGCATCCACTTGGGAAGCGCTCAAGTGGAGTTCAGTGACCTCATTGCCATCGATATAGAGATGATGGGCACAGCTCAAGGGGTTAGACAGTTCGTCGCTGAAGGGGAGCTCCAACCATGAGTCCAGCGAGGCAGGCTCGACGCGCTCGAGGCTGTTACAATCGGTAAACGCGCCGCCCTTGATCGACTTGAGGCCCGCAGGCAGGAGCACGCGGGTCATGTGATAGCAATAGGCAAAGGACTTGGAGCCGATTGTGGTCACACCCTGGGGGATTTCCACCTCCTGTAGATCGACACAGCCATTGAAAGCATAGTCCTCGATCGTCTTGACCGTCGGGGGAATCGTCACACGGGTCAACGTGGTGCTGCCCCTGAAGGCACTTTTCCCGATACCAACGACAGGCAACGTCTCGCCGGCATGGGTCACCTGGGCAGGAATAGTCACCTCGCCGGCATAGCAGGCGTAGCGGGTGTCCTTATAAGTCACGAGCAGACCCGTGGCATCCCAGTTATACATATAATAGATGCCGCCCTGCTCAAAGTCGTAGCCGTCCTCGGCCTCAGCCGTGGGAGGATGGACGCGATGCAGCATCTGCTGTTGGGTATTGAAAGCATAGCCACGCACGTTAAAAGCATCCAGAGCGAAATAGCCGTCACCGGTTCCGCCCCATCCCCAGTTGATGTGGTACTTGCCCTCGTAATAGCCGTCGAGCACAAAGGCGTGACCGCCCGCCAGACCGTCGGCACCAGAGTAGAGAATGGGGCGGCCCCACTTGAGGTCATCAAGCATCATCGCATCCCAGTCCTCGATGTCATAGTTGGACTTATTGAGCATCGACATATCGTTACTGTAGCCGAAGGCGCGCATGCCTTGCAGCTGGTTGCGCACATAGGTGCCGCTGCCGTCAGGGCTGTAATCCATCTGACTGGACTGCCCGCAATACAACATCAGCACGGCGACGGCATCACCCTGTTCATCGGTATAGGCACCACTAGCATACACATCCAGCATTTGATCCCAGTCCAGCGACGTGGAGGGCAAGGGATGCATCCAGATGTGGTGGCTGTCGGTGGTGTACCCGTTGAGCGAGGGTGCCCGCTCGGGATACCGCCAGTAGTACATCACCTGGGCCATCGCTGTCGCGATGCAGCCCGTCACCGAGCGTTCACCGTCCACTTCAGGGCAGCGGTTGTTATAGGGAGCCCGCTGGTTCCAGTTGCTGGTCACCATCGGCGGAATCGTCACATCGTTATAGGGCGCGGCGCTCTGGACCCTCTCGGATGGATGGGCATGCAGGTATTCCATCTGTTCCCGATAGGAACCCAGCATCCATTGCAGGTTGCAGGGCAGGTCTGACACGTCTAGGGTGCCTTCTCCGTAGGCCAGAACATCCGTGGCGCGGTCATCACCGGCAATGATGACAAAGGCGCTGCCATCATCGGCATTGAACACATAGTAGTCGGCCGAAGCCGGGCTCACCAGCGACCGCTCGGCATGGGCCAGGCACAATGACGGCGTGCCGTGGGCATTGACCCGTTGGGACAGCCGCGACAGCATGAAGCTATTGGCCGTGGACTGAGCCATTTCCAGGTCAACAGGGGCAGCATTCAAGTTCAAGGCCACTACCAGGCAAGGCAACAGCGCTATCCAGATATTATGTGGTACTCTCATTTTGGTTATTTGAGTCTAGTTAGTCCTTATTAGGTTTTTATTAGCTATTGAGTATCAAGTCGATAAGCGCATTGATATCGGCCAGGGTCACCTCCTGGTCACGGTTCACGTCGCACCGCGTGTTCACCTCGCCCGTCAAGATGGCATCTATCAGCGCATTGATGTCGGCGATATTCACCTCGTCGTCACGGTTCACGTCGCCCTGTCTGGGCCCCTTCATGTACCAGAAGCTGGCCTTGCCCTCCTCTGGGCTGACTGTCATCTCGGTAATGGGCTTGTTCATGTAGCCGCCGGCATAGACTGTAGCGGCGGGCACCGAGTTGTTGGTCAGCGAGTCCAGCCCGCCCCTGGGCCATGTGTCGGTCTGATTGGTGCCGCCAGACAGGATGTTATCGGCAGGGATGATGGTCATGCGCTGGTGACTGGAGATATTATTGGGGGAGTTGGCATCCCAGATGTCCTTGTCATAGTCCACATGGATCACAAGGATGCCCTCGCCTGGCAGATAGGCATCCCAGTCCGTGCGGGTGCGGTATTCCAGCAGATAGTACTCGTCGGGGTTGGCATCGTTGGTCACCTTGACGGCATTACCGCCATCGCTGCCCAGAGGAGCCAGCGTGTACTGGGTGTTCTCGACTGGGTCGGTAAGGTCCATCCAGCCCATGAAGTGGCGCTCATAGGAGGTGTAGCCCGCAGGTGTGTGGGCATTGTCCAGGTAGCAGCCGTAGTCCATGATGTCCCAGCTGCTCATGCCGTAGGCGTTGCCGTTGTTCGTGGGATAGAAATCAGGCAGGCCCAGGCAGTGCCCGAACTCGTGGCAGAAGGTGCCGATGCCGTCAATCGTGGTGCTGTAGTTGCTGTTGCCCTCCAGCTCATTGAACACGGCAAACTTGTTGATGATCACGCCATCCAGCGGGAATGCCCCCTTGGGACTGTAGCCCCAGTCGTAGCACTCGTTCATGTCCCACTGGCATGGCCAGACCGACTCAGGAACCGTGCGCCAGGCCTGTGCCTCGCCCACGCCGGGATAGAGCACGACAACGACATCGACCACACCGTCGCCATCGTTGTCATAGTCGCTATAGTCCACCGACTCGTCCATGCCCTCGCAGGCCTCGATGATCATCGTGCCCAGCCAGGCATCATAGCCGCGGACGTTGGTACCGTAGTAGGCGCGGTTCTCGGCCAGCTGCACGGGACCCAGGATGTCGAACTGCGGCGAGAACTGCCCGCGCGACTGCGCCTGGAAATAATGCAGGCTGCTCTTGTCCATCAGGTTGAACTGGTTCTGGAAGGTGGCCACGGGATCCTCGTCCAGGAAGTGGACATCGGTGTAATTGACCAGGATAACGGGGATGCGCGGGGATCCCAGCGTGGGCACCTGCGGATTGTCGTTCTCGCCCTCCCTGCGGGGGGAACGGTGCCTTGCATTTGCGCCAAGGGTCATCTGGCTGCGGTAAGCCGCGATAAAAGCCTGCTCCTCGATGCCGCGGGAGCCCTGCTCATGGGCCACGACATCACTGAGCGACCCGCCGGCGGTGTAGCAATAATCGCCATTAGCGTTCTGGGCAACGGCCAGACCGTCGAGCGTCATCAGGCTGTGGTCAAACTTGCCACCCTTCATCACCAGCGTCACCCGTGAGCCGTCGCTCTGGACGTGGGTGAAAGGGTCGGGCTTAGCCGGAGCCCCCATCATCATGCCGCAGCACATGGCCGCAGCCACCATGGTCAACAATATCTTCTTCATCTATATAATCTCTAACTTACCTCAATCAACGTATTCCTTCATGATGACTTTCCAGTCAAAATCGTTCTTGACATCAATGAAATTGTCAATTCTCCACTCATCAGCTTCTAGCAGCATCTCCAACCGCACGGGTATTACTTGGCCGCAATTGTGCAGATTCAGTT
Source organism: Muribaculaceae bacterium (assembly GCA_017453505.1). Taxonomy (GTDB): domain Bacteria; phylum Bacteroidota; class Bacteroidia; order Bacteroidales; family Muribaculaceae; genus Sodaliphilus. The sequence continues at coordinate 22,794 of JAFTEU010000177.1, forward strand.
CGACAGTAGCCGTCGTGTCGGTCATCGAGGTGACCTTTACGTCGCTCAATGCGAGATACTGCCAGTCCTGGCCCATGACCCAGTAATCAGCATCCATGAAGCCCATCACGCCCTCGCCCAGCCTAGAGTCCTGATACTTGACTCTTGCCAGGAGGGCATTCCAGTCGGCCGTGCAATACATCGAGTCCAGGGCATCTAGCGGCGAGGCGGTGCCATCCACACTGTCCTGCAGCGCAAACTCATAGTGCTCAAACACCGAGGCATACACGTCATTGACCCGCTCAACGACAGGAGCGGTATCATGGCCCCGGCTGCAAGCGCCCAATAGAAGCGCTATCACCGCAAGCATCAACACTTTTCTCAATTTTCTCATCATCTGATTTCACTCCTTGTTCAAAATTGCAAAGTTACAGCATTTTTCCTCTCGCAGCACAAGCAACTGCATTTTTTTAATATCACTGTCCGACAAAAGCGCCGAAGACACCGCATGCGTTTGGGACACGGGGACGGTTCTTATGTCCCACTTTTTTCACTTTTTCACTCTTTACACATGCACGCGTGGTTTCCACAGGAAAGTGGGACACGGGGACGGTTCTTATGTCCCACTTTTTTCACTTTTTCACTCTTTACACATGCACGCGTGGTTTCCACCTCAACAACCACACGCACATGTGGAATGAACGGAAATGGTGGAGAACACACGCACGCGTGAAAGGCGCGGAAAAGTGAAAGGAGAAGAATTATCCCTAAATTCCGCAGCACTTTAATTCAACTGTCTCTATAATATCCTGAGCAACAAAAAGTTGCCCAGGATTTTGCCATGTCAGATTTTTCACTTATCTTAGTGCTGCAAACAAAACAAGTAAAATC
>JAFTEU010000178.1 GCA_017453505.1 Muribaculaceae bacterium
AAATATTGGTCGGGGTTGACACGATGCAGGGGTTCCGTTCGGCTTCGCCTCACTCCACCGCCTGCCTATGCCCTGGCCAGCCCTAACGGGCTTCAGAGCAAGCCCCTTTACACGAAACCACCTGTACGATATTGTTTTCAAGGTGTTTATGGATCCTTTGCGTTTTTTCCCCGGACAGTAATGATATTATTTTGGACTTCTGTTTAACTCCTCCAGCATCTGAGACGCTGTGAGGCCTGTGAGCGGATGCCGCCAGGCTGGTGCCAGCTGTATCATGGGTTTCAGGAAAAACTCCCGTTCGGACAGATGAGGATGAGGCACCTGCAAGGTGGGTGTGTCGATGACAAGGTCGTCGATGGCCACGATGTCGATGTCCACGAGACGGTCGATGTAACCGCCCTTCGCATCGCGGTGAGAGGCACTGCCCAGCCTGTGCTCGATGTCATGAATGTGGTCGAGCATCACGTCAGGACACATATCGCTGACGACCCACATGCCGATGTTCATGAAGCGGTGCTCGCTCTGGAATCCCCAGGGTTCACTCTCGACCACGGTCGAGAGGGCACAACCGCTTGTTCCTGCCACTAAAGCAACGACGGCGCGATTGAGGTTATCGCGCCGGTCGCCCATATTGCTACCTATATTCAGGTAATAGTTCATTGTTACAATGTCTTGTGAACCTCGATTTCCTCAAAGGCCTCGATGATGTCCATCTCCTGCAGGTCATTGTAGGACTTGAGGCTCAAGCCGCAGTCATAACCGCTGGTAACCTCCTTGGCGTCGTCCTTGAAGCGCTTGAGCGATGCGAGCTCGCCCGTGTGGATCACGATACCATCGCGGATGACACGCACCTTGCTGCCGCGCTTGATCTTGCCCTCGACCACCATGGCACCAGCGATTGTACCCACCTTGCTGATGTGGTAAACCTGACGCACCTCGGCACTGCCGGTGACTTCCTCCTTGATGTCGGGTTGCAACATGCCCTCCATAGCGCTCTTAACCTCCTCAATGGCATCATAGATGATAGAGTAGAGGCGGATGTCAACACCCTCTTGCTCGGCAGCTCGCTTGGCCGATGCCGACGGACGCACCTGGAAGCCCACGATATAGGCATCGCTGGCTGCGGCCAGGGTCACATCGCTCTCGGTAATGGCACCCACGGCCTTGTGGATCACGTTGACCTGCACCTCGGGGGTAGAGAGCTTAATGAGCGAGTCGCTCAAGGCCTCGATCGAACCGTCCACGTCACCCTTGACGATGATGTTGAGTTCATGGAACTCACCCAAGGCGCGGCGACGGCCGATGTCCTCCAGACTGACGCGCGTCTGGGTGCGGCGGCTCAGCTCACGCTGCAGCTGCTCGCGCTTGTTGGCAATCTGACGTGCCTCCTGGTCGGTATCCATCACGTTGAACTTGTCACCAGCGGTGGGAGCACCGTCCAGACCCAGAATCAAGGCCGGGGTCGATGGGCCGCTCTCGGTGATGCGCACGTTACGCTCGTTGAACATGGCCTTGACCTTGCCATAGTGTGTACCCGCAAGCACGATGTCACCCACATGGAGCGTGCCATTGTCCACCAGCACGGTGGCGATGTAGCCACGTCCCTTGTCGAGTGACGACTCGATGATCGAACCGGTAGCCTTGCGGTTGGGATTAGCCTTGAGGTCGAGCATATCGGCCTCGAGGAGCACCTTCTCCATCAGTTCCTCGACACCGATACCCTTCTTGGCCGAGATGTCCTGGCTCTGATACTTGCCACCCCAGTCCTCGACGAGGTAGTTCATATTGGCAAGCTCTTCCTTAATCTTCTCGGGGTTAGCGCCAGGTTTATCAATCTTGTTGATGGCAAAGATAATGGGCACACCAGCAGCCGAAGCGTGGTTCAACGCCTCGACGGTCTGCGGCATGACACTATCGTCGGCCGCAACGATCACGATAACGATGTCGGTCACCTTGGCACCACGGGCACGCATGGCGGTGAAAGCCTCGTGACCAGGAGTATCCAGGAAGGTGATGCGACGATCGTTGGGCAGCTTCACGTTATAGGCACCGATGTGCTGGGTGATACCACCGGCCTCACCGGCAATCACGTTGGAGTTGCGGATGTAGTCCAGCAACGAGGTCTTACCATGGTCAACGTGACCCATCACGGTGACAACAGGCGGGCGCTGAACGAGGTCGGCGGGATCATCCTCTTCCTCGCTGATGGCCTCGGCAACCTCGGCACTGGTATATTCGGTCTTGAAGCCGAACTCGTCGGCAACGATATTGATTGTCTCGGCATCCAGGCGCTGATTGATGCTCACCATCACACCCAGGCTCATACAAGTGGCGATAACCTTGTTGATGGGTACATTCATCATGATGGCCAAGTCATTGGCCGTCACAAACTCGGTGAGCTTCAGAATCTTGCTCTGGGCTGCTGCCAGTGCAGCCTCCTCGCGTGCCTCCTCACGGGCTTCCTCGCGCTTCTCACGGCGACGGTTGGCAGCCTTCTTGCTGGTCTTGGCGGTGAGGCGTGCCAGCGTCTCCTTCATCTGGCGCTGAACATCTTCCTCGCTGACCTCGGGACGCAGTGGACGACGGTTCTTCTTGTCCTTGTTGCGCTTGCTGCCCTGGTCATCCTTGCCGCCACGGCCCTTAGCGGACTGTGAGGGAGCCTGGTTGCCGGCGCTCTCGATATCGACCTTCTCCTTGCCGATGCGCTTGCGCTTTTTCTTACCAGCCCCCTCGGCTTGAGCCTTGGCGATGCGCTCGTTGCGCTTCTCCTCCTTGCTCTTCTTGCGCGGGCGGGTCTGCTGGTTGAGCGAGTTCAGGTCCACCTTGCCAATGACCTTGAGCTGCGGGCCGGCGACAGTCTGCGAGACGGGCTTGTAGATATCGTCATCAGCCTTGGCAGCGGGCTCTTCCTGAACGGGGGCCGGGGTCTCGGGCTGCTTCCGGACGGGCTCAGCCTTTACCTCGGGAGCAGGTTTCGCTTCCTCAACGGGCTTCACCTCGGCGGCCTGAACCTCAGGCTTGGCTGCAGGCGTCTCCTCAACAGGTTGAGGCTCGGGCTTCTTCTCGACAGGTTGCTCGACAACGGGCTTGGGCTCGGGCGCAGGTGCGGGAGCCGGAGCGGGTTCGGGCTTGGCAGCGGCTTTGGGCTTACCGGGGTTGTCCAGGTCTATCTTGCCCAGTATCTTGGGCTTCTGGCCTGGCACGACTGTTTTGATCTCACGCGACTCGACCTTGGCGGCATTGTGCTTTGCCTTCTCCTTCTGCCGCTCATTGGCCATGTGGTCCGACTTGCTCTTGAGCTCCATGTCAGGTTTGAACTCCTTGACAAGCATTTCATAGACATCGTCCTGGATGCGCGCGTTAATGCTAGCGTCGATTTCGATGCCTTTCTTGTGCAGGAACTCTTCGATTGTCTGCCTACCCACATTTAAGTCCGCAATGACTTTACTAATCTTTATCGCCATATATAGTCTTTTATCGGTTCGCCTTCGGCATTATGCTTCCAGCCTTGTTTTTTTGTGCTATTTGAGTGTGAATGATAATGAATGCGGCCTCCTTGCCAGGAAGGGCCATGAATTAAAATGATTATTCCTCAAACTCGGCCCTGAGGATATCGAGCAGGTTGTCGACGGTGTTTTCCTCAAGGTCAGCCTTGTCGATAAGTTCCTCACGCGGTGTGCGCAGGACGCTCTTGGCGGTGGCCAGACCCACATTCTTGAGAGCCTCGATTACCCACTCGTCTACCTCGTCCTTGAACTCGTCCAGATAGATGTCCTCCTCGCCCTCGGTCTCAACATCACGGTAAACATCGATGCTGTAACCGGTGAGGATGCTGGCCAGCTTGATGTTCAAGCCGCCCTTACCGATGGCCAGGGAAACCTCCTCAGGACGCAGGAAGACCTCGGCATGCTTGTTCACGTCATCCAGGCGGATGGAGGAGATCTTGGCGGGGCTCAGAGCGCGCTGGATGAGCAACTGCGGATTGTTCGTGTAGTTAATCACGTCGATGTTCTCGTTGCGCAGCTCGCGGACGATGCCATGAATGCGTGCGCCCTTAACGCCGACACAGGCACCGACGGGATCGATGCGGTCATCATAGCTCTCGACTGCGATCTTGGCCCGCTCACCCGGAATGCGGGCAACGGCACGAATCACGATCAAGCCATCATGGATCTCGGGAACCTCTTGCTCAAACAAGCGACGCAGGAAATTCTGGCTCGTGCGGGACACGATCACCTTGGGGTTATTGTTGTTCTCGTCAACCCTCTCGATGACAGCACGCACGACATCGCCCTTGCGGTAGATATCCGTGGGAATCTGTTCCTCCTTGGGCAAGAGGAGCTCATTCTTCTCATCATCGAGCAGGAGCACCTCACGCTTCCACACCTGGTACACCTCGCCTGCAACGAGCTGTCCCTCGAGGGCCTTGAACTTGGTGTAGATGGCACTCTTCTGCAGGTCAAGGATCTTGCTGGCTAATGTCTGGCGCAAGTTCAGGATGGCACGACGTCCAAACTTGGCAAAATCAATCTTGCGGGTATGCTCCTCACCCACCTCACAGTCAGGGTCATCATCGGCCTGTGCGTCGCTCAGCGAGATCTGCTTGTTGGGGTTCTCCACCTCACCGTCGCTCACGACTTCCAGGTTCTGATAAATCTCACAGTCTCCTTTATCGGGATTGACGATCACATCAAAGTTATCGTCATTGCCGAACATCTTGGACAGCACGCTGCGGAAGGACTCCTCCAGCACGCTGATGAGTGTCGTCTTGTCAATGTCCTTGAGTTCTTTAAACTCGGCAAACTGCTCGGTCATGTTGACCGCTTCTTCTCTTTTAGCCATAATTTTACTTCAGTTTTCAGTTTTCAGTTTTTCAGTTTTCAGATGATGTGAGCGGATGCCGCTGTCAATTGACAACTGGTGGCTGAGAACTAAATTTTGATGATATTCTTTGTTTGTTTAATGTCACTGTAGTTGAACCGCTGCTGCTCCTCGACCATCTCGGGGCGCTTCTTGCCCTCGAGTTTCTTCTTGACGGTCATGGTCAAGGTGAAGCCCTCGTCATCGGCATCGGCAATGACTCCCTTGAGCTTGCGGCCGTCGCCGGTCAGGACCTCAACCTCGTAGCCGATGTTCTTGGTGTACTGACGGGGAAGAAGCAAGGGGGAGGTGATGCCATAGGAGCCCACGGTCAACTCGTAATCCTCCTGGTCGCGGTCAAACGCGGCAAGCACTGCGTCGTTCACTGCCACGCAGTCGTCGATGGTGATATCCTCATCGCTGTCCAGAGCCACGTCAATCACATTGTCCTTGCTCACCTTGAGGGTCACGAGATACAACTTGGTGCCCTCGAGAGCCTCATTAATCACTTGTTCAAGCGCCGTCTTGTCTATCATCGGTTCAAATAAATTATAATAAAAACGAGGAAGCCCACTGCCCCCTCTCACGAATGCTGGCGCAAAAGTACTCATTTTCCCGCATTCACGCAATATTTAATGTGATTAAGCGCTCTAAAACCATAGAATTATTTATATTATTTAACAATAATTAACTGTATTACCCGTTTCACGTCCCAGTTTTCCAAGACTCAACACTTCCAAACCGGCCACAACCAAAAATCGTCCAAAGGCCTCATCGCAGTCAATAATGGCTCGACATGAGGGCTTATATCAGAAATATTTTGTATTTTTGGAGCCCGAAAAAAAGACTCAATTCTACTCGATGAAACCGGCTTTAATACTACTGGCGATACTTGTGGCGGGAGGGGCTATCGTGTGGCTCATCGACCGATTGTTTTACCACAAGAATGAGGGCGGAACTGTCGATGAAACCGACCAAAATGCCCAAACCGACACACCTAGGCAGGGCTGTGCCGACGAATCCTGCGGCATCAGGTCGATCTGCCCCAGCGAGCAGATCCTTGCCGGGGAATGCAAGAAGGAAATCACCTACTACGAGGACGAGGAGCTGGACGCGTTTATCGGCCGCGACGAGAACGGTTACACTCCCGACGAGGAGGAACAATGGCGCGACGTGCTCTATACCTTGCAACCCGCTGACTTGCTGGGTTGGGGACAAAGCATCAAGCATCGAGGCCTGGTGATGCCAGCCGCCATCAGACAGGAATTCATGCAACTTGCAGCCGAACAACGCATGCCGTAGGCAATAAATCCCACTTCACCTCGTTTATATAGTACTTACAAACCTATCTATCTACGGAATTTGAACAGAACCAGACGTTTCATACCGGTTTTCATTATAGCGATGGTGGTCGCGCTTGCAGCATGCAGCAACAAGACCAACACCGCCAGGTCTCGTTTCTGGCAATCGTTTACCACCAAGTATAACGTCTACTACAACGGCAAGACCAACTATGACGAGCAGGAGAAGGCCATGCTCAACGAGTACCAGGACGACTACTCGCAGCACCTCTATATGCACCCTGCCGAAGCGCGCGCCAATCCCAAGGCTCCACAGCCTGGCGGCAGCTTTGACCGCACGATAGAGAAGATGGAGAAGGCCATCACCCTCCACTCCATCAAGAAGAAGCCCAAGCGCAAGGGTGGTAAGGGCCGTGATCCCAAGTACCAGGAGTGGATGTCACGCGACGAGTACAACCCCTACCTGCACAACGCCTGGTACCTGCTTGCTAAGTCGCAGTACATGAAGGGCGACTTCCTGGATGCCGCAGCGACCTTCCGCTACATCACCCGCCACTTCACCTGGAAGAAGGACCTCTGCCAGGAGTGCCAGGTGCGCGAGGCCCTGTGTTACTGCGCTCTGGGATGGACCGCCGAAGCCGACAACGTCTTGACCCACGTCCACATGGACGAAATCACCAACAAGCGTGTCCGCGCGCTGGCCAACGCTGCCTTTGCCGACTATTATATCAAGAATCAACAGCCCGAGGAGGCTATTCCCTATCTGGCACAGGCCGTCAAGGGCTTCAAGGGCAATGAGAAGGTGCGCATGAGTTTCCTGCTCGGCCAGCTCTATGAGGACGTGGGCGACAAGCGCAATGCCTATCTGGCCTATAAACAGGCTGGCAGCAGTAGCGGTTCGACCTACCGCACCAAGTTCAACGCCCGCATCAAGCAGAGTGCAGTCTATGAGGGAGCAAACATCGCCAGCGAGGTCAAGGCCCTCAAGCGCATGACGCGATATGACCGCAACAAGGAATACCTTGACCAGATCTACTACGCCATCGGCAACCTCTACCTCACGCACGGTGACACACTCAGTGCCATCGAGAACTATAGGCTCGCCGCCGAGAAAAGTACCCGCAATGGTGTGGATAAAGCCATCAGCCAGCTCACCCTGGGCGGCATCTACTTCGCCCGTCGCCAGTATGACGACGCCCAGCCCTGTTATGCCGAGGCTATCCCACTGGTCAACGAGGACTATCCCAACTATAAGATGCTCAAGAAGCGCAGCGATGTGCTTGATGAGTTGGCCGTCTATTCCCAGAATGTGGTCCTGCAGGACTCGCTGCTGGAACTGGCCGCCATGACACCCGAGCAGCAGAAGGCCGTCATCGCCAAGATTATCGAGGATCTGAAGAAGAAAGAGAAAGAGGAGGCAGAGGAAGCCGCCCGCGAGGAATATCTGGCCCAGCAGAATGCGCGCGGCAGCCAGCTCAAGGACAACAAGAACGACCCAGCCTCTTACAACATAAACACCGACGATTCCTGGTACTTCTACAACACTTCGACCAAGAATGCCGGAAAGACGCAGTTCCAGAAGCAATGGGGCAGCCGCAAGCTCGAGGACAACTGGCGCCGCCGCAACAAGACGACCTTCTCGTTCAATGACGAGGAGGCCGACAGTGCCCTTATGGCACTGGCCGACAGTGTCATCGTCAACGAGAACGGAGACACCGTCAAGGTGGATATCGAAGCCCTGAAGCGGGCCGAGGATCCCCACTATGAGGAATACTACCTCAAGCAGATTCCCAAAACCGAGGAAGAAATCGCAGCGGCCCACGAGATTATCCAAGAGGGTCTGTACAACATGGGTATCATCCTCAAGGACAAGATGGAGGACTATGATGCCGCCGCCTATGAGTTCAACCAGCTGTTGAGGGACTATCCCGACAACACCTACCGCTTGGACGTATACTATAATATGTACATGATGTACATGCGCAACGGCCAGGAGGTTGATGCCGAACCCTACCGCGACAGCATCCTCACGCACTTCCCCGACTCCAAATACGGGCAGGCGATGCTGGATCCCAACTATCTGGATAACCTCAAGAACATGAACCGCGACCAGGAGAACATGTATGAGGCCGCCTATGCCAACTACCTGGCCAATAACCATAGCGCGGTGCATGAGGCCTATGCCGAGATGATGCGCAAGTACCCGCTATCCAAGATCATGCCCAAGTTCATGTTCATCGACGCGCTGAGCTACCTCACCGAGAAGGATCATGACAAGTTCAAGGAGACGCTCAAGGACATGCTGCAACGCTACCCGCAGACCGACATCACGCCCGTGGCCTCAGAGATTGTCAAGCAACTCAACCAGGGAAGACGTCTGGAAGGCGGCGGCAGCAACATGCGCGGCATGCTGTGGACTACCCGCCTGGGCAACGATACCACGCCCCAGGCGCTGGAGCGCACGTTCACCCCGTTTGCCGAGGATAACGACAAGCCGCAAGTATTCATCCTGCTCTATCCCATGGACAGCATCAATGGCAACATGCTGCTCTATGAGGTAGCACGACACAACTTCAATGCGTTCAAGGTCAAGGACTACGACATCGAACAGATGAACTTTGGCGAACTTGGTTTGCTTGTCGTCAAGGGGATGGACAACTTCAAGGAGGCAGTCAACTACCGCACCTTGTTCGAGAAGGATCAGAGCATCAACGTGCCCCGTCAGGTACACTATGTCATCATCAGTGTGGACAACTTCAACCTGCTGTTGAACGAGGGCCGCACCTTTGAGGACTACTTCAACTACCTGGAGGAGAAGAACGATAAGGAACACAGCGACCTTGAGAAGAAAGAACTTGACGAGGCCGAGAAGAAGGCTCTTGAGGAAGCCGAGCGTGAAGCCGAGGCCCGACGTGAGCAAGAACGCATCGAGGCCGAGCAACTAGCGCGCGAGGAGGCCGAAATCGCCAAACGCGATGCTGAGGAGAAGGCCCGTGAGGAAGCCGAGCAGAAGGCTCTCGAAGAGGCCGAGGCCGCCGAGAAGGCACGTCAAGAAGCTGAGGAGAAGGCCCGTCAAGAAGCCGAGCGCAAGCAGATCAAGGCCGATGATTACCGCTCCCGTTCAACCCAGGCCCAGCCCCAGGCCACGCTGACCGACAAGGAACGCAAGGCCCAGGAGCGCGCCGAGGAAGAACACCTCAAGCAGCTCGAGCGTGAGGCCAAAGCCAGAGAAAAGGCCGAACGCAAGCGCCAGAAGGAAATTGATGACTCCATCAAGAAGGAGCAGAAGTACCAGCGCAAACTAGCACGCCTCGAGGAGATAGCCGAGCAAGACTCCATCGAGCAGGCCGAGAAGGAGAAGGAGAAAGAACGTGACTTCCGCTACAAGTGGCGTGAAGACTCGGCTAAGGCAGCCTACAAGGAAGCCGAACAGGCCAAGAAGGATGCCAAGAAGGCTAAGGAGCAGGCCCGCAAGGAGAAGGCCAAAGAACGCAAGGAACTTGCCAAGGAGCGCGAGAAAGAGCGCAAGGAGAAGGCCAAAGAGCGTGAACGCGAACGCAAAGCCAAGCAGAAGGAGCGTAAGGAGCAGGCTAAGGCCCGTGAACAGGAGCGCAAACAACGGCAGAAGGAGCGAGAGCAAGAGCGCAAAGAGAAGGCCGAACAGCGCAAGCAAGAGGCCCGTGAGCGTGAGCAGAGCCGCAAGGAGCAGGCCAATCAACGCAAGGCCGAGCAAGAGGCTGCAAAGGACAAAGCCAAGCAGGACAAGGCGGGCGGCAAGACTGAGCCAGCCGCCAAACCTGACGACCCCAAGGCCACGCCCAGCCGCACTGGTAACAAGAAAAACGATTAACACTATAAAGAAGCAAGACAGACCACATGAGCAAAGAAAGAATATTGTGGGCCGACGACGAGATTGACCTCTTGAAGCCGCACATCCTGTTCCTGGAGAACAAGGGATATGAGGTAGAAACCGTCACCAATGGCCGTGATGCCATCGACATGCTGAGCAACCAGATCTTCAACCTCATCATCCTCGACGAGAACATGCCGGGCATCAGCGGACTGGAAGCACTGCAACGCATCAAGATCCTGCAGCCCAACGTCCCCGTGATCATGATCACCAAGAGCGAGGAGGAAGACATCATGAACCAGGCCATCGGCAGCGAGATTGCCGACTACCTGATCAAGCCTGTCAACCCCATGCAGATTCTACTTTCTATCAAGAAGAACCTGCACAGCGATGCGCTCATTGCCGAGAAGGTCACCGGCGACTACCAGCAGGAGTTCATGCGCATCAGCCAGATGATCAATTCAGCCCAGACCATCGAGGACTGGTATGAGCTCTACTCTACCCTCGTCCGCTGGGAGCTCACCCTGTCCAACACCGACACCAACATGGACGAGATGCTCAGGATGCAGAAGGTCGAGGCCAACAGCGCCTTTGCCAAGTTTGTCAAGCGTAACTACGAGAGCTGGCTCACACAGCCCGAACATCCCCTGCGCAGCAATGAGCTCTTCAAGACCAAGGTGCTCCCGCTGCTGGACAAGGGCGAGAAAGTCTGCTTTATCGTCATCGACAACTTCAGGCTTGACCAATGGAAGATGGTGAGCCCGCTGCTGGCCGACTATTTCAACATCGACAGCGAGGAACTCTACACCACCATCCTTCCCACTGCCACACAGTATGCCCGCAATGCCATCTTCTCGGGGCTTATGCCTGTTGACATCGAGCAGATGTTCCCCGACCTCTGGGTCGATGAGGAGAGCGAGGAGGGCAAGAACCTGAACGAGGCACCGCTCATCCAGACGCTGCTTGACCGCTACCGCCGCAAGGTGCATTTCTCTTACAACAAGATGAACGACAGCGCCGCCGGTGAGAAGCTGATGCAGAACTTCGGCATGTTCAAGAACTATGAGCTCAACGTGCTGGTGTTCAACTTTGTCGATATGCTCTCGCATGCCCGCACCGAATCCAAGATGATACGCGAGCTAGCCAACAGCGATGAGGCCTACCGCTCGGTAACCGTCTCCTGGTTCAAGAACTCCAACGTGCTCGACATCTTCAAGCTGATGGCCGAGAACGGCTACAAGGTTGTCCTCACCACCGACCATGGCACCATCAAGGTGGATCGCCCCATCAATGTCATCGGTGACAAGAACATTAACACCAACCTGCGTTACAAGGTCGGTAAGAGCCTCACCTACAACGGCAAACAAGTCTATGAGATCAAGCAGCCCAAGCGTGTGGGTCTGCCAGCCCCTAACATCTCGAGTACCTATATCTTCGCGATGAACCGTGACTTCTTTGCCTATCCCAACAACTACAACTACTATGTCTCCTACTATAACGACACCTTCCAGCACGGTGGCATCTCGATGGAAGAGATGCTCGTGCCCATCGTGACGATGTCGCCGAAGTAATTAGGAATTAGGAATTAGGAATTAGGAATTGGCATCCGCATTCTGACAACTGACAACGGACAACTGACGACTGAAAACTGAAAACTGAAATAAACATGAGCGAGAAGAAAATCATTGAAATACCTATTGCCAACCTTGAGGGTCTCGAGGAGGCTGCCTACAAGTTCATGACCGAGATGGGCGACCTGACGGTCTATGCTTTCTATGGCGAGATGGGCGCAGGTAAGACCACATTTATTAACTCACTGTGCAAGCAGCTGGGTGTTGAGAGCGACGTGACGAACTCACCCTCGTTTGCCATCATCAACGAGTACCGCAGCGACACGACCGCCGAGCTGATCTACCACTTCGACTGCTACCGCCTGGAGAAGGAGGAAGAGGCCGTTGACCTGGGTGCCGAGGACTACTTCGACAGCGGAGCCTTGTGCTTCATTGAGTGGCCCGAGCGCATCGATGGCCTGCTGCCCGACGACACCGTGCGCGTCGATATCACCGTTAACGAGGACGAGAGCCGCACCCTCAAGATGACATTCCCCACCGCCTGACCATGCCACACTACATCAAGGTGAGCCAGACGGCGAGCACCAACACTTACCTGTCCCGCTTGGCAGCAACGCTGCCGGGCGGTACGGTCATTTATACCCCCAGCCAGACGGCAGGCCGTGGCCAGAAAGGCAATTCCTGGGAGAGCGAGGACGGCAAGAACCTCACCTTCTCGCATTTGCTCAAGCAACCACCCGTCAAAGCCCGCGACCAGTTCTACCTGAGTGAGGCGGCTTCACTAGCCGTTGTCGAAGCCTTGACAGCCGAGGCGGGCGACGGTTTTACCGTCAAGTGGCCCAACGATGTCTATTGGCACGACAAGAAAGCCTGCGGCATGTTGCTGGAAAACTCACTGGACGGCAGCGACATCGCCACGTGTATCGTGGGCATCGGCATCAACGTTAATCAGGAGCGCTTTGTCAGTGATGCGCCCAACCCCGTGTCTCTCATCAATATTACGGGCCATGAGCATGACCTGATGGCTTTGTTAAAGCGTGTGTGCTCCCGCATCGAGGAGCTGGTAGGTTCCCTGGGCGATGACCAGGCCCGCCAGCAGTTGCACCAGCAATATATGGCCGCACTCTACCGCAACGACGGGCTGATGCACCCCTACGAGGATGCAGCGGGACACCGCTTCATGGCTAGTGTGGCAAGCATCGCCCCCGACGGCACCCTCACCCTGCGCCACGAGGATGGCACCACCCACGACTACCTCTTCAAGGAGGTCAAGCACATCATCAACAATACCGTACTTTAAGTTAGAAGTTAATCAGGAATCAGGAATTAGGAATTAGGAATTGGCATCCGCATTCTGACAACTGACAACTGACAACTGACAACTATTAACTATTCACTGAAAAGAAATGAAAATCGTCGTTTATTGCAGTTCTCAAGGGGGACTGGAGGAGAAATACCAGCAGCTCGCCCGTGAGTTGGGCACATGGATCGGGGAGCATGGCCACACGTTACTCTATGGCGGATCCAATGCGGGACTGATGCATATCACTGCCAGTGCCGTCCACGAGGCAGGCGGGCACGTCACGGGCGTGATTCCTGCAATGTTCAAGCATCGACTGGATCCCGTGTGCGATGACGCTGTACACACTGCCAACCTGGGTGACCGCAAGCAGTACATGATCGAGCATGGCGACGTGTTCATCATCCTGCCTGGCGGCATCGGCACCCTCGACGAGTGGATGTCCACACTTGCCGTGATGACCATCGGCAATGACGACCCACGCCCCATCGTCGTGGCCAACCTCGACGGCATGTACGATGCTACCATCCAGCAACTCGCCGACATGACCCGCACCCCCTTTGCCCGCGGCAAGAACCTCTCCCGCACCCTTGTCGCATGCAACGCCACCCAACTCCTTTCCACCCTCTCCACCCTAACCTAGTGGGACACGGGGACGGTTCTTTTGTCCCATTTTATCGCAAAAGTGGGACAAAAGAACCGTCCCCGTGTCCCAAAAAGAAAAAAAATTGCCATTTGGGGTTTAGTAAATGGAACCTTGCGTGTCTTAATAGTGAACACTTGTGCAAGCCGAACGCAAATGAGCTTGCTCGATTTGTTGAGGCGCAGTCAAGTTTATTCAAAGGCAATCAAGAGTCGTCATATCGAACAGCTGTTTAAGGCACATTATCACGAGATGTGCCGGCTGGCCATCATGCTCCTGCATGACGAGGAGGAAGCGCGTGACATCGTGCATGATACCTTTGCCCAACTGCTTGATGGCGACATCCGCTTTGATGAAAAGAAAGCCAGGAGTTTCTTGATGACCTGTGTCCACAACAAGTGCCTGAACGCGATGCGCAACCGCAGCGCCCGCGAGCAGGCATTGCTCACATATCCGCTTGATGATGAATTTCAAGCAGTGATCCTTCACGAGCAGAGCATTCAAGCCATTCAGGACGGCATCGAGCGGCTCACGCCACCCATCTGCCGTGACATTGTGCTGATGCACTACCGTGACGGACTGACCTTCAAGAAAATCGCCGCCCACTACCAGGTGAGTGAGACGACCATCTATAAGCACCTGCGCAATGCAATGAAGCAACTACGTTTAACATTAAAACAATTGGGATGATGGACAAGACTGAATTGCTGTTCCGCATGATGGAACAACCCGAGAAATATGACGACGGGCAGTGGCGCGAAATCCTGTCGGACAAGGATTGCCACGAGCTCTACACGATGATGATGGCGACCCGTGGTGCCGTGGAGGCTGGGCGCTATGACCAGCAGGCCGATGACGCGACCATCCAGCAGGAATGGGAGCGATTTGTGGCACAGCACCCTCAAGCCGCCACATCCACCCGCCCCATCTGGCACAGGATTGCAGCCGTGGCAGCAGTTATCGTCATTGCTGCCAGCATCGTGGTGGCAGCGGTGCGCACGCACGGCTTTGGACTGCTACAGGATCAGACTGCTAGCGACAGCAGCACGCAGCTAACGCCTATCGCCACCAACGACGTTTCTCACAATGTTGCCGAGGCTCAAGAGGTGATTCCCACAATTCAGGACGAGGGACACCTCTATGATAACATATCGCTGGAGCAAATCATTGACGACATGACCGCAAGATACAACATCCAGGATGTGGAATGGCAATCTGAAGAGGCCAAGTCGTTGCGCCTGTATTACCGCTGGGAACCGTCCTACTCGATCGACAAGGTGGTAGATATGCTCAACAGCTTCCAGGCCTTCACCATCCAGCGCACAGGTAACAAACTCATCATCAGCGACATCGCCAGCGACCAATGATCAAGCGGTGGTACATATTGTTACTCGTGTTGTGCCTCACGGCAATGACGGCCCAGGCCAGGCGGGTTACACATCGGTTTGACAACGTGTCGATGAGCAACGCGTTGCGCTACTTGCAGGATCAGACCGACGAGTATCAAATCGTTTTCATCTTCAACGAGCTGGAGGACTTCAGTGTTACTGCCACCGTCAAGAATCAGACCATTCCCGATGCCATCAGGCAACTCATCGGCTTCTACCCCATCATCATGACCACCAAGGAAGGCGGCCGTGAGATCTACGTTGAGTGCACCCACAAGACCGAGTATCGCCTGATCGGGCATCTGATGAACGAGAAATCCCAGCCGCTGGAGTATGCCAATGTCACGCTACTCCACCCCAGTGATTCATCCTACATCACTGGCGGCGTGACCAATGCCAGCGGCACCTTTGTCATTCCAGTGGAACTGCCCACGGTCATTGCCCGCTTCAGCCACGTGGGCTACAAGACGTTGTACAGGCGCTGCAAGTCCACCAGGATAGGCACCATCAAGATGGAACGCTCCATCACACCCCTCAAGGGGGCACAGGTCACCACACCCGTCATCAACATGCAGCATGACGGGGCCAACTACACCTTGACCAACCTGGGCGGCACCATGATGGGCAACGCGGGAACAGCGCTCGACCTGTTGCGATGGACTCCTGGCGTGGTCATCGATGCCGGTGACAACATCAAGGTCATCGGCCGTGACAAGACCCTGGTCTATATCAACAACCGCCTTGTCAACAATGTGGCCGAACTCTCGATGCTCAACTCCCACGACATCAAGCGCATCGAGATCATCCGCGACCCCGACACGCAATATGCCTCCACAGCCGAGGCCGTCATCAAGATCTACACCCACAGTTCCCTCAAGAACTATCTGGGTGCCAGCGTGACCGATGTGGTCGATTTCAAGCACAAGGTATCAAACGCCACGACCCTGACCATCGACGGCAAGTATAACAGGTTATCGGGCAACGTCTCGTTGAGTTACAACCATTACAACTCGCGCAGCTCCAACACCCAGCACACCCACATCTACAACAGCGACAAGGACGATACCATCCACTATGAGGGTAGCGGTAACGACTACCGCGTGTTCGCCGGCATCAACTATGCCTTGACACCCAGGAGCGTGCTAGGCCTGCAATACAATGGCAGTTACAGCAAGACGGGCATAGATCTGGAGGTGACGCGCCAGTTCATGCGCATGAGCAGCAACTCTTACTACATGATCCGCACCATTGATGACAACGACATGAAACTGGGATCGGTGAGCAACAGTTTCTCGGCCAGTTACTCGTGGCAGACCAGCGATGATGCCCAGTTGCTGGTCATCGCCGACTATGCCACCTCACGACAGACCAACGACCAGATGATTATCGACCGGTATTTCCAGCAGACCCAGAAGATACACTATTCCAATGACTATGACATCACCACGGCGACGGCAAGATATGACTTCTGTGCCCTCGGCTGGCGGCACAAGACTGGGCTGGAATGGGGACACGCGGGCAACAACGGCGAGGCGACCAAGAACAATGACACGCAACAGATTAACCGCGACAACAACTGGTCTGCCGCCTATTATTCCGTCGACAGGCAATGGAACCGCTGGCGCGTCAGCGCGGGTCTGCGCTACGAGTATGACCACACGAGCAGTGTCCAGGACGTTGTCATCCGTTACAAGAAGGACTACCATGACGTGCTGCCCCATGTCAATGTCGGGTTCCGCGTGAACAGCGACTTTGACCTCACAGCCAGTTACCGCCGCACACTCGTGCGACCGTCCTATAACCAGTTGCGCTCGACTTTCTATTTCAACATTCTGCCCTATAGCAGCCTGGGCTACTCGACACTGGCCAGTACCGATTTCATGGTATTTCCCAGCCCGTCACAATCAGTGTCGCCCAGTAACAGCCTGTCACCTGACGTCACCTATGTCTATGCCGACGACATCGCAACAGGCAACCCCCTGTTGCGCCCGACGGTGACCGACCGTGTCAGTGTGGCTGCGCATTATCGTCACATTAATGCCCAAGTGTCTTATCGCCATGTGAATAATGGCATCCAGACGATACACCAGTTGCTCCAGTCGGGAACGCTGCGCCAGAGCCCCATCAACATCAACCCATACCACGCTTGGACGCTCGACCTGGACTACTCGCTCAGCACCGACAGGCTCAGTCTCTACCTGCTGGCTTCGGGCACGCTGCCCCACATCACCATCCCCATGCTGGGACTGGAGACCGAGAAACGCCCCTATGGTCTGCTACACGGCAATGTGCAGTACAACGTGCTGCCGCAATTGATGCTGGGCTGTAGTGTGCTCTACTCGACACCGTGGACAGCGGGCTATACCCGTTGCAACTCGATGTTGGGCTTGAACCTGAGCGTGAGGGCGACCTTCTTCAAGGGCCGGCTCATGCTGGGTGCCAATTATCATGACGTGTTCAACCGTGCCATGAGCACGCGCAGCGAGACCAATTACCTGGGTGTGTTCAACAGCACCCATGTCAACAACGACTCGCGCAGCATCCAGGTCATGGCGCGGTGGACGTTCAACACCATCAACAATCCCTTCAAGCGCCGCAGCGGCAACGATGCGCCCCTGCAACGCACCCAGGAAACCGTCAATTAACCACTTAAACGACAATAGAGACATGAAAAAGAAAATGATTTCAATGGCAATGATGGCAATGATGGCCTTGACAGCCTGCACGACCGATGAGCCCGAGCCCGTCATCCAGAGCGACCCCACGTCACCCGTAGTGCCCGTAGGGGACTTCAAGATGTGGCCCACGCCCACTATCGACGACAGCGACCTGCATGGCGAGGGCTACGCGTTTGACTACTGGCAGGAGCACAAGAGCGAGGCCCAGACGGGCGACGAACTCATGGCGATGTGCAATGTCCCCAACGATTTGTTGAAGAACATGTCAACGGACAATCTGGCCTGGACCTGCTTCAATCACCCCTATATGGAGAATTGGATTTTATTCAACGACATCTATGACGGAATCCTGTCGGTCATGACGAGATTTAACGGCTATGAGGAACTCATGAAGCGCAAAGGCGGTGCGCAGTCCTTGATTGACCTGTACTGCCGATTAGGCTGCAAGAGGGTCGAGGCCGAACGTGATGGCATCACCCTGGTTGACGAACCCTACCTGGTATCATGGGTGCTGGTCATGTGCACTGCTGCCGATTACCAGGCATTCAGCCAAGACCAAGTCACAGAACTGGCCAAGGAGATGCTCCACAAGAAACGCATCCACGGCCCCAGTTCAACCTCTCATTTCCATCTCGATTATTCTTCTTACTTGCTGGGAGGCATTATAGCCTACCACTATGACGAGACGCTACCCGTGGAGCAGCAAGTCCTGCTGGCCAATTTCATCAAGTTCTGCTGTCAACAGCAAGGTGTTGGTGCCGACTTGGGCCGCTCCCATGACATCATCTTAATCAGCCTGCACCGCCTTGCTGGAGAGCCCCTCTGGCAATAACATAGATAAAAAAGATGAGAAATATAATTTTCATACTACTGGCGAGCCTGCTGGCACTGGCGGCCTGTGATGATAACGGCAAGGACGAGCCCGGTGGAGGCAAGTCACCCCGCATCTATCTGGAAATCTACACCACGGGTGGCTACTACATCTATGACACGCACGGGAAACTGATTTTTGAGTGTCCCCAGGGCTATGGTGTCACCCAGTTGACGGGCGACGGCAAGAACTGGTATGGTGTGTTGCAGTCCAACAGCGACTCGATCTACCGCATCTTGAAGAACGGCAAGGTCGTCATCACCACGCCTAACGAGATCAAGAGCCTCGCTGTGGAAAACGGTGACATCTATACCCTGCAGTGGGACAAGTATCCTGACTTTAAATACAGCGGTCACTACACGGCCAGAATCTGCAAGAACGAGCGCCAACTCTATGAGTCTGACAGCGAGGAACTGTTTATCTACGGCCTCAGCGTAGACCACGGCGACCTCATTGCCAGGGCTTACTATAATGGGCACTACGGTACGCCCACCTACTGGCTCAACGGCAAGATCTATTCACTCCCGATTCAAGTCAGTCGTGACTTCACTCCTGTCGAGGAAATCATTAAAAACGGGAAAGACACGCTGGCGTTTATCGGCAATGGCAACTACCAGTCACCCTACTGGTGGCTCAACGGTGAGGCACACCAGTTACCCCAAGACTTTGGCTTTAACAATGTGTATTCATATCACAGGCCCAAAATCGCGATTGCCGGCGGCATCCCCTACATGGCCGGCTACCGCAGCAGCGGATTGGTGCTGATGGTCAACGGCCAGGAATACCCGCTTAACGCTCCGACAGGCAACATGATTATAGAAGTTCAACGCCATGGCAATGACGTCTATACGCTTACCGGCAGTTACTTTAGCGATCTCCCGCCCAATGGCAATACAAGTATCTTCAAGGGAACTGAACCCGTTGAAATCGACGGCAGGATCAGTGGCAAGGACGTTCGATTATCTGGCAATGACTCGGTTAACCTGAACCAGTTCTCTGCCTATGACTTCGTTGTTCTGAACAAATAAACAGGAGTAAAATGATCACCTACAGTGAACGCATTCACAAAAACTGACAAATGATAATTACGCACTTATTTTCGGTCGATTTTCAGTGAATGTGTTCACTTTTTCTACTCATAGTGTGCCATTAAGTCAGTATTGTGATTAATGGCACGTTTATTGTTGTGGTGGATATAACAATTCCGGGGTTTACCCGTTATAATAATACAAACACAACAATATTAAAGAGACAAGATATGATTACCAAAGTTTATACCCGCACCGGCGATGCCGGCATGACCTCGCTGGTCAGCGGCAACCGCGTGAGCAAGGATGACATCCGCGTCGAGGCCTACGGCACGGTAGATGAATTGAATTCCAACATCGGTGTGCTCATGCACAGCAGCAAGCTGGATGACCCCGATATCGTCGCCCTGTTGCGCAAGACCCAGAACAAACTGTTCAACATCGGTGCCTATCTGGCCAACGACCGCGAGGATGCGACCCTGTACGGTCTCACCCAGGAAGATGTCGCCGCACTGGAAAAGATGATGGACGAGATGAACGAGGAACTGCCGCCCATGACAGGCTTTGTCCTGCCCGGTGGAACCCGCCTGTCGGCCCAGGCCGACCGCTGCCGCACCATCACCCGCCGCGCCGAGCGCCGCGTCGTAACCCTGACACATCAGGCCCACGTTGAACCTCTCGTGCTCGAATACCTGAACCGATTGAGCGATTTCTTCTTTGTTTTTGCAAGATTTAACAATATCCACAACCAAGTCGAGGAAATTTATTGGGATAAAGACGCTTGAAATTGAAAAATAGTATTACTTTTGCGCACAATTTTAAGGAACAGGATATTTCATAAAAAAGCACAACAAGAAAAACTATGTATTGGACACTTGAATTGGCAACAAAGCTCGAGGATGCTCCCTGGCCCGCAACCAAGGCCGAGCTCATCGACTATGCCGTGCGCAGTGGCGCACCTCTCGAAGTGATAGAAAACTTGCAGGAGATTGAGGATGAGGGCGATACCTATGAGTCCATCGAGGACATCTGGCCTGACTACCCGACCAACGATGACGACTTCTTCTTTGACCCTGACGAGTATTAATCATCAGTTATAAGAAAAGACCAACACGGCGGCCCGCACACCAGTGGGCTGCCGTCATTTTTCGGCAGCAGCGACAAGCGAGACTCGACCAAAGCCTAACGCAAATGCCAACTGACGACTGAGACAAACACACGGCACGATTATTGCAGCATTTGTAAGGTAGCGCGATTATTGCTAACTTTGTAGAAAAATAACAAACGAGAGATGATATACACCTGTCCCAAGTGCGGCAAGAAGATTGACCTGAGCACCGAAGTGCTCATCAGCAGCGGCTACAAGGTCATCTGCCCGCAGTGCCTGTGCCAACTGCAGATTGTGGGTGACTATGCCTACATCCCACACGATGCGCTGGATCTGGACACCGCCGCCGAACCCTCACGCACCATCAATTGCCCCAAGTGCGGCCATGAGGCCAGCACGGGAGCACACTTCTGCCCGAATTGCGGCACCAGCTTTGACCCGCAGTCGCCCCCACCCATTATCCCCGCCAACAGCGAGACAACTGTGCTGCCTCCGCCCCTATCTGGCGCAGATCCGCTCCTGGACGAAGCCTTGCAGTTCCTCAAGACCTGCATGTCGATCACACCGATGATGCTGCGCGACCGCTTCCACATCAGTGATGAGCGCGCCGCCGAACTCATCCGTCAACTCGAGGCAGCCGGTGCCATCGGCCCCTATAACAACGGTGGCCCCCGGCAGATCCTCATTCCTCACCGCAGCATGTATGACTACACGATGCCACAGCAACCCAGCCAGGACGATGGCCAGCCACAGCAACTGCCGCAGCGTCCACAACGCCTGGGCTGCATCTCCTATCTGCTCATCATCATGCTCATCATGTTCCTCGTGAAAGCCTGCGGAGGCTGATTATATCCCAAGAAGAACGCTGACGTTCACAGGAAACTAGAAATCAACGCTGCCGTGGAAGACATGGCAGCGTTGATATTTATTACTTGCCCAGGTTGTCGATCTGCTGCTTGGCCCACTCCTTGGCCATGCGGATGGCCTGGTTAGCCATCTGGTTCATCATCGAGTCCATGCCTTCAGGCACCTCGATACCCATGACGCTATCGGGCAACATGGAGGGGTCGGCGCTGGATTCTTCGTCTGGGTACTGGTACTCGTCGGCTTCCTCGTCTTGCTGAGGTTGCGGGGCGGGCGGAGGAGTCACACCATGACGGGCATCATAATCGTCCATCGCATGGGTCCACGCCTTCTCGATATCCTCCTCGTCAAAGGTGAACACGTGGCCAAAGATGCCGAGCGAAACCATCTTGTCCTCGTTGTCTCGCACACTCATGCGGCCCACCGAGCAAACGACGTAGTTCTTCACGTCAAGGTAGCTGGAGATGACCTTGTCGGTGCCGAAGCCTGTGAGTTCCTTGATCGCCTTGTTGATCAGATCGCCAAAGACACCACCCATGCCGGTGATCTCGCCCATATTCTCATCCACCTTGTCTCCCACCCAGGCCTTGGTCACCTCCTGAATGGCCGATTCATGTGCTCGGCGGTCAGGACAAGTGAAGACCATCGTGGCAAACAAGATAGCCAGAATCAATGCGGCAATGAGCCACGGCGTGCAGCCGTTCTTCTTGCGGGATTCCGGCTCAACGGGGACGCGGGGCGGCACCTGTGGCGGCGCTTGCTCGGGAGTGAAAGCCGGCTCGTAGGGTTCACCCATGCGCGGGTCGTTTTCGGCCTGACGCGCTGCAGCCTGAGCAGCCTCAAACTCGGCACGTTGCAGCACCGCTGTCAACTCGGGCACATCACCGGCCTGCATCCAATCGGCCATGCCAGGTGTCCACACTTCGCTCTCGGGGGTAATACCCTGCTGCGAAAGTTCCTCTACGGTAAACGGACCTTCTTGCTTTCCGTTCTTGATCAGATGAAATTCCATTCTAGTTGTCAGTTTTTAGTTGATAGTTGTCAGTGAAAGCGTTGCTTACAAAAACCATGCCAGCATCACTTGGCGTTGATGAAGTCTTGAAAAGCCTGCTTGTAGCTGTCGCCAATGGGGATATACACGTCGCCGAAGACGATGCGGTTGCGCTCGATCTCACGAATCTTGCTCTTCTGGACGATAAAGGAGCGGTGCACCCTGATGAAGAGCGACGAGGGGAGAGCCTGCTCGATAGCATTCATGTTCATTAACGACAGGATGGGATGAGGCGACTGCTCGGTATAGATTTTCACATAATCCTTGAGGCCCTCGATGTAGCGGATGTCATCGAGGTTAATCTGCAGCAGCTTGTACTCGCTCTTGACAAAGATGCTGCGCGGCTCCTCCTCGGCAGTCGCCGCAGGAGCAGGCTGCTCGCTCTGCTGCACCAATTGGAACCACTGCAAAGCCTTGTTGCACGCCTCCATGAAGTCGGCATAGCTGATGGGTTTCAACAGATAGTCCAGCGCATTGACCCGGAAGCCGTCAACAGCATACTGATTGAAAGCGGTGGTGAACACAATGCGGGTATTCTCGGGAACCATCTTACTCAACTCCAAGCCATTGAGTTCTGGCATCTGAATATCGAGAAAGAGCAGGTCAACAGGCTCCTCACCGATGCCGTGAAGGGCATCGGTGGCATTGCTATACTTGCCACACAACTCCAGAAACGGGATTTTCTTCACATAACTCGCCAGCAGCTCCACTGCCAGGGGCTCATCGTCAACAATGGCACACTTGATAATCATTTCTCTTCTTTCTTAATCGTGATTTTGGAATAATAATGCTTGCCGTCGGGTGTTGTGCCCTTTTCCCACGTGTAGCGGTCAGGGTACATCAGTTCCAGTCGTCGGCTCACCTGCTCCAGTCCGATGCCTGAGCCACTCTTGTCGTTCTCACGCTTGGGATAGCAGGTGTTGTGGATCTCGCAGGTGATCTCGCCACCAGCCTGCGACAGGTCTATCTTGATTTCCCCGGTTCCCTGCGGCGAGATGCCGTGCTTGAAGGCATTCTCGATGAGCGAGATAAAGATGAGCGGTGCCACGGGGGTGGAGTCATTGGGCTGGATGTTGATGTTGGTGTCAATCTTCACGTTGTCGGTCACGCGTATCTTCATCAACTCGATATAATTGCGCATGAAGTCGGCCTCCTTGCTCAACGACACGAAATCCTGCTGGTTCTCGTAGAGCACATGACGCAGCAGCTTGCTTAACTCGCTCACGGCCGTCTGAGCCTTGTCCTGGTCAAAGGCAATCAGGGCATAGATGTTGTTTAACGTATTGAGCAGGAAATGCGGATTCAACTGGTTGCGCAGGTTGCTCAACTCGGCCTCGGCACGTGCGGTCTCAGCCTCCTTGCGGGCTTCCTCGATGTGTTGCCAGCGCTGTATCATGCGCACGGCAACCGTCAGAGCAATGAACATCGACAAGGTCAACACGGCCCAAAAATAGCGTGGCACGCGTGACGGATGTCCACCGCCCCCTTGCCGCATCTTGTTGTGCAATTCAGGCAGGAAATTCTGACTCAAAAGATGCCAGATGTCCATCATGAGCAATCCAAACGCCACCACACCCACGTTGATGAGCAGGAACATCTTCCAGTCACGTTTCTTGAGCAGGAAACGCGGCACCACCCACAGGTAATTGATGTAGAACACCAGCATGTAGGCCAATGGTGTTCCCAGCCAACGCATGTAGCGGTTCCATACCTGCGGCCAAGGGTCATCTGAGCTGTGGAAGAAGACAGGCACCACGATCAGCACCGCCCAACAGAGCACATGCAACATCAAGTTGCGGTATCTGGATGTGCTATTGTTTAAGTCGGTCGTCATCACTATGAAAGCATTTTCTTAGTTACGTATCGCAAAGATAATCAAGTCCATCGGACTTCACAAATAATCTCGACAAAAACTCAACACTCATCGACAAAACAATCAAATAGAATCTGCGCCAAGGTAGGCAATATCTCATACCGTAAACCATGGCGCAGAAGAAAAATGAAACAGGTGAGTCAGGAATTAGGAATCAGGAATTAGAAATTAGGAATTAGGAATTAGGAATTAGAAATTGGCATCCACCAACTGAAAACCGGAAACTAATTGCCAAAACGTTCCTTCTCGCTGCTGCCGGCACCGGTGCCCTTGTACTTGCTCTGGGCCGCGTTGAACTTGTAGCGCACAGTGAATTCCACCTCACGGGTGTCGCGGCGCTGCGTTTGGCACATGGTGCGCAGTCCGTAGCTCAGTTTAACGTGCTCCTGGGAATTGAGAAGGTTGTGTCCCGTCACCTGGATGGACAGGCGGTCATTGAGGAACGTCTTAGTGGCACCGATGTTGAGTACATTAGCTGGCTTGACGAGGGTGACATTCTGCATGTCGCCACTGCTGGTGAAGGAGAAATTGACATTGGCGGTCAAGGTGGGCATAATCTGGAAATTGTTATCGAACTGAATAAGCCAGATGGGGTCCTTGGGGCTGATGAAACCGATGGGCGACGGTATCTTGATCCAATCCTTAATCATGCCCAGCGTCAATGAGGGCTGGTAGAAGTCCCACCGGGGCGAAAAGGTAATCATCACGCGCATGGCATCCTCATCATCCACATTCTCTTTATTCATCAAGGTGGTGGCTTCGCTGCCAGGCACCGCGTGAGCCACATTGACATTCACGTCACGGTCATGCTTGTAAGCCAGCATCAGGTTCACCCACTTGTAGATGGCCATGAGCGACACCTCATTGTTGATGGTTGGCTTGAGGTAAGGATTGCCAGCATCCCAAGTAAAACGGTTGGCATAGGTTACACTGTTGCGCAATTCCCAATAATAGGGGCGCTTGATCTTCATCGCATAGTTGAGCATCAGCTGCACCTGGCCTGCACGAGCCATCAGCCCCACGTTAGGGAAGAAGTGATGGTACTTGCGGCTCTGGTCGGCCATGCGAACGCCCCGGTCGTAATAGTCGCTGGTGACGTTCTCGTTACGCAAGCCCGCCTTTAACTGGCCGAAAGGCAATGGATGGGCATACTCGGCAAAGAAAATCACGTTACGTTCCCGCTGCTCACTGTAGGAGGTGGGGACGACCTGCTCGGGGTTGATGTAGTCGTCGTTGCGGCGCGTGTGGTCATACTCGCTGCCCACTTGCAGATTACCGCCCCACAGTGACCAAGAGAGGACGAGTTTGGATGCCCACAACTGGTTGCGCACAACATTGGTGCTGGTAACGGTGCGGCTGTCCCACTGCTGGCTCACCTCGTCGTTGAACTGGCTCTTGCGGTCCTTGTTGAAGACATAGTCGGTGTTGAAGTCGATCGAGGTCTTGCCCACCTTGCCGTTATAATAGGCATTGAGGGTGTGAGGCATATTGGACTTACTGGACATGTGTATCTTGTTGTCTAGGTGGTCGTAGAAAGCCCCATCGGCCATCACATCGGCAGTGAAGGTGCCGCGGGTTCGGTTCAGGAAATTGGCCTGGGTGTCATACTTGAAGCCT
Organism: Muribaculaceae bacterium; assembly: GCA_017453505.1. Lineage (GTDB taxonomy): Bacteria > Bacteroidota > Bacteroidia > Bacteroidales > Muribaculaceae > Sodaliphilus. The sequence continues at coordinate 26,004 of JAFTEU010000178.1, forward strand.
GTCGAGTGGTTGTCGTTGAAGATGTAGTTCAAGCCTACAGACGTGTAGAGCAGGTTGCTGTGGCTCTTTATGTCGGACTGCTCTTCCATGTGCCATAGGGTGTCGGCATTGACCTCAAAAGAGAAATCGTCGTTCTCAATCCACTTGTAGTCGTTATACCACACGCTGCCGAACACATCCAGCCCCTTGTGGCGGTAATTCCAGTTCAGGCCCAATGTGGTGTCGGGGCCCTTGCCCACGCAGTAACTGGCCTGGGTATTGAAACTGAAGCCCTCGCCCTGCGGGCGCTTGGTCTTGATGAGGATGACCGACTCGACCGTTGCGTCATACTTGGCTCCCGGGCTGGTGATCAGTTCCACACTCTGGATGTCCTCGCTGCTGATTTGGTCCAGTTCGGTCTGGATCTGGAGTTTGCGCCCATTGATATAGATGAGCGGCGTGCCCTTGCCGAAGACCTCCAGGCCGTCCTTCTTGCGCTGCACGCCCGGCAGATTCTCGAGCACGGCCTTGGCAGTGCCCACCTTGCTCAAGAGGGTGTTCTCGACTTCGGTCTTGAGACCCTCGGTCGTCAACTTGAAAGCAGGACGCTGGGCCTTGACCACGACTTCGCCCAACTCGGTTGCCTCAGGCTCCAGTGCGATGATGCCCAAGTCGGCACTCACGCCACCAATCACTCGTGTTTTGTAACCCAGGAAGGTAATCTTAACCAATGGATTGGATGTTTGTCCTGTGAGTGTAAAAACACCGTCCCCGTCAGTTGTCGTTCCCGCCACAAAGGCGCTGTCACTGGCGTTGAGCAGCACAACGTTAGCAAAGGGGATTGGATTCTGCGTCTCATCGACCACTTGGCCAGTAAACGACTGGGCAACCGCGGTCAATGTAGCCAGCATTGCCACCATCAAAGTAAAAAAGTTTCGTTTCATTGTCATATAGGTTTTAATGAATTATCGTGATTACAGCAGCGAAATTATCCTGCCGTTTTCCCTATAGACGCACACTAAAGGGTGAAAGGTTGCAACCTGCCACACACAACCCGCCACTTTCACACTTTCGGGTGTTAAAAATAGCCACTCCGCAACCCTTAGGAAATCGAGTTACGGAGCATTAAAAATGAAAAATTGAAAAAGATTTGCTATAGAAATAAATCGTCCAAGGTAATCACCTTTGGTATGCTAGCAGAATAAGCGTTTTGTTTAATTCCTGATGCAGCGACTATTGTCAACATCAATGCCTTGCGAGTACCAGTCTCATTTCTGAACAGTTCCAATCGCTCTAATAAGTGCTGATAGTAATCTTTTTTAATCTCGTATGGTGTCAGTGAATATTTCATTTCACACAAATTGATGACTTGGTCACGACGATCAATCACCATATCGATCTGTGCTTTGTTGCCTTCACTGCGGCTACGCCATGAGCAGACGTTACTCAATATTCCACTGATACCTAATGCCTGTTTCATTTGTTTCACATGGGCAAAGCAAACCTGCTCAAACGCATATCCACTCCATGCTCGCCATGCAGGATTGTCAATCATATTACTCCAAGTGTGCTCATCGTTGTTGGAGGCTCCTGCGACAAAATGTAAGTAGAAAAGGATGTATAAGTCACACAGTTGGTACATGACATCACGCTCTTTTTTCCCTAAACTGTTGTAACGCCGCACAAAGTCACAACTGCACAGATTGTTGAGAATCTCAGTAAGCATGCCGCCATCAGTCATCTTGAGCGTGTCACGAATTTCGCTGCGTGTCATTCCTTGGCCTCGCTTGGCCAGTAGATTGACCACATTCTTATAGTTAGTCGAATCGTTGAATAGTGAACGGAACAAGAAAGCATACTCGGTGCGCAACGGAGCATTTACACCAAAAAACAAATCATCAATGTTCTGATACACGCTTTTGTCTTTCCTGAGCATACTCAAATAATAAGGCGTTCCTCCTGTCACCATATAGCAATCCACAATCTGCTGGCGTGTCCAGTTCATGCCTGCATGTTTCAGATAAGATTCAGTTTCCCGCAGGGTGAATGCTTCAAGTTTGATGCTGCAAGTAAGGCGGTTGTACAAGCCTCCCTTGTTCCCTATCAGTTTGCTCATCATCCATGTCGTCGCCGAACCGCAGACCACCAGTTTGAGATTATTTCGGGTTGAAGCAAACATATTCCAGAAAGACTCCAATGCTTGCAGGAACTTGGAACGAGGTACATCCATCCATGGCAATTCATCAAAGAATAGAATGACCTTTTCCTTCTTGAGATTTGCAATACAGTGTTCCAACTGGTCAAAAGCATCAAACCATGTGTTTGGCATAGGATAAACACTATTGGCGTACTTGTTGAGTTGCTTGTTGAACAATGCCAACTGGTCACGCCGGGAGCCCTGGTAAATGCCAGAAGTATAGAAATCGAAATTATCACCATAAAACTGTTTCACAAGGAATGTTTTGCCAATGCGGCGACGGCCATACACGGCAATAAACTCAGCCCTATCCGATTCGGTACACGTCTTGAGGATTTCAATTTCCCGCTCTCTCCCAATGATTCCGTTTGCCATAACTATATCACTTTAATCGACCGCAAATATATAAAAAAATTGAGTTACGGAGCATTAAAAATGAAAAATAGTTCTCCGTAACACTATTTTTTTTGCCGTTACGGAGCAGTAAAATTAAAAAATAGTGCTCCGTAACCCGTTTTTTAAAGGTGTTACGGAGCAATTAAAAAATGTCTACTTTGAAGGTCTGGTACAATATTATTGTGAGAAATCTCAAAAAGGTGTATATTTGCATCGTCAAAAATCTCAAAAAGGTGTAAAATATGATAGATCAAAAATCTCAAAAAGGTGCAGATGGCATCCTTATGAAGCGTAAAATATATCAGCAACTCCTTGACTGGAAGGAGAAAAGAAATGGCGAAGTGGCACTGCTTGTAGAGGGTGCGCGACGCATCGGAAAGAGTTATATCGTTGAGGAATTCGGCAAGAATGAGTACGAGTCATACATCCTCATCGACTTCAATAAGGCTCCCCAGATGGTCAGAGACTGGTTTGACCTCTATCTGGAAGACCTTGATACGCTTTTCCTCTATCTGAGTCAACACTACAAGGTGAGACTGCATGAGCGCAAGTCGCTAATCATCCTAGACGAAGTTCAGTTATGTCCCAGGGCGAGAGCTGCCATCAAATTTCTGGTGGCTGATGGTCGATATGACTATATTGAGACCGGCTCGTTGGTGAGCATCAAGAAAAACACACAGGGCATAGTGATCCCATCAGAAGAACGTCCAATACAGATGTACCCGATGGACTTTGAAGAGTTCCTCTGGGCTACAGGTAATGACATGCTGATGGACTTGATACGTAAGATGTATGCAGAGCGGAAGCCAATGGGTCAGGCTTTCCATCGGCGGGCGATGGATGCATTCCGCCTCTATATGATAGTGGGAGGAATGCCGCAAGCCATCAAGAAGTATGTTGAGACCCAGGACTTTGATGCCGTAGATGCTGCAAAGCGCGATGTGCTGACTATCTATCGTAATGACATCTTTAATTATGCTGGTGAGATCGCCGACAAAGTAGTGTCAATCTTCGACCAAATTCCTCCTCAACTCTCCAAACATGAAAAGAAGTTCCGGTTGTCTGCCTTGAAGCCTGGTGCTAAATATCGCGATTGGGACGATGCTTTCTTCTGGCTGAAGGACGCAAGAGTTGTCAACATCTGCTACAATTCGACAGAGCCAAATATAGGACTGAAGATGAACGAAGACCGCACGACAATGAAGTGTTATATGAACGATACGGGCTTGTTGATCAGTCATGCGTTCGATGAGAAAGGCATTGTCTCGTCTGACATTTACCAGAAACTGCTCTTTGGCAAACTGGAGGTGAACGAGGGTATGCTCATTGAGAATATCGTGGCTCAAATGCTAACGGCCAGCGGCAACAAACTCTTTTTCTATAGCAAGTCATCAGAGAAAGCCGATGAACGTATGGAAATCGACTTCTTGCTCCAAAAGGACAAAGTGACCAGCCGCCACAATATCCGTCCTATAGAAGTCAAAAGCGGCAAGAACTACACGTTATCTTCCCTGATGAAGTATATGAACAAGTTTGGCGAATACATGACTACTCCAACTTTGCTTCATGCAGCCGATTATAAAGTAGAGGATGGTATCACCTATCTCCCTCTTTACATGACACCCTTATTGTAAAATTGAGAACTGCTGCTCCGTAACCCGATTTTTAAAGGCGTTACGGAGCAGCAAAAAGAAACTATTGTATTAATCAGAACACCACTATTTACATTTGATAGACACGGGTCATGCCATCGGGTTCTAGGGGCGCAAAGGGTTGCCCAAGCAGCACGATATAGAAGCGCGGCAAGGGTTGCACTGGCGGATGCTCGACGATGTAGCGCTCTATCTTGAGGCGCGCGGCTCGCCGCAGTTGCTCATCCTCACAGGGGACGAGGGCTTCCTTATCGATGAAAGCCAGATGCCAGAAGGACATGTAGCCCAGCACATATTGCTCTACCCTATCCACGGGGTTCCCGTCACGCACGAGATCCTGCCAAGTGAACCCATCCTTTCCACACACGGCCACAACGGCCCACGATAAATCGATATATCTCAATTGCTGTTTCATAATCTGTTTTTCTCTTGATTACCGGCACCAGTGCCCTTGTACTTGTTGCGCGTCCAGTTGAAGTGGTAGCGCACAGTAAGCTCGGCATAGCGGGTTTCGTTGGTACGGTGTTGCCACAGGGTCAACTCACCAAAGTGCACCAGCACGTCCTGACCATTGCGATGAAACAGGTCGTGGCCCGCTACCTTGACCGACAGGCGGTCATCAAAGAAAGTCTTGGTCAGGCCGATGTACAGGTCAAGTTGATGGCTGCGGCTGCTCAGGTTCTCGCTGTCACCCTTACCTTGCCAGTCGAGGGAAAGCGAGCCTGTCCATGATGGGGAGAACTTGAAGGTATTGTTCCACTGGGCACTCAAGATGGGCCGCTTGGGGCTGTAATAGCCATCGGGCATGGGAATCCTCATCCATTCCCTCATGACGGCAAGGGTCAATTGCGGATGCCAGAGGCCGAACTGCGGCGCAGCGGTCAGACTGGCACTCAAGACGTCCTTCTTATCGACATTGTCCTGATAGATGAGCGTGGTGGCTTCGTGCCCCTCGACCTGGCGGCCCAACTGTGCAACCACGTCGCTCAAGTGGGAGTAACTCACGTTGAGCGAGAGGAATTCCCATGTCGCATCGAGCGAGAGGTTGTTGATGATGGTGGGCTTCAGGTAGGGATTACCCGTTTGCCAGGTGAAGCGGTTGGAATAGTAGGTCATGTTGCTCAACTCAAAGTAGGTGGGGCGGCGTATCTTCATCGCATAACTCAACAAGCCCTTGACGTTGCCCACTTGGGTCGAGAGCGACAGGCTGGGAAACAGGTGGTTGAAGTGGCGGCTCTGGCCGTCGATGAGGATGCCCTGACTATAGTAGCCGGTATTGACATACTCATCACGCAAGCCACCCCGAACTTGTCCGATGGGTGTCATGCGGCTATACTCGACAAAGGCGCTGTAATTCTGCTCCTTGACCTCTGCTTCGCTGCTGGGCACAAGGTGGAAGGAGTTGAAATAATCATCGTTGCGGTGGGTGTAGTTGGCCTCGCCGCCCACCGTCATCGTGCCACCCCACAAGGGCCAAGAGAGGACGAGTTTGCCAGCAAAGAGTTCATTTCTCACGTTGTTCTCGCTGTGGAGCGAGCGGTCATCCCACTCCTGGCTTTCCTCAACATCCCGATTGCGCGCATGCGTCTTGGTAAAGTAGTAATCGGCATTAAAGTCGATGCTGGTCTTGCCCACCTCACCATTATAATAGATGTTGAGCGAGTGTGGCATGTTATGGGACGTCTCCTCCACATTGTTAGTCTCGAGGTGGTCATAGAAATTGCCATCGGCCAGCACGTCGGCCACAAAACGGCTAGTGCTCTTATCATAGATCCTGATGCTGCTGGTGTATTGGAAGCCCACCCAGTGCTTGTCATTGAACTGGTAATTGGTTCCCAAAACCAAACGCAAGATGTTGTAATTACCCTGGTTGCGGCCGTGATTGTCCTGATGCCAGATGGTGTCGGCTGCAACGTCCTGGGTAATGCGGTACTTCTGCAACCAGCCGTTCTCAAAGTCGCTGATGGTGCCAAAGACATCTAATCCATGGTGGCGGTAGTTCCAGAGGAAGGCATTGTAGGTGCGCGACATTTCGCCCTGATAGAAACTGCTGCGCAGGTGTCCGCCCCATCCCTCGCCTTGCACCTTGCGCGTCTTGATGCGGATGACACTCTGCACCGATGCATCATATTTTGCGCCAGGGTTGGTAATTACCTCAACGCTGATGATGTCTTGTGATTTCAACTCATTGAGTTCGCTGGCATCACGCATGAGGCGGTTGTTGATGTAGATGAGCGGTGTGCCCTTGCCGAAGACTTCCATCTTGCCACCGTCCTTCTTCAGCACGCCCGGGATGTTGCGCAGCACATCCTCGGCGGTGCCCAGTTTGCTCAGAATGGTGCCCTCAACACTCGTGAGTAACCCCTCGCTACCCAATTTGTGGACGGGGCGCTCCCCCTCCACTACCACCTCGCCCAGCAACGCGGCATCGGGCTGCATCACGATGTCGCAGACACCCATCTCGCTCGTTTCTATCCAGCGGGTCACATAGCCCACACTGGAAATCTTCAACAGGCAGTCGTTGCAATCGGTCTTGAGGGCAAATGTGCCGTCCTCGCTCGTTGTGGTGCCCTGCACAAAAGCCGAATCGGCACGATTCATCAGCACTACGTTGGCATAGGGCATCGGCACTTGGTTCTCGTCCACCACGCGGCCTGTAATAGTATCGGCAACAGCGGCGAGTACCACAATAATAGTTAGAATAACGGTAATCAATCTCTGAATCATATTCATGTCTTTGTTTTGGTTGTTCGATGGCAAAATTATCGATACCACGTACAATAGAGACACGCACTAAAGGGTGAAAAGTTGCAACACCAGGCTAATGCAACCGCATTTTCACACTTTAGGGTGTTAAAATGCCTTATCGCGCATTACGATTTCTTAATGATTAGGCTTTTTAAGTATCATCGTTTGCAGGGATAGAGCATTTGGGGTACATTTGCAGAACTATAAACATGAAAACCGATATGGCTAAAGTTGAAGACTTTTTTACGCTGACCAACAGTGTCGAGGGTATCGATGACGAGCGATACCAGCATCTTGAGCCCATGATACGCGCCATCGATGCGATGGCTAATGCGACCTACCAGAGCATATATGTCATCGACTACCTCAGGCAAGGTTTCCTGCATGTGGCCAGCAATCCGCTGTTCCTGTGTGGCCACACGGCCCAAGAAGTCAAACAGATGGGCTACCGCCTCTACATCGACCATGTTCCCGCCGACGAGCAACCCATGCTCACCGAGATCAATGAAGTGGGCTTCAAGCGTTTCAACGAGGAACCCGTGGATGAGCGCAGCCGATGCTTCATGAGTTATGACTTCCATATCGAGAACGGTGAGGATTGCTATCTGGTGAACCACAAGATCACGCCGTTTGCCCTCGCGCCCGACGGTCGTGCCTGGCTGGCGATGTGCGTCGTGTCGTTGTCACACCACACCACGCCCGGTCACATTGAGTTCCACAGGAAAGGGTTGTCGGTCTATTGGGTCTATGATCTTGACTGCCACCGATGGCAGGAGCGCAAATGCATTACCCTGCGTCCACAGGAGAAGCAGGTGCTCATCTTGAGTGCGCAGGGCTATACCGTGCAGCAGATCGCAGACAAGATGTGTCGTGCGCTTGACACTGTCAAGACCTACAAGCGGGCGATGTTTGAGCGGCTGGGAGTGCGCAGCATTACCGAGGCGCTGACCGTTGCCACCAATCAGGGACTGCTATAATCGGGTAGGTCGGGGAGCGAGAGGTTTTCTTTCGCTCCCTTTCCTCCCACACCACCGTACGTGCCGTTCGGCATACGGCGGTTCCGCACTTTACTCCTTAAAGGAGTGCCGGCCCTTGTTTCAGATATTCCCGCCACT
>JAFTEU010000179.1 GCA_017453505.1 Muribaculaceae bacterium
TGCTCAAGTTTTGTTTCTTTTTGGCATATTTTGTCTTATCTTCTTGGACCATAGCTCGCTATGCTCCTGCAAAGCTAAAACAAAATCTACTCAAAAATAAATCAAAATCCATGTCAAGCTAATTTATAGAAGTCCCCTTAATGATGTACTATTGCACACAACGCAGCCCTCAGATGTGAGGACTGCGCTGCAGAAAACCCAGTGATTCGCGTGGGGCTCGAACCCACGACCCCATCCTTAAAAGGGATGTGCTCTACCTGCTGAGCTAGCGAATCTCCCAAAAAGCGGTGCAAAGGTATAGCAAATTTCGCTACTGGCCAAATTTATTGGCTGTTTTTTGCTTTGCGGCTCTGAAATAGGGTCTTTAAGGGCCTTAAGGGCCTTAGGGGCTATTTACTGGGCGACGAGCTTGCAGATCTCGACGACGGTCATCATGGCCTTCTCCATCGAGGGGATGGGCACGTACTCAAAGCGTCCGTGCATGTTCATGCCACCAGCAAAGATGTTGGGACAGGGCAGGCCCTTGAAAGAGAGCTGGGCGCCGTCCGTACCGCCACGGATGGGCTGCACCTTGGGGGTGACACCGGCATTCTCCATAGCCTGCTTGGCGATGTCGATGATGTTCATCACGGGCTCGATCTTCTCGCGCATGTTGTAATACTGATCCTTGATCTCGCAGGAAGCGCAATCGGGGAACTCGCTGTTGATCTTGTTGCACAGGTGCTCGATCTCACGCTTGCGGCTCTCAAAGCGGTCACGGTCGTGATCGCGGATGATGTAGCTGAGTGTGGTCTTCTCTACCCCACCCTCCATGCTGATGAGGTGGTAGAAGCCCTCGTAGCCCTCGGTGTGCTCGGGAGTCTCCCAGCGGGGCAGCATGCCGGCGAACTGCACGGCAACGCGCATCGAGTTGAGCATCTTGTGCTTGGCGGCACCGGGATGCACGTTGAGGCCCTTGAAGGTGATACGGGCACTGGCGGCATTGAAGTTCTCGTACTCCAGCTCGCCGACGGCACCACCGTCCATGGTATAGGCCCAGTCGCAGCCGAACTTCTCGACATCAAAGTGATGGGCACCCAGGCCGATTTCCTCGTCGGGGTTGAAGCCCACGCGGATGTTGCCGTGCTTCACCTCGGGGTGCTCCTGCAGCCACTCGACAGCGCTCAGGATCTCGGCGATACCGGCCTTGTCGTCGGCACCGAGCAGTGTGTCACCGCTGGTGACGATGAATTCTTGACCCACATAGTCGTTCATCTCGGGGAACTGCTGGGCATCGAGGACGATGCGTGGCTCCTCGCTCAGCACGATGGGCTGTCCGTCATACTTGACGATGCGGGGCTTCACGTCGTGGCCGCTCATGTCGGGGGCGGTGTCCATGTGGGCAATGAAGCCGATGGTGGGCACGGCCTTATCGGTATTGGCGGGCAAGGTGGCAAACAGGTAACCATTGTCATCGAGCGAGACGTCGCTCAGGCCCATAGCGTGCAATTCCTTCTCCAATTCCTTAGCAAACACCATCTGTCCGGGTGTCGAAGGGGTGAGGTTGGTGAGTTCGTCACTCTGGGTGTCGAACTTCACATACTTCAAGAATCTGTCAACTAATTTTGTCATAATGTTGGTATAATGTAGTTAGTGGTTAATTCCCTTTTTTCAACCTGCAAATTTAACAATAATTCCCCACACTATACTATATATCACCTGATTTTTTAGCGACCTATCGATGATGGTAGCATTGAGCGGCCTTTAATGTTAATAGAGGTTAAACTCATAGGGAAACTATTGTCAGGTACAAAAATTGCATATATCTTTGCGATATCAAAATGATATCAAAATTTAATAAACATAAGTTCAACTTTTAATATCTATCTATTATGGAATCCAAAGAATTTAATTTCAAGGGTATGACCGTCAACGGTTTTGTGATGGTTTTTGTGGGCATCCTGCTGCCAGCCCTTGCTGTGTGGAGCATCTATGAATGCATCAACAAGTTTGATGCAGGTGATAACACGCTGGGCACCACGCTCCTGATTGCCGGCATCGTGGCAGCTATCTGCGCGCTGCTGGTGTGGTGCGGTTTCCTGATGCTGGAGCCCAACACGGCCAGGGTGACGACCTGGTTCGGCAAGTACAGTGGCACGTTCACCCGTACGGGCTTCTACTGGATCAACCCGTTCTATGGCACCAAGTCGATCTCGCTGCGCGCCCGCAACCTGGACGTAGAGCCCATCAAGGTGAATGACAAGGTGGGTAACCCCGTGATGATCGGTCTGGTGCTGGTGTGGAGATTGAAGGACACCTACAAGGCCCTGTTCGAAGTCGATTCCCAGACAATGGCATCATCGGCCGCTGCTGACACCAAGGGTCTGATGAAGGCCCTGGAGAACTTCGTCAGTGTACAGAGCGATGCTGCCCTCAGGCAAGTGGCCGGTCAGTACGCCTATGACGACAACGACGAGGACACCAAGGAGCTGACCCTGCGCTCGGGTGGCGAGGAAATCAATGAGGAACTGGAGTCGAAGCTGAATGAGCGCCTGGCCATGGCCGGCATCGAGATTGTCGAGGCCCGCATCAACTACCTGGCCTATGCTCCCGAGATTGCCGCCGTGATGCTGCGCCGCCAGCAGGCCAGCGCCATCATCACCGCCCGTGAGAAGATCGTCGAGGGCGCCGTGAGCATGGTCAAGATGGCCCTGGACAAGCTCTCAAGCGATGACATCGTGGAGCTTGACGACGACAAGAAGGCCTCGATGGTGAGCAACCTGCTGGTTGTCCTGTGCGCCGACGAGTCGGCACAGCCCGTCGTGAACACCGGCACGCTCAACATGTAAGTGTCGTCATAAAAAACAACTGAATTATCTGATGAATCTGATGAAAGCCTCATCCTCTCTGATTCTCAAGCAACAAACTGTCGCTATCAACCTAATAACAGACTGACTGACAAAAACTCGGATTTTTCAGATAATTCAGTTGTTTCTATCAATTTCACCTTAAAAGATTTAGCAGACTATGGCAAAGAAAGCCACCAAGAGTTTTATCCTGCGTGTCGATAGCGACACGATGGATGCCATTGAGAAATGGGCAGCCGACGAGTTCCGCTCCACCAACGGCCAGTTGCAGTGGATCATTACCGAAGCGCTGCGCAAAGCCCGCCGTCTGCCCAAGAAGAAACGTACCACCGACAATGCGCCTGAAGAAAATGAAGTCAACGAGAAATAAGCGTACCGCCATTCTGCTGGCCATCATGGATGCCCTGGTCGTGGGTGCTGCCATCATGCTGTTTGCGATGAACAGGATCAGCGACTCGACATTCTGGACCGTAGTGATTGTCGCCAGCCTTATCGCCGCCCCCTTGTTTTACTTTGTTGCCCATAGCTTCACCGCCGGCATCAAGAGCCCGAAGGAGCAAGCGGCAGCCGATGCCGATGACATCGACGTGGACAATCTGGAACTGCCCCGCACACCCGAAACGACCATTCTGGAGGCCATCACGACAGTCATCGTCATTGCCGTCACCGCAATCGCAATCGCCACCCACTTTGAGCACATCAGTGGCAGGGGACTGTTTGGTCTGGTAATCATCACGTCGTGGCTGCTCATCGATGCCTACATCCCAAGGCCGTCGTTCCTCTGGGGTGAGATACACAACCTGTGGCAAGCCAATTGCTCGGCACGGCTCAGGCGCATCCTGGCAGTGATGTTTGCCATCCACCTGCTCTTGCGATTGTGGTTCTGGGACTCAAACCCAGTGATCGGATATGTGAGCCAGACCGTCATTGTTATCACCTATATTGCCGGTCGCTTCATCCAGATCAAGGGAAGGAATAAGTGAAATCATCCTTTGACTTATCCGATAGTGACCTCGCGCAAACCAGTAATTATTACCTTGAATTTTGGTTTCACCTTGGATTTTGTGAGATTTGGATTATTCTGTAACTATGAGCAAAACAGTTGAGCAGTTGTGGCAGCGATGGGGCGACACCGTCAGGTTCCTCGGGTGGGGCTTGACGGTGGCATTGGTATGCTTTTTGCTGTATCGCGTCGCGATGCGCGATTACACAACACATCCGGTGCCCTTGAGCGAGGGCGGGCGCGACAGCCTGATGACGGTCGGCACGCCTCACGGCATGAGCGACACGCTGCTGAACTATGGCGAAGCCTTCGCCGTGCACTTCAACAGCGAGCGCGGCATTGCCAACTGTGCGGCGTATGAGCTTGTTAGCAACGAGCTCAACGGAACTGCAGAGCGCCGTAATGAGTTTATTCCTGACCCGGGTGTGAAAGGGTGTCCCACCCCAGCCGACTATGCGGGCAGCGGCATGGACCGCGGTCATCTGGTGCCCGCAGCCGACTTGAAGTGGAGCCCCGACGCCATGCGGCAGTCGTTCCTGATGACCAACATCGCCCCGATGCACAAGGCCCTGAACGAGGGCGGCTGGGCGAAGCTGGAAGAAAAAGTGCGGGAATGGACAGCACGGGACAGTGCGCTACTGGTATTCACGGGGCCTGTCGTGAGCGAGGGCGACACGACCCTGGCCAGCGGACGGGTGACGGTGCCGAGCGCCTACTACAAGGTCATCGTGGCACCATGCGTGAGTCCTCGTCGTGCCATCGCATTTATCTACCCCAACGGGCACAGCGGGGGCCGCCTGCGCCAGTATGCCGTGAGCGTTGATGAGGTGGAGCGAAGGACGGGGCTGAACTTCTTCCCTACCCTGAGCGATGAGGAACAGCAACAGCTGGAGAGCAGGGTCAGCCTTGACTTATGGGTTAATTAGTTTATTCATGTTTCTAAATTAGCTTCGCCACTTTAGAAACATGAGGAGGAGAGAGGAGAGAGTATAGAGTAGGGAGTTAGTTCACGCAGCTAAAACCATAGAACTTGAAGGCGCTTTCTTCACTAATTCCTGTTCTACAGCCTCTAATCCTCAAATGATGAAGCGATTATCACTTTATATACTAGAATAATTAAGAGAATAATACAATTGATTGGCAGATGAAGCAAGTAGTGAAAATATGGATTCTGGTAGCTGCGATGGTGATGGGAGGAGCCCTGCCGCCGCAAGTGATGGGCGACAACACGTTTGCCACCCAATGGAGTGCCCAAGCCAAGAGCAAAAAGAAATCCAAGAAAAAGACCAAGAAGTCTAAAAAATCAAGAAAAACCGATCATCATGTCGCGTCCCCGCTACTGAGCGTTCCCACCATCGGGCGGACAACGACCGTCACCACGGTTGTGCCCCAGCAGAACACCAACGCGTTGCTGGGCGTATCCATCCCCAAGGGCCTGTCAAATCAAGTGTTGAACTATCAGGCCATCAGGGTCAACTTCAACCCGTCGTTGAGGATTCCTAACTGCGTGGCCTATGAGCTGACAGCGACGATGGTCTCTATGGCCGATGCGCCCGACCATGAAGTGCGCAAGAACTACAACTATGCCCGCGATGGTAAGGTCAAGTCCTGCCCCGAGAACTGGGAATACCGCGGCAGCGGCTACAGTCGTGGCCACATGGCACCCGCGATGGACATGCGCTGGGACAAGACGGCCATGGCGCAGTGCTTCTACATGACCAACATGTGTCCCCAGGACACCAAGCTCAACAATGACCACTGGCGCGTACTCGAGGAGAAAGTGCACCGCTGGGCCAAGCGCGACAAGCGCCTCTTGATATACACGGGTCCCATCATGGGCAAGAGCCCCAAGAAAATCGGCAAGGACAAGCAGAACATCGCCGTGCCCGATGCCTTCTTCAAGGTCGTGTATGCCCCTGAGCAGGGGCGCGCCATCGCCTTCATCTACCCCAACCAGCCCTGTCCAGGCGGCATAGCCAAGTATGCAGTCACCGTTGCCGAGGTCGAGCGCCGCACTGGCCTCACCTTCTCGAGCGCCATTCCCAAGCGCCAGTGCAAAGTCGAGGACTGGGAATAACGTGTTTTTATCCTATCACGACTGGCGGGTTGCGCTGTAATGCGGCCCGCCTGTTTGCGTTTTCCGTCAAAAAGACGTAACTTTGTGCCGATAAATGATCTGCATAATCAGCATTATAGAGTATTGACGACATGAACAAGAAGAGGATAATATACCTGATCGGAGCCGTAATCGTGTTGCTGCTCGGTTATAAGGGGCTTGGAGACAAGAACGGGTTCTACAAGAGTGCCTACAATGATGAGTTGCCCACCGAGCAACAGTCCTCACAGCAGCCTCAAGATGAGGGCAAGGAATACAAGTCGACGGGTGATGCGTCGCTGCTGGACGTGAAGCTGCCCGAGCGCCTCGACAACCAGACGGTGCGCTACAAGGCCATCACGGTGTATTACAACAAGCATTACCGCGTGCCCAACTGTGTGGCCTACGAGTTGACCAGCACCATGACATCGATGGCCGACTCCCGTGATGCCGAGAACCGAGCAGACTACAAGTTTGAAAAGGATCACAACGTGAGGGGCTGCCCCGACTGGTGGGAATACAAGGAGAGCGGCTATACCCGTGGTCACATGGCTCCAGCGATGGATATGCGGTGGGACAAGACGGCGATGGCGGAGTGCTTCTACATGACCAACATCTGCCCGCAGCTTGACGAGATGAACGATGGCGAGTGGCGGCACGTCGAGGAGGCCGTCCACAAGTGGTCACGCACGGCCAAGCGGCTGGTCATCTTCACCGGTCCCATCCTGACCAACGACATGAAGCGCATCGGCAAGCACCAGGATATCGCCGTGCCCGAGAGCTTCTTCAAGGTCATCTACTCGCCAGAGCAGAACCGTGCCATCGCCTTTGTGATGGAAAACAAGGGAATGCCCAACAGCTGGACCAACTATGCCACCACTATCGACAAGGTGGAGGCACTTACGGGATATGACTTCCTCGCCAGCCTTGACGACAAGGTGGAAAACGTCATCGAGAGCAAACAGAACATCAAAGACTGGCCCAAATACTACCCAAGCCGATGAATATCACTGAATTGACAGGCCTTACAGGCGACACCATCTGCGCCATCTCGACCCCAACCGGCCGCGGCGGCATTGCCGTGATCCGCGTGAGCGGTCCCCAAGCGCTAGACATCGTTCAACAACGCTGGCAAGGCAAGCCACTGGCTAGCATGGATAGCCACACCGTCCATCTGGGTCACATGATTGACTCTGATGGAGAAACGCTGGATCAGGTGGTGCTCACAGTCTACCGGGCACCCAACTCCTTCACGGGCGAGGACGTGGTGGAACTGGCCTGCCATGGCTCGACGTGGATTCAGCAACAGGTAGTGCAGACGTTGATCGACGCAGGCTGCCGCCACGCGACTGCAGGTGAGTTCACACGCCGCGCCTTTGCCAACGGCCGTATGGATCTATCCCAGGCCGAGGCTGTAGCCGATGTCATCGAAGCGCAGTCCCGCGCCGCCCACCACGTGGCGATGAACCAAATGCGTGGACGCTACAGCGACGAGTTGAAGGGCCTGCGCGAGAAACTGCTGCACTTCACGGCATTGATTGAACTGGAACTGGACTTCAGCGAGGAGGACGTGACCTTTGCCGACCGCAGCGAAGTAACCGCGCTGGCACGCGAGATACACACTCTCATCGGCCGCTTGGCCGACAGTTACCGCGACGGCAATGCCATCCGCAACGGCATGCCCGTCGCCATCGTGGGACAGACCAACGCTGGTAAATCCACCCTGCTTAATGCCCTGCTGCGCGACGACCGCGCCCTGGTGAGCAACATCCACGGCACCACCCGCGACACCATCGAGGACACCGTGATCATGAGCGGCACGCTGTTCCGCTTTATCGACACGGCAGGCATCCGCCAGTCGAGGGATGCCGTCGAGCGGATGGGCATCGAGCGCACATGGCAAGCTATCGACAAGGCCAACATCGTGCTCTGGGTGGTTGATGTCACCAGCGCCGACACCAGCATGGCCGATGACATCCTGACACACTGCGAGGGCAAAGTCCTCATCGCCGTGCTCAACAAGACCGACCTTGACGACGATGTCGCCGCCAGGAGTGAGTTGAACGACCTCTTGCCCGAGGGCACACCAGTCGTTGCGATCAGTGCCAAGTGCGAGGCCGATATCGAAGCCCTGCGCAATCTCATTGTTGAGTCGGCCACCCTTCCCGAGGTGGCTAGCGATGCCGTCATCGTCACCAACACCCGCCACTATCAGGCCCTGGTCCGCGCCCGCGATGCCATCTCCCGCGCCATCGACGGCCTCGAGAGCGGCCTCAGCGGCGACCTCCTCGACCAGGACATCCGCGAATGCCTCCACTGGCTGGGCGAAATCACCGGCGAAATCACCACCGACAATATCCTAGGAGAAATTTTCAGCCACTTCTGCGTCGGCAAGTGACCCCTTATAAACAACTCTGAACAACTTGGAGTAATTTGAACTAAGTCCCTCTAAATGAGGGACTTTTTGTATTTTAACACTTCAAGTTGCATATTTGTTAGTTACAGTTTTTCCAGTTATTTTTGCACCGTATTTCTACCGCGAGTGTAAAACAGAAAGTCAGATTCACACCTAAATGACATCGTAGAAACAAGCGTGAGACGCTATGAGAAAAGGCAAAAATGACATTGAGGGTACAACGTGAGACACCATGAGACGTGATGAGACAATGTGAGACACTTTAGCAGGCGAAAATTAACAAACGAGTGCAACAATTATGGAGATTCAGAAACGCTGTAAGTACTGTGGAAGATCCTTTATTGCGCATAAGATGACCACCATCTATTGCTCACCTTCGTGCAATAATAAGGACTACAAAAGAGCAATCCGGCAAAAGCAGATTGCCGAGTACATGGAGGAAGAAAAACAGAAGACTCCCAAAGTAGATATTCTTGGGGGCAAGGAATTCCTCACCCCAACCGAAGGTGCATTACTTCTTGGTCTAAGCCGCGCTACATTCTATCGCTATATGCTTAATGGCACCATAAAAGCAGTACAATTGCGAGGAAAGACTATTGTTCGCAGGAAGGACATCGAGAGATTGTTTGACAATCCTCCAACTTATCAGTCCCATTCGGAGAAGAAGCAGGAGAAGCGAGAATACTACACTTTCAGGCAAATCATGGAGAAGTTCAAATGCTCAAAGAAGGCTATTATGACCAGAGTTGAAAAATACAATATCCCCAAAGTTTACCAAGGTCGCAACTGCTTCTTTGACCGTGCTCTGGTTGATGTTCATTTTACTCAACTTATTGCGGATATTGACTTACGTGACTATTATACTATTCCGCAACTGGAGGAGAAATACAAGATGAGCCATGCAGCTGTATTATCATTTGTGACCAGAAACAAGATACCACGTATTACACAAGGAAGAACTGTCTATTACTCCAGGGCACATATTGATACGCTGAAAGGTGAGCGTGAATCCATCGATCCGAACTATTACACATACGCAGAAGTCATGGAGAAGTACCATTTCTCAAAAGACCAGATCTCTTACTACGTCCATAACTATGAAATAGACAATCATAAACAGGGACGTTTTACTGTCATCAACAGAAAGGAGTTTGACCGCATTATCAAAGAGCGCATGGAAACAAATTCTCTGGAGAAAGAAAAAGAGCGGAGAGCAAAACTGCCGAAACTCAATGCTATTCCAGAAGGTTATATTTCTGTTGCTCAAATAGCAGAAAAATATGGAGTCACGCCCAAACACGTCCAGGCTAAGACTCGTGATGCAAAAACGCCAAAGCTTGTTATAAAGCATTTGAACTACTATAACGAGGCTGCTATTGAGCAGCTATTCAACAGAGACCCGGAGAAGTTTGAAGTTCCAAAGGACTATATCACGGCACAGGAGATTGCCAAACGCTTCAAGGTCACAGTTCATCACGTTCATGGGCGAACAAGAGAGGCCAACATTCCAAAGATAACGGTGAAGCATGTCAACTTCTATGAACTGAAAGCCGTTGAAGCTCTGTTTGCCAAAAATGAGGCAAGCGAAGAACTGCAAAAGAACGAAAGTGCAGAATGGCTATCCGGCACAGATGTAGAAGAAATGCTTGGTATTACAACTTGTGCAAGAAGGTCATTCGTATCAAGGCATAAGATTCCATCCAAGAAAGAACATGGTATAGCCTATTATCTCAGGTCTGCCATTGAAGACGTAAACAACACCTTGGCCAAATACAGCGACCAATACTATACTGTAGAACAGATATGTGAGAAGTTCAACATGGACAGGGACAAGGTTTACGGGATGCTAAGATACAGCAATGTAAGAAAAGTCCATGAAGGAAGGTTCGCCTTGTTCCTCAAAGAGGATATCATAAAAACGATCCATGAGCGACAATTCACATAAGATTTCCAATTATTCAGACTTATTCAGCCCTTATCATGAATTATAGAGGAATGAAAGCTATCAGTATCAAATAAGTAAAGACATTTGCAACCAAATTAAATTATAAATACTATGCAGTATTGTAAGACAGTAACACTTAGGACACGCCCCATTAAAAATGGGATGCTGTCATTCTATCTGGATTACTATCCAGGCTATCGGGACATCGTTACGATGAAAACCACTCGCCACGAATCGTTAGGAATCTACATCTATGCAGACCCTCAGAACAAACGAGAAAAGGAGTTCAACGAGATCATGACAGAAAAGGCTGAAGCCATTCGATGCCGTAGGTTTGAGAGCGTTGTCAACGAAAGGTACGACTTCTTTGACAAATCTAAGATGCATGGTGATTTCCTTGATTATTTCAACAGAGTACTTCAGGGGAAAGATCCCAAATGGAAGTTTGTTTATGAGCACTTCAAATTCTTTGTCGGTGGCAAATGCCGGTGTGAAGAGGTGGACATCGACCTTTGCAACAACTTCCGTAAATACCTTCTAACCGCCAAGAATCTAAGAAACGGAAAACCTATGTTCATTAACTCTGTTGCTGGATATTGGTCAACCTTCAGAGGATTTATCAATATTGCATACAGGGACAAAATGATTCGTACCAATCCGAACGACTTCCTCGAAAAAATTCCAACAGTCCCTGTTAATAAGGAAAGTCTGACATTGGCCGAGCTTCAAAAGCTCTACAAAACTCCATGCGATATAGATGTCCTTAAAAGAGCCTCTATTTTTGCTTGTCTAACAGGAATGCGACGAAGTGATATTATAAACCTAACCTGGGGGAATATCAAATCTTATTCTGATGGTGGCAAATATGTGGAGTTTTACGCTCAAAAGACAAAGGCGCGAAATATCATCCCTATCAGCGAGGAAGCATACAAACTGATTTCTCAGAACAGAAAAAGTATCAACGGCAAGGTATTTGAGGGGTTCGAGATTATCATGGCACAAAAGCCCTTAAAAGCCTGGCTAAGAAAAGCGGGTATCAAGAAACGCATCACATTCCACTCTTTCCGGCACACATTCGCCTCATTGCAAGTTGAACTTGGAACAGATCTCTATACTGTCATGCAGCTGTTGGCTCATAAGAGTGTGACAACGACACAAATATATGCTTGTCATGCCGACCCGAAAAGGAGAGAAACGGCAACAAGAATCTCATCTAAGGTACTTGGCAAAGAGAAGAAAGCTAAATAATGCTCTATATATTGAGCAAATAGCAATTATTGCAACAAATCCTGCCAGCATGAATGAGCTAAGACAAGAAATATATTAAAAATGCCCAAAATATCGTAGTATAAAGAGATTATCTTTCAGTAATTCAAAAATTCTCCTTAACTTTGCAGTCCGAAAACTCAATTAAATCAGAGTAAGTATGACTAACAAAATTAAGGAGAATATTATAA
>JAFTEU010000180.1 GCA_017453505.1 Muribaculaceae bacterium
TCGTCAAAAACAACATGTCAATGAGTGGATAAACGAACGCAATCGCTAGCCAAAGCCCTCAGCTGAGGGACTGATTCCGAAAGATTGTATCTGACGGAACGGCTTCCACTCGAATTTATGAATTAATAGAACCTACCTTAAACTATATCTGCAAATTTACACCAAAACTGAGTTGTGGCAACATATAATTGGTTAAAAGTGTCCACAAGTCAATTTTCATGAACAAGAAAACCAGCAATGGGTGAATGGTGGATGAATAAAAAACAGTAATAATGATATTCGGTATTGAATAAATGAGTAATTTTGTCCCTCGAATGAAGCATAATTGACCACTAAACATTTAAATAACAATAGATTATGAACATTTCAAAGAAAATGCAAGACGCGTTTAACGCGCAGATTACCGCCGAGTTGTATTCATCCAACCTGTATCTACAGATGGCTTTCTGGTTCCGCAAGGAGGGCTGGAAGGGATTTGCCGACTGGATGTTCAAGCACTCGGACGAGGAAAAACACCATGCACTGGAGATGGCCAACTTTGTGCTCGACCGTGGTGGCGAGGCTCTAGTAGCCGCTATTGATGCCCCCGAGGTGGACTTCAAGGACCCGAAGGAAATCTTTGAGCGTACGCTCAAGCACGAGCAGTGGGTCACCGAGAAGATCAACGAGCTGGCCGACGTGGCCGACGAGTTGAAGGACCGTGCCTCCATCAACTTTGTCGACAAGTTCATCGATGAGCAAGTCGAGGAGGAAAAGACCGTTCGCGACATCCTCAACCTCTTCCGCCACCGCGACGGTCACACCGTGGCTACCATCGATGACATCGTGGGCGCTCAAGAGTAATAAAGATAATCAGAAAAGACTATGAGAATCTATCGCATTTTTACCGTATTGACTCTAGTAGCCCTGGCTGGCGTGCGCTGCAAGTTCTGACACTAACAACCAACTGACAAAAAGCGGTCATGAGACTTTACTCGGGCCGCTTTTATGGGGGCTTCTATAAACTAGCTTGACATTGATTTTGATTTTTTTTGAGCAGATTTTGACTTAACTTCGCAGGAGCATAGCGAGCTATGGTCCAAGAAGATAAGGCAAAAGGTGCCAAAAAGAAACAAAATCTGGTCAACTAAAAGATTAACATCTCGGTAATTTATAGAAGCCCCCTTATTTTGTGTCTATCGGGAATTATATCTATTTTTGCACTACAATAAAAACCTAACTACAAGACAGCATGATGAAACTCAATCTTATCACCTTTGCTTCCTCGCTGGCCAGCCGCGAGTCGATTTTTACCGATCATCACGAACTGCTCGACGCCATCGCCGGGAAATATGACGTGCAATACATTTTCCCCGAGGAACTTGACCGTCTGCCCAATGAGGGTGCCACTATGGTACTCGTGGGCAGTGGCGGTGTCGAGGAAATGGTCAAGGCCTGCATCGACCGCCTGCCACGCTACGTCGTGCTCATTGCCGACGGCCTGAAAAACTCGCTCGCTGCCTCGCTCGAAATCCTGTCGTGGATGCGTCTTGACGGGCGGCAGGGGCGTGTGTTGCACGGCCCCATCAGTTTCATCATGCAGGGCATCGACGATTACGCCCAGGCCCATGAAGCCATCGACAAGCTGTATGGCAAATGCGTAGGTGTCATCGGCAAGCCCTCGGGGTGGCTCATTGCCAGCAATGTGGACTATGAGGCCATGAGCAAGCGATGGGGCGTGACGATGGTGGATATTCCCCTCGATGAGGTTGTCAAGGGCTACGAGGCGATTCCTGACGTTGACGTGCAGGACATGACCGACGAGTTCATGCGCAAGGCCATCGGCATCAAGGAACCGTCTCGCGACGAGGTGGTCAAGGCCATGCGCCTGTACAGCGCCATCAAGAACATCGTGAAACTTTACCACCTGGATGCGTTCACGCTCAACTGTTTCGACCTCATCCCCACAACCCGCACCACGGGCTGTGTCGCCCTGGCATTGCTCAACCAGGAGGGCATTCCCGCTGGTTGTGAGGGTGATGAGCAGACCTTACTCACCATGCTGGCCGTGCAGGCAGCCACGGGCCAGATGACCTTCATGGCCAATCCGTCCAAGATTCTGGACAATGCCGCCCATGAGATGGTATTTGCCCATTGCACCATCGCTCCCGCAATGACCGACCGCTACATCGTGCGTGACCACTACGAGTCGCTGAGCGGTGTCGCTGTCGAGGGCATCATCGACCCTATGGACATGACGGTAGTGAAATGTGGTGGCAAGGAGATGGAACACTATTTCATCAGCAAGGCACGCCTGCTGGAATGCACCACCAACCCCAACATGTGCCGCACCCAGCTACACCTGCGACTGGAGCAACCGCTCGACTACTTCCTGGAGCGCAGCATCGGCAACCACCACGTCATCGTCCGCGGCGACCGCACCGCCCCCATCGAGGCCGCCCTACGCCTCCTCGCCTCCACCCCCATCTAACAGCTTGCCAGCCGTTAAAGCCGTTAAAGCCGTTACAAAACGTACGCACTCATCGGGGCCAAGGTTCCCTTGAGCACGCCCTTCTTGACCTGCAAGCGCTGCTTGGTCACCGCGTCGCGGTACTTGCCGTTAGCGAGGGTAACGGGGATGGCAACCTGGGCGGGCTGCTCGTCGAGGTTGATGACCACAGCGGCACGGTTGCCGCGCTCCACGATGATCTGCTTGCCATTCTCGCTATAGATGATGTTCTCGGGCTGCCCCACGTTGCGGTGGCGGAACTCATTGACGGCCTTCACCACAGGGTGCTTGAACTCGTCGTTACCCACCTTGCCGATCTCGTTGTCGCCCCAATAGTTCTCGCGGGTGCTGCCGTGAGGACGGGAGTAGAACAGTGGCGTGCCATACTGCCTTGCGGTCAGGAAGACCCAGCCCAGACGCACAAGCTCGTCGCTCATGCCGGCTGACGCATGGTCGTTACAATAGGTGTCGTGCGACTCCACCCAGGTCACCAGGTGGGCAGGATCCACCGAGTGGTGCCAGGTCAACAGATTATCGGCACGGGCATCGTGCTTGTTGAGCACATTGCGCAGCACCCAGCCATAGTTGCTGGCCGTCAAGTCCATATACTCGGCATAGCCCTGCTCGGGCACATTGCGGTCTTGCAGCACCTCGCCATAGATGAAAAGATCCTCACGCGGCACAGCCAGCCTCAGACCCTTCACGGCCTTGCGGCCCATGGCCACGTCCCAGAAGTCGTTCTCGGGCGACTTGGGGTCACGCATCTCACCAGGCAAGCCGATGTGCTTGGCCGTGTCATAGCGGAACCCACTGGCACCGCAGGCCAGCACGTCGTTGACATACTGCATGTAGTAGTACTGGAAATCAGGATTCTCGGTGTTCACATCGGGCAGCGTACCCATCTCGCCCGTCGTGCACTGGTAGCGGTCACTATAGTCCTTAATGGGCCATAGGCCGTTAGCATGGAACAGGTTCTCGCGGCCATTCACGGCGCTGTCCAGACGCGCATTGATCTGCGTGCGGTCAATCACCGTGTGGTTGGGCAGCACATCCACGATCACGCGCAGTCCCAGACGGTTAGCCTCGGCACACATCGCCTTGAACTCGTCGCGCGTGCCCAACTGATAATTACCGATGGTCCAGTCCGTCGGCTGGTAGTGGTAATACCACTTGCCGTGGCCGAACAGCTGCCGGCCACCACCCTCACCCACAACACACTCGTTGATGGGCGACGTCTGCACAATCGTGTAGCCCGCATCCTTGATCTCAGCCAGATGCTCACGTATCGTGTTAAACGACCACGACCAAGCGTGGAGAATAATCTCATTATTACCCTCAGTAGCCGACGCACTCATCAGCCCCATCACGGCAATCAAAACCGTAGAAAAAAACTTCTTCATCATATACACTAAAAATTTTGTTTAATCACCGCAAAGATAACAAAATAATCCATACTTCCCAATTCCCCATTCTCACTTTCACCCTTCACATCCCTGCCAACACTATTATCGCATCGTGACACACCACGGTTATTAAGTGCGTCTAAGCAGGTCGAAGGCCTCGACAAGGCCAGCGGCCTTGACCTGAAGTAACACCACGGCGCAAGTGCCGAAGGTACTTGTGGCGTGGTGACAGGAACAAGCAGCAACAGGGCCTCGAAGAGGGCCACTCACGCCAGGCGACATCACCCGAAAAGCATCGAGTGGCTCGTATATGCCACCTTCAAAACCCTCCACAACCAGGAACAAGAGCCCCCCCCACATCAAGGAGTCTGCCATCCCCGTCCCATCCGTCAAGTCCGTTATATCCGTCCCATCCGTTATATCCGTCCCATCCGTCCCATCCGTCCCATCTTGTAGAATAATTTTCAACAATAATCACCTAATCAATGTGATTTTTCATGAAAAATCACCCATTTGATAATAAAATGTTGTATATTTGCACTCGGCAAAACCGCGTGTGAATCATTCATGCGCAACCTGCCACAAACTCCCACGTCGAAGAGCTACCGCCCCTCGTAACGGCGGCAAGCGGCAGCGGGTGGGAAAAGACATATTAGACACAGGCGTTTTCTGTAACGCTTTGGTTTTGACATCTTGAGAATCTGGAAAATTCTAAACGAAAAGTCAAAAACAAAGCAACGGGAACGCCTCATGGGATGGCTATATACCTCTTTAACGAGGCTATATATATTCATCGGCGTGGGGCTTTCGGCGTTGCTCGTTCTGACTTTTCGGGCAATCCAGAGCCTTCAAGATGTGGAACCGGGCAACATGAATCGGCTCCACGTTCTGTTTCTGATAACGATTAACTTCTAATTATCAACCCTGGTTGCCGAGAGCCACAACCAAAACACAATGTGGCTTTGTCAGATGGAAGAAATAAAAGAAGGGTATATTATTGATTATATCTCGGGATTGCAAGTAAAAGCCAACCCTGAAGAAATTAAGGCAGTTCAAGTTTTTTCAAGGATTTTAGTTGAGGACTACAAATATCCCAAAGATAATATTCATACAAGACCCCAGTTCCGAGTTAAGGCAAGACCTTCTGACAATAAAAAAGAATACCCCATAGATATTGCGGTTTTTGACGACAACAATCATGCAGATGACAAGCTCTATCTGATTGTCGAGTGCAAAAAACCAAACCGCAAGGATGGACGTAGCCAGTTGGAAATATACATGCAGCTCTCCAAAGCAAAGTTAGGTGTCTGGTATAATGGAGAACAAAAACTATGTCTTTTAAAGAAAGTTGTCAATAATGGGATAATCTTTGAGGAAATTCCAAATATTCCTGAATATGGAGAGCGATTAGAGGACATTGGAAAATACCGTAGGAAGGATTTAAAGACTCCCCATAATCTAAAGTCAATTTTCAAGGATATTCACAACTATTTTGCAGCAAATAATGTTGGAGCAACCCTGCCTGAAATATTTGCTCAACAGTTCATAAACCTTCTGTTCTGTAAAATCTACGACGAACGTTTCACTAAAAAAAACGAGATTGTTCACTTCCGTGCTGGTATCAATGAAGATAAAACTTCGTAAGCCATCAGTAAACCCCGTATTGTGAGATTCTTTGAGAGTCTCCGAAAAAGTTGGAGAAAGTCTCAGAGAAGTCGGAGGATTCTCTGAGAGTTTGAAAAAAAGTCTGAGATTGTCGCAGGATTTTCAGAGTGTGTCA
>JAFTEU010000181.1 GCA_017453505.1 Muribaculaceae bacterium
AGTGGCGGGAATATCTGAAACAAGGGCCGGCACTCCTTTAAGGAGTAAAGTGCGGAACCGCCGTATGCCGAACGGCACGTACGGTGGTGTGGGAGGAAAGGGAGCGAAAGAAAACCTCTCGCTCCCCGACCTACCCGATTACAGGCAACGCATGTTGTGAGTTGTCGGATTTTTTTACTATTTTTGTGGCCCGATTGATAAAGATGAGTAGAACGACCAGAGCCATATTGTGGTGCATGATTGTGCTGATGGGCTGCCAGGGGCATGCCCGGGCAGCATCGCGTGGCCACAGCAAGTGGCTGGACCTGCCCATCGAACAGCTCATCGAGATCGCCGACAGGGACTTCAACGACGGGAACAAGAAGGACACGGCGCTGATGTGCTACACCATCGTGGCCAACCGCTACGACTCTTCCATGTCGGTCAAGCACAAGGAGATGTGCAAGAACGCCAGCATGAGGATGTGGTCAATCTATTTCTATGACTACTACGACTATCCCAAGTGCTTTGACTGCCTGGCCAGGGCCCTTGAGATCGCCAGTGATGCGGGCATCGAGGATGCCAACATCTATCTGGGCTTCGGCTGCATGTACCAGACCATCTCGGAGGAGTGCAGCAACACCGAGCTGGGCATCAAGGCCCTGAACTATTACCAGCAGGCGCTCGAGGTGGGGTTGAAGACCCACGACGACCAGCACTCCGACATGGCCAGCACCGATGTCCTGGCCATGTCCCACAACCTGGGACGGATGTCACAGGCCGAGGGCATCTGGCAGCAGTACCTCGAACTGCCCGAGGACAACGCGACCTGGATCCTGCGCCGCTACAACAAGATGCTCTATCAGGCGTTTCACAGCATCGAGCAGGGGCAGCTGGATGATGCCATCTCGACATTTGACCGCCAGCTGCAGCTCATCGACACGACCCAGTATTCCCGACTCATCTATTTCACCCTCATTGAGAAGGGCAAGGTACAGGCACGGCGCGGCGACTACCGCAGCGCCATTGCCGATGTTCACCATGCCGAGAAAATCGCCGTTGAACTGGAGATGAAGTACTGCAAGCTGGAGGCCTATGGTCTGCTGGCACGGTATTACCAGCAGCTGGGCGATCATTCCGCCCGCGAACATTATTATAACAACTATACCCTGCTCAAGGACACGTTGACCAACTACCAGCAGCTGGCCAGCGTGAGTGAGATGGAGTTCCGCAATGAGTTGAGGGGAATGGAGCAGGAGATGGCCGAGGTCAAGCAGCACCGTGAGCTGATGAGCATCGTGACACTCGTCTCGCTCGGCTTCTTGCTCGTGCTGCTGGTGCTGCTCTATCTCGTCTATCGCAAGAACGGCGAGCTGACGCGTTCCAACCAGCTGCTCTACCAGAAGAATGTCGAGATGCTGCGGGCCGAGGAGGAGGAACGACGCATGCGCCGACAGCTGCAGGACAAGGAGCCCATTCCCACACCCGTGACGGCCGCTCCCGAGGCCGATGTCAAGTACAAGGGCAGCCACCTGAGCGATGAGGACAAGAACCAGCTGCTGTCGCGCATACAGGAAGTCATGGACAATAACCCCGAGATCTATACACCCGATTTCTCGCTCGAGCGCCTGGCCACGCTGCTGGGATCGAGATACAAGTATGTCTCGCAGGTCATCAACGAGTACTACAACCAGAACTTCAACAACTTCCTCAATTCCTATCGCATCAAGGAGGCGTGCAAGCGCATGGGCGACCTCGAGCACTACGGCAACTACACCATCGAGGCCATCAGCGAGAGCGTGGGCTTCAAGTCGCGTTCGACCTTTGTCACCTCGTTCAAACGCATCACCGGCCTCACCCCGTCACAGTACCAGCGTCTGGCCCGCAAGGAGGCAGAATAACCTGAAAAAGTCGATGAAATCGTCAGGAATGATGCTTCTAGGCACAGGTTTCGGGCGTTTTTTTGTGTAAAATGCCGAAATCCGTACATTTTGACACCGTTCTTGATTAGTCATCATGGGTGAATATTGTATTTTTGCGATGTGTAAAATAACTGTGCCGTGCCTCGGGGTGCCTCCCTGCAGCATCGGCCATAATTAATCACCATTATAAACAATAGGAACATGAGAAGATCTAGAACCTTACTCACATTGCTCGCTCTTGTGGCTCTCATGGCCACAGCCGGCGAGAAGTCCACGGCCTACACGGCGGCACCCAAGCCCGTCAAGCAGGTCGTCAAGACCCAACACAGGGCCAAGATGCTCACGACCCGTGAGGCATCCTCAAGGAAAAAGGCCCCGAGTGCCGACCTGTTCCAGGGACTGACGATGTATGTCAACCTGACCAACTCCAATGACTGGGCAGGCTACGGCATCGCATCGGTACCCTATGGCATCTATTCCTACACCATCGGCACCGATGCCGACTTCCAGCCGCTGGCTACCGACCTGCGCTACGACTTCATGGCCAGCGCCATGGGCCGCGACCAGCTCGTGGGTGCCAGGCCGATGGAGCTCTTCGGCAGCTTGAACGGTGTCGAGTACAACGGCTTGAGCCGTGACGACTTCCACGAGTTGTGGTCACAGGTGTATGAGCAGGTGGATTACAGTTTCATCCCCTCGGTGATGGCCTATGACATGACCAGCGACATCATGTACTCGATTCAATACAACAGCGACCTGACGGGCCTCAATCTGGCCGTCTGGAACGCCGAGACCCGCATGTTCGAGACCGTCTGCCCTTGGCCCAACCGCTTCCAGCCCATGGCGATGGGTTTCACGCCCAACGGCGAGATGTACTGCGTGGGCAGCGATGGCGAGTTCTACCAGATGGACAAGGAGACCGCCGACGTGCGCTCGGTGGGCACGCTCGATGCCGTCCCGACGATGTATGTCCAGGGTATGGGCTATGAGCCCCGCACCGGTTGCTTCGTCTGGATGGCTGTGACCCAGCAGGGGTCGGGCATCTATGCCATCAACCCCTATGATGCCAGCACGACGCTCATCCAGGAGTTGACCAAGAATGAGCAGGCTCCCAGCGTCTTCTTCAAGGGCAACCAGGCTCCCGATGCCGCCCCTGCGGCCATCAGCGACCTGGCGTTCACCTTTGACGGCAGCTCGACGACGGGCAACATCACTTTCACCATCCCCTCGACGACCTACAGCGGCGCAGCCCTCAGCGGCAACGTGATGATGAGCGTCTGGCTCGATGGTGAGCCCATTGCCAACATGGTGAGCGTGGCTCCCGGCAGCCGTCAGTCGTTCAGCCGCGAGGTGAGCAACGACAACCACTATGTGTATGTGCTGCTCGAGAACGCTGGCGGCTACTCGCCTGCCAACTATGTATATACCTTTGCCGGCTATGACACGCCGCTGCCCGTGACCAACGTGACGTTCACCGTCGAGGACGGCGTGAGCCACCTGACGTGGGACGCTCCCGCGACCGGTGTCAATGGCGGTTATCTGGATGGCCTGACCTATAACGTCGTGCGCATGCCTGGCAACGTGCTCGTTGCCGACCACCAGAGTGCCTGCGAGTTCAGCGAGACGCTGCCCTCCAAGATGGAGCGCTACTATTATATCGTGACCCCGTTCAATGCCGACGGCAAGCAGGGCGACGAGGCCCTCTCCAACGCCATCCTGACGGGCACGGCCTTCCAGGCTCCCTACTTTGACGACTTCAGCGACGCATCGACCCGCGACCTGTGGACCATTGTCAATGCCAACAACGACCAGAGTGACTATGGTACCGTCTACACCTGGCAATTCAATGACTACAACAGCTGCTGGGGCATCTATACAGGCCAATATAACATGGGTGCCGATGTCGATGGAGCCGACGATTACCTGATTTCTCCGGGTATTGAGATCGAGGAGGGTATCTCCTATGCCTTGATCGTGAACATGCGCAACACCTGGGCTAACTACAAGGAGCGCGCCAGCCTGTTGATCGGCACCGATCCGACCGACATCTCTACCTTCACGGTGCTGGCACAGGATGATGCCTACGACGTGGGCGGCAACCTGACCCCGTGGGAGGCTGACTTCCAGGTTGAGCAGACCGGCACCTACTACTTTGCCGTGCGTGCCTACACCTTGAAGGAGGACAACGCATCGGGTATCTTCGTTTACTCGATGGCCGTCAACCAGCTTGGCAAGAACGAGGCTCCTGCCGAGGTCACCGACCTCACCATCACCCCCGATGAGGAGGGCGAGATGATTGCCGACGTGACCTTCACCGTTCCCTCCACCACGCTCGACGGCAGCCCGCTGACCAGCAGCGCACTGACCGCCAACATCTACCGTGACGGTGCCGAGCCCGCTGTGGCACAGGTTCCCGTCCAGGCCGGCAGCAGCGCCACCTGGACCGACAACACCGTGCAGGGCGTGGGTGTCCACACCTACACCGTGGCCATCAGCAACGAGGCTGGCGAGGGTAAGCGCGTCAGCGCCGAGGCCTTCATCGGCGTATATACCGCACCCTACACCAACACGTTTGACACCGAGGCCGATGCCCGCTTCTTCTACACCGTCAACGACTCGTCGATCTACAGCACCAACGAGTACCGCTGGCTGTGGGGCAGCTACAACCAGAATCTGGCTCTGGGCGGCTATGGTTACTTCGTGCAGCATCCCGTCGAGAAGATCTGGCTCTACATGCCCGCCATCAAGCTCGAGAAGGACATGGTTTACACCTATGCCTTCAACTGGACCTACAGCTCCTACAATCAGGTTTGCCCGGGCTATGCCGGCATCGGCATGGCTCCCGACTCAACGGCCCAGACCATCTATCCCGACCAGCTGCCCTTCACCAACTATGGCGAGAAGGTGCTCATCGAGAACGAGGTGATTGCCAGCGAGACCGGCAAGTACTATCCCTCGATCCTCATGGTTGCCGACGTGGCCAGCAGCTACATCTCTCCCAGCATCGATGACATCTCGATCACGCTCGTGGGCTCGGCATTTGCGCCCTACAGTGTCGAGAACCTCGTCGTCGAGAACGACAAGACCGGCCTGTTGAAGGTCAACTTCGCCTTCAACGCGCCCAGCGTTGACTATGCCCAGCGTCCGCTGGAGGGCCCGCTCAAGGTTTACATCTACCGCAGCGGATCGGCCATCCCCTTGATGACCTTTGATAACGTGGAGCCTGGTCAGGCCCTCGTGTGGGTTGACGAGCAGCCCCTCAACGGCACCAACTCCTACATCATCGTGGCCGAGAACGAGTATGGCCGCGGCAAGGTCAGCGAGGCAACCGTGTTTGCCGGCGTTGACGTGCCCCTGGCAGTCGAGAACTTCTGGATCCGCGGTAACGAGGACAACCAGATGGCCGTCCTGACCTGGGATGCTCCCAGCGAGGTCGGCGTGAACGGCGGTGTGGTTGACGGTTCGCTGACCTACACCATCGTCGAGTACTTCCCCCAGGGCACGACCCCCGAGGAGCAGATGGTCGTCATCGGCACCACTACCGAGACCTCCTATACCGTCGAGCGCAAGCCCACCGATGAGATGGAGATGCACTACTATGCCGTGATTCCTTCGACCTCGGCTGGCATTGGCCAGGCCGTTATCGACGATATCGTCCTCGGTAAGTTGAAGCAGGCTCCCTTCACCGAGTCCTTTGCCGATGGTTACATCTACAGCAGCGGCTGGGTGGTTGATGCCGACGTTGCCGACTATGGCACCATCTGGTATGTGCTGGCCGACAACGAGGAGATGACCTCACAGGACGGCGACAACGGCTATGCCATGTGCTACAACGGCAACTACTACAACAGCTACCACTGGTCTGACCTGGTGACCCCCAAGGTCGAGGTGGATCCCACCAAACAGTACACACTCTCCTTCTGGGTTTACATGGGTTACAGCTCGAGTGCAGCCGTGATGCCCACCCTGGTGGTGTCGCAGAGCCTCAACGACGACCCCTACGAGGAGTTGATGACAATCGACGTGACCGAGGGTGACGGCGAGTGGCAACTGTTTGAGATTCCCGTGACAGGAACCGAGTTGGCCAACTTCATGAAGTTCAGCTTCCGCGGCTACATGAGCATGATGAGCGAGCGCATCTGGCTCGACAACATCCGCATCACTGCCGAGAACAAGCCCAGCAGCGTTAACGAGCTGGCATCCAGGGAGCAGATCGCTGCCGTCAAGGGCGGTATCAGCATCGAGGGCTTTGAGGGACAGCAGGTGCGCGTGTTCACCGTCGATGGACGTCAGGTCGAGAACTTCGTCGCCGACGGCTACCGCACCCTGTCGATGTCTCCCGGCATCTACATCGTGACCGTGGGCAAGCAGGCCTACAAGATCAGCGTGAGATAATTTTATTCAAGTTGATAAACGTGGTTTCGCCACGTTTATCAACTTGAGGTGTAGAGAGTAGAGAGTAGAGATTAGAGATGGGTCGCCGCAAGTCCATGCGTCGAAGCCCAAAAAAATTCAGAGAATTTTTCTTCACTACTCTCTCCTCTCCAATCCTCAAGTTCTGAAGTGATAAACACTTCAGAACTTGAGGATGTTATTATTACTGTCCAGGGAAAGCCCGTTATGGCTGCCTATGACCTAATCGCTCCTAACGGAGCTTTCCCAAGAAACCAATAAAAACTTTGCGGCTTCGCGCCTTTGCGTGAGCCTCACCCGCTGACAACTGACAACTGAAAACTGAAAACT